>JAKPJF010000018.1 GCA_029554345.1 Spirochaetota bacterium | reverse complement strand
TTTCTTTCTAGTTCATACTTTTTAATTATTCCTGTATTATAAACTTAAAATCTTTATATTGCAAAAATATTATTTGAAATAAATAATCTTAAAAAAGTCTTGATAATCTCTCATAATATCCGATGATTAACCGATGAAACTTTTTCTGATTTTTTTAATGCTCATACCGTTTTCGCTTTTCCCCGGAAAGCGCGAGGATATAGTTTCAACCGCGAAAAAATTCATTGGTGTCAGATATAAGTCAAAAAAATACGGTAATTATGTTTTCGACTGTTCGGGTTTCGTCGCTTACGTCTTTTCAAAAAATCAGATAAATCTTCCCAGAAGCAGTGACATTCAATACGAGAAAGCCGTCAAAGTTCCGGCAGATAAAGCAAAAGAAGGTGATCTTGTTTTTTTTAAAATCCGCAAAAATAAAATTTCGCATGTCGGAATATATCTCGGAGACGGAACTTTTATTCATTCGCCCAGCACAGGCAAGAAAATATGCATTGAAAAGATAAATCAGGCATATTGGAAAAAGCGCTTTGTAGGTTTTGCCACTTTCATAGAAAAATAAATGATTGATAATTGTTGAAAATAGAAGGGGGACGTATGGGTAGAGAAGAATTTAATATGCCTCTAAAGATATCAAGATGGGAAGTTATTGATGAACTTGCCATGATGAGCAACAAGCTGTCTCCGGCGCAGAAAGAGAAAATAGAAACAGGAATCCGCGCGCTTGTAAAACAGGTTCTTTCTGAGAAAGAAGAACGTGCGCTTCCTACTGGGAAACTAAAAGAAAGAGACGGGGATGACGATGCGGTTGAAAAAGCCTACATCGGCATTGAGTCAAAAATCGCGAAAATGAAGAAACCTACTGGCAGCACCATTTCGATAACAGAAGGTCCGAATGACGCGTATTTTATTCTTAATGTAAACAGCCGGACGAAGAGTTTTACTATTGAAGAAATGCGTAAAATGGTAAAGATTGCCCAGTCTTCAGATGATCTTCAGAAAACGGCGAAGGATCTTTACCGCTGGTTTGAAAATGTCAGAAAGGATGTTATATTTGATTTAGAACTTTCGCGCACGGATGTTAAAGTTCCTGAAATAATTCTGTTTCTGAAAAGCCGTTATGCGGTAAAACCGAAATAAATATGTTAAACACAGTTCTGTAGTTGTTCTGCCGGAATGTTCTTTGCAATCATTTCGGCGGAAGATATTTCATAAATTCTTTTTTGCCGAGTTTGCTCAAACTGTAAATTCCCTTTCCGGGATGATCGAACCAGCCATAGTAATTTCGATTTAAAATCATCTGGGCTTTCTTTGTTTCAATACCTATTTCGTTCATATCCTTCGGTGCGGCCTTTTTGTGCTTTTTCAGAAAAGCCGCTATTTTGACGCATGATTCGCGGTATGCGGTCATCAGTTTTTTTCTTGTGGATCCGCCCGTGTTTCCGTCAAAACTTCTTGATTCAAATTCATTGATGATTGCCCGGCGGTGCTTCATGTTTGCAGAACGGCTTTTTTTTGAATCGAAATCTGCCGGATGAAAAACAATCTGAACGTTTCCGTTATCAGAAACAAAAATTAAACCTGCATTCAGTCTGCGAAGAAGATTTTTGACCGATTTCCATTTTGAGTTTTTAAAATAATCTTCAGGAAGGGGCAGAGCCGCATAAACAGAGTCGCATTTTTTCTGACGGTCGATAATCTGAAAAATGAGTTCAAGATTGAATGAAAGTTTTAGTTCAATGATGATGATTTCATCTTTTTTAATCGCGACTATATCGCACGATTTGACTTCGGCTTTGACAGAGTATCCTGCTTTTTCAAGGAAGATTTTGACAGGTTGATACAGGTCGGTTTCTTTCTTTTTCATGTTTTTTCGATGCCGCAAGTTTTTAAGCATTCAATTATCATGCCTCATAAAATCAAGCTAAAATGAATAATATATCTTGATTTAAATACAGGTATAATATTTTATGTTCTGATTTTGGATGTGGGGATTATGAAAACAGTTTATAAAAAAATAAAATGTGCGTTTTATGTTCTGGGGTTTTCTGTAACAGCTTTAATCGTTTCCTGTGGTGGAGGGTCGGACGGCGGCAGTAATATACAGAATAAAACCGATCCGGTTATCTCTTCAGACGAAACCTGGGAAAACTGTGAAGTTATAATTGACGGCATGCTGACAATTAAGTCAGGTGCTGTTTTGACTCTAAAAAATGTCACTTTGAAATTCAATGCGGAAGTTGAGGATTCAACGGCATTAACTATAACAAATTCATCGCTTGTTGCCGACAACTGCACATTTACATCTTATTCTGACAAGCAATGGAATCTTGAAGCATACGGAAACAGCACGATGACTTTTATAGGTACTGAAGCCTCCCGTCACAGCGGAATAAGAGCTCACGATAATACTGTTTTAAATGTTGAATCAAGCAAGCTTGAAGAAATCCAGTGTCATGATAATGTAAACCTGAATATATCAAAAGGTTCCCAAGTTTACATCGTTCTCTTTTTTTCGGATTCCGGAACCGTTTCTCTTCTCGACGGACAGCTCGCTTCCGGCAGCAATATAACCAGAACTTTTACATACAAGTCCGGGGCAGCGTCAACCGGAACTGTTAAAATATCTTCATCC
>JAKPJF010000015.1 GCA_029554345.1 Spirochaetota bacterium | reverse complement strand
ACCTGAAATTATGCTTTACGACGAACCGACAACCGGAGTTGATCCTATTACCGGGGGTTCAGTCGACAGACTGATTTCCGAAATGAATGAAAAATTCGCAATAACATCAATTGTTATAACGCATGATATGGAATCCGTTTTGCGGATTGCTCACCGTGTGGTTATGCTTCATGAAGGTTTTGTAATATTCGACGGAATGCCGGAAGAACTTATGCGGCATGACAATCCGTTTATCAGACAATTTGTTGAAGGAAGGGCAAGGTAATGGCAGTACTGATAGAAGAACTCTCCATGTCTCACAGAGAAAAACTTTATTCGCGCCTGCGCGGAGTAAAATCGCGTCTTTCGGAATTTAGTTTTGCAAATCTATACCTTTTCAGAAATTCCCATAAATATAAGTTTGTCGATCACGACGGATGCCTCCGCATCACGGGACTGACGCTTGACAAAAAAAATTTCTTTCTTCCTCTATGTGAAAAATCCGAACCCGACATAGACTTCTTAAAGATGTTAATCGAAACAGAAGGAATCATATATCCTGTGCCCGAAGAATGGCTTCCGCTTTTTAATCCTGATGAATTTTTAATTACTCATGACGAAAATGATTCTGACTACATATATCTCACAGAAAAGATCGCTTCTTTCGCCGGAAGAAAGCTTCATAGCAAAAGAAATTTACTGAAACAGTTTCATGAAATTCACGGAGGACGAGGCGAGCCCATCACAAAAGATAATTCTGACGCGGCAATAAAAATCGTTCACGAATGGAGCTCTTCCCTGTCCGGAGAATCTTCTGCTGATTCAGCGGAAGCGATAGAAGCGCTTAATCTTTTTGAGGAACTAAATCTTGAAGGGATGATTTTTTTCTCTGACGATAATCCGATCGGTTATATTCTCGGAGAAGAACTGACCGACGATACTCACGTTCTTCATTTCGCAAAAACTATTCCAGGATATAAAGGCTCGTATCAGTTCATTTTCAACGAATACGCCAAGAGCCTTGCTGACAAATGCAAATATCTCAACTTTGAACAGGATCTCGGTCTTCAGTCACTGCGGCAGGCGAAGAGCTCCTACAATCCGGAATACATGGAAAAGAAATACAGAATATCTCTGAAATAAATCAGTTTTTATAAAGAGATACATCAATTCCGTATTTTGCGATCCTTAGACCCATGATTCTTTCCGACACAGAAAGCGATCTTGCAGCGAGAGCGATATTTCCCGATGAATTTTTAAGTTCATCGATTATAAGCTCCTCTTCAAATTTTGAAATCATTTCATCAAGGGAACGTTTTCGGTCTTCATCGGCTTTTTTACCTGTCTGCAGGCTGGGAGGAAGATGATAACCGTGAACAATTCCGTCATTGCTCAGAATAACCGCGCGCTCAATGCAGTTTTCAAGTTCACGGACATTCCCCGGCCAGTGATACGAGACTAACATATTTATCGCGTCGGTCGATATGCGTGATACTTTCTTTCCGTGCTCTACTGAATATTTTTCAACGAAATAATCGGCTATCAGCATAATATCAGTTTTTCTTTCGCGCAAAGGCGGAATGATAATCGGAAAAACATTTAATCTATAATACAAATCTTCGCGGAATTTTCCTGAACAGATGAGTTCACGCATATCCCTGTTGGTTGCCGCGATTATTCTCACATTAACCTTTATCGTATCACTTCCGCCGACTCTTTCAAACTCGCGTTCCTGTATTACACGCAGAAGCTTAACCTGAACCGAAAGGGGAAGCTCTCCGACTTCATCAAGAAATATTGTTCCATTATCAGCAAGTTCAAAGCGGCCCTTTCTTGTACTCATAGCGCCGGTAAAAGATCCTTTCTCGTGACCGAAAAGTTCGCTTTCAATCAGCGATTCAGGCAAGGCCGCACAGTTAACTTTTATAAGAGGTGCATTGGCGCGGTTTGAATTAAAATGAATGGCATTCGCGTATTTTTCTTTTCCGACTCCGCTTTCACCGAGAATTAACACTGTTGTATTCGTCGAGGCAACTTTTTCAATTAGAGAATAAACCCCCTGCATGATTTTCGAGTTGCCGATTATATTACCCATGCCGTGCTTTTCGCGCAGCTGGTCGGTAAGACGCATGTTTTCATCTTTGAGCTTGTCCATTTCTTCACCTGCAATCTGGCGAAGCCTGACACCCTGCGATATGATTGAAGCTATTATTGTTAAAAGTCTTAAATCTTCATCC
>JAKPJF010000206.1 GCA_029554345.1 Spirochaetota bacterium | reverse complement strand
TGTTCTTTTTGATGATCCGGATAATTATCCGATATCAAAAACTTCAAATGTTATATTTCAGTATAACGGTGAAAAAGAATATGTCGGTAAAAATGAATCCTTTGAGACGCAAAAGATTCTTCCGGATAATCTGTGGATTGCGGACCACGCAAGTCCGTGGCTTGTTAATGTGATTCCGCTAAATCATAACAACGAAACGGTCGGTTATGTTCTTTATGAATCGAAAAATCTTTTCGGACTTATTTATGAGGCTTTCACTTCCGAGATCGCGAGCGCTCTGAAAGGAATTGATATTTATAAGGAAAACGAAATTATTCTGTCGGGTATAAAAGAGCGCAGTAAAAAGATTAACACGCTTGTGATGCCGATGCTCGAATCGATTCAGCAGGTTGCGCTGCTTTCTGAAGAAGAAATAAAAAGCACGAAGGAGCTTACCAACATCACGAGTACGGGGCTTGAACAGCTCAAATCAGCCAATGATATAATCGAGAAGACATCTGAAAGCATATCTCAAATGATCGAGATGATTCACTTGATTGAAAATCTTTCTGACAGCATCAACATTCTCGCACTCAATGCTTCTATCGAGTCGGCAAGAGCCGGAAAATACGGTCTCGGTTTTCAGGTAATTTCTTCTGAAGTAAAAGAGCTTTCCGAATCGACTGCTAAAAATACAAAGAATATATTGGAAGTATTGAATATCATATCGGCTAATATTGAAGAATCGAATGCCGCCAGCAGAAAAAATTATATCGTATTCAGCGATCTGAAGAATCATGTTGTTAAGGTAAATAATCTATTTCAAAATATTACAGGGATGATGAACGAATTGTCCAAGTCCAGTAATGATATTTTGAATGAGATTGAAAAGAAATTGTAATTTCAAAGGCATCGCCTTTAATATTCTTTCTCCTTCTGCTCAAGAGTTGAGCTTACTTTTTATAAGGCTGCGCCTTATTGATTCGTTTCTTGCATGGTGTCATGCAATAACCAAAAGGTGCTCCGCACCTTTTAAATCCGTTTGTCCATTTCTTTTGCGTTGCCCAAAAGAAATGGACGCAAGAAAAGGGCACCGCTGCGCGGGGCTTGTCGCGACAGAACTATCGCGCATTACTTCGTAATGTCTGCGATAGTCTGCGCTTATTCGGTGTCCGACTTCGTCGGACATTTTAAGTGTTCTTGCTGTCATTTATCTTTTTTAAAAGTGCTTAGCGCACTTTCGTGATTTTGGAAATCAATCATCAGATAATATCATTACGCGTTTATTCGCTCCGCTCAGTATACGCGTAATTTTTTCTGAGGCAGTGTGCATTTATTGATAGATAGCCCTTTCCTTTTAGGAGAGGGCACGCGAGTTTCCGCATGGAGGCGGAAATATTGCCCGCGAGAGGAGCTTTAAGCTCCCAGCGGAAGAACGCAAGCGTTACCTTGAAGTTTGAGGCGAGAAGTCTATTTATATGGCCGTACTCGGAGCGAACATGAAGTTCGCGGAGAAAGAGAAATAATCGATTGATATAAAAGGTAAATTCATGCGGGGAGAGGTAATTAATCAACTTATTTTTATTTTGTAGCCTGCGGATTCGCTCAGTTTTTCGCTCTTGTCGAATGTTGTTTCTGCCGCGATGATGTAGAGATAGTATGTTTGATTACTTTCATTCATATTACAATATTGCAATGCGTTTTGCCATCTCCGCTTAATAAGCGTTCAA
>JAKPJF010000200.1 GCA_029554345.1 Spirochaetota bacterium | reverse complement strand
TTTTGCTTGTCAAAATCCCGTCCCTATTTTTTAAGGTAAATTAAACGGTTCGGGATGTAGCGCAGTCCGGCTAGCGTACTTGAATGGGGTTCAAGTGGTCGCAGGTTCAAATCCTGTCATCCCGACCAGTTTTTTTTGTTTCTCACAGATTACACAGAAAAAGGTTTCACGCAGATTTCGCAGATGACGCAGATTTGAATAGGTAGGGGATGAACAGGATTAAAAGGAGTTACAGGATTTTTTCTTTTATTTACCATTAAGTAATATCATTTTTTGAATGATAAGCCGTTTTTCATTACTGCGAAAGTAGGAATCCACATAAGCTACAAAAATATTTATGCATTTTCAATCTGCACGATATGTGAAATCCTGCTGATCCAGTTGATCCAGTCATCTGAGTTCTATTTTTTTAGTCATCTCGAGTCCTCATCGTTAAATTAATTTGTGAGAATGTGTAAATTTATATAAGCAATGAGGACTCCGGACTTAATTCATTCTTCATTTTAACGAGGGGCTTACGCCACCATCGCTATAATTGTGTCGCCCTGACGGGCTTTTGGAAAAAGGGGAAGAAAAAAGGAAAAAGGAACTCGGGGTTTACATTTTAACGAGGGGCTTACGCCACCATCGCTATCGTTATGTCGCCCTGACGGGCTTTAAAGTATCTCAACCATCTCAACCTTCTAAACCATCTCAACCTTCTAAACCATCTCAACCTTCTAAACCTTATCAACCTTCTCAACCATTTTCAATTCTTCATTATTCTCTTTCTCTTTGTTTTTCCATCTTGCCATTCTCTTTTCCTCTTTGTTTCATACTTCGCAGAAAAAGTGATTGACAGGACTTGGCAGGGCAAAAAAATGCTCCCGAAAATGAAGCTGCTTGCTTCTACCTTATGGCTTGATTATTGTGCTGATAAGGTTTAAACCCATATAAAAAGAAATACAAAAGTATTTACTGTGAAGCAAGCGGTTTTCTGAAAAAAAGAGAACCGCTTGTTTTGTTTCCGGTAAGAAGGAGGTTCTTATAATCCGGATTAAGAAAGGAAAAGCACGCACGCATGAAGTTGTGCCTAAAGAAAAAATCAATAATCAGATAACAGCAGAAAAGGTTCGTCTGATAGGTCCTGATGGTAAACAGATAGGAGTTGTTTCATTGAAAGAAGCACTACGCAAAGCAGAAAATATGGATTTGGATTTGGTGGAAATTTCTCCTAATGCTGTTCCTCCGGTATGTCGGATTCTGGATTTTAGCAAGTATTATTTTGAGAAGGAAAAAAAGGCAAAAGAAGCAAGAAAAAGACAGCATGAAGTA
>JAKPJF010000193.1 GCA_029554345.1 Spirochaetota bacterium | reverse complement strand
ATTAATATTTCCTTGACAGTATCTTCATAGAAAAAAATGCTTAAGCTGTTTCGGAGGATTCTATGGATATTGTTTCAGCAGTAATACAGGTGGTCGGAAGTCTCGGGCTTTTTCTTTTCGGAATGAAGCTCATGAGCGACGGTCTTCAAAATTCAGCCGGAGAAAAACTCCAAAAACTCCTCGGCTACATGACTCATAACCGCTTTACCGCTTTTTTGACTGGTCTCGGAATCACTTCAATAATACAGTCATCATCTGCAACAACCGTTTTTGTCGTAAGCTTTGTCAGCGCAGGGCTCCTCACTCTCACTCAGGCCATCGGCGTAATAATGGGTGCAAACATTGGTACAACAGTCACAGCATGGATTGTGTCAATATTCGGTTTCAAATTCAACATTATCAAACTTGCCATTCCTGCGATTGCAATCGGTTTTCCTTTCATTTTCACAAAATCTAAAACTAAGAAATATTTCGGTGAAACACTTATAGGTTTCGGAATACTTTTTATAGGTTTGATGTACCTAAAAGACAGCGTTCCTGACATTAATAAATATCCCGATGCTTTGAAAATGCTTACAAACTTCACCGGCATGGGTTTCCTTTCAAACATAATTTTCGTAATAATCGGTACCTTACTAACAATTATAATTCAATCTTCAAGCGCCGCGATGGCGATTACTCTCACGATGACTTATGCCGGATGGATTGACTTCCAGACTGCATGCGCGCTCTGCCTTGGCGAAAATATCGGTACGACAATCACCGCTCAGCTTGCCGCATTCGGTCAGTCAATACATGCACGACGCACGGCAATGGCTCATACGATGTTTAATGTCTTCGGTGTTATCTGGATGCTTGCTGCATTCAGTTACTTTATAACTTTCATCGATTTTCTTGTTCCTGGTGCAGCAACAGATTCAAAAAACACTCCGAGTCATCTTTCGATGTTTCATACAATGTTCAATGTTGTTAACAGCGCCATCTTCATCTGGTTTGTACCGGCATATGCCAAGCTGATTGAAAAAATACTACCTGGTAAAGAAATAAAAGATGATTCGGTTTATAAACTTAAATATGTTTCAGCGGCACTTCAGGATACTCCTGAAATCAATATCATAACAGCGAAATCCGAAATTATCAAAATGACGGAAAAAGTTTCTGAAATGTACGACAATGTTATTTCATTTTTCTCTTCATCAAAGGGAGTAAATTCTGACGATGTAAGCAAAATCAAGAAAATGGAAAACTATACCGACCAGATGCAGGAAGAAATTTCTAAATTTATAGCAGAATGCGTACAGGAAGCTCCGAGTGATAAAAGTTTAATGAATCTGAATCATATGCTGAAAATAGTTGATGAGCTTGAAAGTATCGGAGATTCGTGCAATAATCTAACCAAGATTATTGAAAAGAAAACCGAGAAAAAAATTGTCTTCACCGATGAGATGGACAAGGAGATAGAACCATTTCTTCTTGAAGTTAAAAGATTTCTCAATTTTATCGCCAGCAACATGCACAAACCTATATCAGAGCGTGATTTTTCTCTTGCTCATGAAATGGAAAAGAAAATTAACGCTTTCAGAAACAGCTTGAAGAAAAACGCACGGAAAAGAATACAAAGCGGCGCCAATGTTAGAATGGAAATTCTCTACATTGATATTCTTCAACAGCTCGAACATATAGGAGACTTTCTTCTTAACATCGCACAGGAACAGAAAGAAATACAGCAGTAATATACAGGCGGCGCTTTAAGCGCCGCTTTTACTTATGAAAAAGAACCAAAGCAAAACTTACACAATATCGATACTCGCTCACAGAGGATACCGCAGACTTTACGGAGAGAACACCCTTTTTTCAGCAGATAAAGCCTTTGAGTATGGTGCTGACGGAATCGAATTCGATGTGCAGAAATGTGCCGATGAATTTGTAATAATTCATGATGAAATAATAACTTCACACGGAAAAACAACGGACATCGCTCTAAACAAATTTAAAAATCTCGGCAAATTGCGTTCAGGAAAAGAAACCATTCCAAGGCTCTCTTCATTTCTTGAAAATATTCCTTCCGGTAAAATAATTAATGCTGAACTAAAAGCCGAAACAATAAGAAATTATCATTTCAAAGAAATTGATATTATTTTAAGTTCACGCAAGGAAGAACTAATCGTTTCTTCATTTGACCACAGTCTTCTTTCTGATTATAAGAAAAGCGGATACAAAATAGGCTGTCTTCTTGAACATTCTCATTTCAAAAAAGGATTTTTGAGGCTGCTTTTTTCTCTTGCGCTTCAGCGTCCCTACTCCGTAAATATGCCGCTTGAGTTTTTCTACATCGTCAAGGGAATTAAACTTAAACTTGCGATGTTTATATTTAGTTTAATTTCCAATAAAATGATCGTATGGACTGTCAATAATCCTGAAGATTTTAAACTGGTTAGCAATTACGCCGACATGATAATTACAGATGATATCGAAACTGGAATGAATTTCAAAGAGAAATACTCCCAAAAGCGATAAGGAGACTTTTATGAAGATCAAAACTGTTCTCTGCTACGGCGATTCAAACACATGGGGCTATGATGCTAAAACGAGAGATAGATTTCCATACGATAAAAGATGGACATCAATTTTAGAAAGTATTCTCGGAGAAAATTTCAAGGTCATTGCAGAAGGCCTTTGCGCGCGCACAACCGTACTCGACGATCCGTATGAAGGCGAAAACAAAAACGGAAAAAGATACATCTCATTGATTCTTGAAACACACAGGCCAATTGACTGCATAATTTTAATGCTCGGAACAAATGATCTCAAGAAAAAATTCAATGCTTCAGCCTGGGATATCGCACAGGGTGCCGCTTCTCTGATAGACGAAATAATGAAAAGCGGTTTTTTTGATCAGCCTGCGAAAAACATAATTCTAATCTCTCCTCCAGAAGTAGGAAACTTAACCGAAACAGACTTTGAAAAATTGTTTGAAGATGCTGAAGAAAAATCAAAAGAACTGGGTAAACACTTTCAGGAAACTGCGCTCACAAAAAACTGCAGTTTCATCGACTCGGCAAAGCATATAAAGCCTACACCGATTGATGCGATACACCTCGATGAAAAAGCCCATGCGGAACTCGCGAAAGTTATAGCAGATAAGGTCATGGAGATAATTTAAGACTCTTTAAAAAGTTGCAGAATTTAAAATATATAAAAGCCGTGTTGCATTTTTATTACAACACGGCTTTTTATTTGCTTCTACTATTTCTTTTTTGAAGATGATATTTCTTTTGCTTTCTTCGCAAGATTTATGAATTCTCTCCGATATCCGAATTTATCATTACCTTTATAAAGTTCAGCACGCATTATAAGACTATCAAAAGATGATTTTGCCTTATACTGGGAATCTCTCAAAAGCATGCCGAACTCTGCAACCGCAGAAGCGAAATATAAATTTGCAGTTGCATTGTTAAAATCATTATTTACAACAAATTCTATCAACTCGCTCCTATCTCCCTGCGGCTGCTTATAACGTAATTTTATTAGAGCAATTTCTTCATCCTTACCTCCATCACCAATTGATGCAATCTGTTGATAACGCAGAGCATTCTTTGAACTATTTGTTCCTTTTTTTCTCGGTACAATTTCGTATAATGCAGTCACACTATGTCCCGCACCGATTTCACCAGCATCTTTTTTATCATCTTCAAAATCTTCAGTCTTCATTACACGATTCTCATATCCAATAAGACGATAAGACGCGACATTCTGCGGATTAAATTCTACTTGTACTTTAACATCCTTTGCTATTGTAAATAACATAGAATCCATCTCTTCTATCATAACCTTTTTCGCTTCATTAATCGTATCTATATAGAAATAATTTCCATTTCCTTTATCTGCAATCATCTCCATCTTTGAATCCTTATAATTACCCATCCCAAAACCAATTACGGAAATGAATATACCTTTCTCACGTTTTAATTCAATAAGACGCACCATTTCAGCATCGCTTGAAGCTCCAACATTAAAGTCACCGTCAGTTGCGATAATAATGCGGTTGTTTCCTTTTTTATTAAAATTCTTTTCCGCTACCTTATAAGCAAGTTCTATGCCCTCACCCCCTGCAGTAGAACCGCCTGATTCTATTCTGTCAAGTGCAGCGATTATCTTATCTTTTTTGTTCCCCGGAGTCGGCTCAAGAATCACTCCCGCAGAACCGGCATAAGCAACAATAGATACATGGTCATTTTTATCCAATTTTTCTACGAGCATCTTGTAAGACTTTTTTAACAATCCCATCTTTTCGGGTGCACCCATTGAGCCTGAACTGTCTATCAAGAAAACGATATTCGAAGGCAGTTTTTCTTTTTTCGAAATAATCTTTCCCTGCAAACCGACAAGCATAATCTTGTTCTGAGGATTCCATGGACAAGTACCGATTTCAGTATTAACCGAAAAAGGGTCGGACTTTCCTGGACTGTTATAATCATAAGAAAAATAGTTTATCATCTCTTCAATTCGAACTGCATCTTTGGGAGGCAATATGCCGTCATTGATAAAGCGGCGGACATTCGAATATGCCGCTTTATCAACATCCACAGAAAATGTTGAAAGCGGAGTTTTGGCCGGATCTTGAAAATCATTGTCAATGATAATATTATAAGATTCTGTGTTGAAAAGTTGAGAAATTTCTAAATCTTTATCATTGGACTCTTTAACCCAACCTATTCGCCCGCCACCATGAATTTCTAACGGCTCTTCAGTTGATGGACCATTAGGATTCCATCCGTGACCTTGAAATTTTTCACTATTTTTCTTTAAAGCAACACGCGCGCTATTTTCTTCATCATATTCAGATTTAGCTTGATCGGGATATAATTCTTTATCGAAAATATTCAAACTGTCACTTGATTCTGAAAGTAATGGATCTGCAATCGCCAAATCTTCTATTTCCCTTACATTTGAATGGAATTCATCAAATCTTTCACTGAATACAACACTGATCACTACAGCAATCATAACACAAGAAGCAGCTGAAACAGATATAATTTTCTTGTGCGCTCTTATAAATTCAAGTAACGAAATCGATTTTTTCTTATATCTTAATTCGCTAATCTGCTTTTTAATTTCTTTCCGCAATTCCGCTTTATAAGTACGACGCATTACAATATTAGGACGCAAGCAAATCAGAGATTTTATCATTTGGCGTGTTTTCTCTGAATCAGCGAAAATATCTGAATCAAATGAGATTAAATCTTTTTCAATTAAGTTTATCTTAATTTTGTTTTTTATTATTTGAATTATCTTCATAGCTAAACCTCCATTCCGCATGCTGCAAACAAAAGCATTAATATCACTGCCGAATCTAATGGAATTTTTTCACGGATTTCATCAATCGCACGGTAAAAAATCATTTTACATGATGCTTCGCTTGCACCAGATATTTCAGCAATTTCCTTGTATGACATATTCTGCCATATACGTAAAATAATGATTTCTCTTTTCTTTTCCGGAAGTTTTTTAAGTACAGCCATAACTTGAGAAAGTATTTCTTTCTCTGAAACTTCATTTTCGAAATCATCCTTGGCTGCAAGTTCTTCAATGACCTCAAGACTGCTGCTTTTTCTTTTTGCCCGAAAATGGTCTGATATCAAATTTGAAGCAATTTTAAAAAGCCATGTTGATACATTCGCACGACTTTTATCATAGGTGTCTGCCTTTTCCAGCGCCCGCATAAACGTTTGACTGGTTATATCTTCGGCACTTTCGCGATTGCATGTGCGATAATATGCAAAATCATATATCTTTTTAAAATAGTGGTCATAAACATGAATGAATTTCTCAGGATATCCTTTCGAACATTCTTCCATGAGCAAGGAATAGTTTGTGAACATGTCTTTCCTCATTATTATTTAATTACTCCGTTTTTCGAGGTGTAAACCAGCTGTATTTACAATATTCTTCCTCAAAAAACAAACCCATTTTGCGAGATGATACCTAAATCGCTCAATAAGTTTGACATAATATATACGGTAGAACCCCAGAAAAGTAACATGGTAAATATTTTTTTTGCAAATATTTACCAGCTCTTCAATCGAGAAGTACCATTAATTAAAAAACATGGTGTTAAAAGAGAGATCTTAATATAAGTTGAAAATCAGCAGAACAACTGACCGGTAAAACCTCTTGGATTTTCCAATACCACTAAAAGTTTATATTAATTACTCTTAGTCATTAAACATAGCCCGAAATAAAACATGATCCACTTCAATCACGCTGAACCTCTATTATACTTTTTCCGGAAATACATCAATAGAATAATCAGTAACACTGATATAAAAGATGTTAATGCTGCCGAAAGAAACGCAGTACTGAAACTGCCGCTTACATCATAGAGAAAACTCCCTCCCAATAATGCCGTCGCGCCAAGACCGAAACCTGTAAATACCATTCCGTATTTCGTACCAAGGTTTTCATTTCCCAAAATGAAAGCAGTAAAAGAAGGATATAAACCGAGTATAACAGCAAACGACCATCCGGTAATAATAGAAACTATAATCAGGAGGATACCCGAAGAAGGTAATAAGGCGAGCATCAATAGAAAGAGAAACTGCAGAAATCCTGAAGTCATTATAATTTTCGCATAACCTATTTTTTCCGACAAATATCCTGCAACTGGACGGCCGAAACCGTTTACTGCGGAAAAAAGGGAAACAACTAATGCAGAAAAAAACGGATCTGATGTTACGTTTAATCTAGCGAATGACGGGAAAAGTCCCAGACTTAGAAAACCTCCGATTACGAATGAAGCAAATATAAACCAGAGCATATAGAAATTTTTGGTTAATAATGTTTCTCTTACAATTTTTGCCGGCATAAAAATAACAGCACTTCCGCTTTTATTTTTAGCAGGCATCAAAAATGATCCTGTAAATGAACCCGCAAAAACCATAAGCCCCATCACTGCAAGTGTGCCCGAAATGCCAAGCCCCGGAATCAGGAGTCTGACTTTTATTGGTGCAATAAATACCGAAGCTAGACCAAATCCCATTACAGCTATAGACAATGCAAAAGATGTATTTTTACTCACATGAGATCGGACAGCAGGAGCGATTACTGAATATACACAGGCACATCCTATTCCGCCGATTAAACCATGTGTCATGGGAAGCCACCAGTTATGACCCACCACACCAACCAGAGACGCAAGAAGATATGCAGGAAGCAGCAAAAACGAACCGATTCGTGAAACAAATCTATAACCGTAACGGTCGGCCGCCATTCCCGCTGGGAGCATACATACCGCAAACACCAGCATAAAAACCGTAAATGAAATATTCGCTTCAAACTTATTCCAATCAAAAAGTTCCATGAGAGGAACTGTAAATACACCCCACGAATATGCGGCACCGCCTGAAAACGAAAGAAGAAATCCGCCTAATATTATTCCGAATTTTTTCATGTTTACTCCAATATATTTCTAATCACGCAAATCAAAGCTTTACTATCAATTCATGATCATACACATAGAAATCGATATATTATTTATTTTTCATTTTTTTTATTAATCTTCAAAAGTTTTATGCGCCGTTCATTGAGTTCATTGCGAACCTTTTCGCTCGATGGATTTTGTCCATACTTATCAAGAAGCAAAAGCGCACGCTCAGGATTCTTCGATGTGTACCAACCTACTAAATAAATGAGTGCCGTGTCAGAATCGTCAAAACCTGAAAAAATTTCGAGATATTTTTCGTAATACGGAATTGATTTTTCATAATTTTTCTCACGCCACTGCACGGCATAAGCGTATTTAAAAAGAGGAAGCGGCATCAATGGAGCCTTATCAATCGCTGATTTTATAAGCTCAGTCTGTTTCTTCAAATCATTCTGTACTTTGTCCGCGTTTGACAGAATTTCGCGTGCGAAAGTACATGCATCATCTGAAGTTTTTGAAGAATAAACTAATGCTTTTTTAAAAACATCTTGCTGAGGCAGATATGATTCTTTCGCTTTTTTAACTTCAGCAAAATTATCAGAATTATCCCTGCACGAAATCAGGCCTTCGTACCAGAAGAGCTCTCCGGTCTTTCCGTTATTTTCTTTGACGAGTTTAGCATACCATAAAGGCCACTTAGATTTATTGGCTTCCGTAAAAGTATGTCCATTATCAATTTTGCAGAAGTATCCGAAATTATGAAAAACCTCATGTATCAGAACTCTCCATGAAGCAGATGTAGGCATCTTGGTAAACATTCTGAAATCCTTTGCACTTAAAAAATCAGGTACCAGAATAAGGCTCTTTACTCCGCCGAGATAAGTTGCAGTTTCATAATGCGGGAAAAACCACATCACGCCGTCATATTGCCTGAAATTATCATAAAGCAGTTTTGAAGGATAAGGTCTGACGGATTCTGTAACAATGGACTGAATGCTTGAAGCCGTATCAGATCGTGTCACTTCGGCGTCTATTATTTCAAAACGCGATTTCATCAGGATGTTTCCGCTGCTTAAATAATAATAAAATACAGCAAGCGTATTGAAATGCATGGTCGTGTCGAAAATCCGACGTGATATTTCCTCCTTTGAAAATTCGATTTTAACTGCTTTGTTCTTTCCATTTACGATAATTGAAGAATTGACACGAGGAACATAGATATTCAGCCATGTGAATTCATACGGCTTTTTAACTGATGGAGGATTTTTTGCAAAATAATCAAACGCGCGGATAAGGCTTTCAAAATCCATACGGTTTATACTTTTTGAATCGTTCTTCCATACTTCAAAAACTTTTTTCATCAGATCAAATCGGAAAATAAAACTTTCGTTCATCTTCCGGTTATTAATTCCGGTTATTGCCGCCTGAGAAACCGCAACGCTCATATGATCCAAAAACGCATCTGCAAGAGAGGAATTCTTTTCATTATAAATTAATAGAAAATTATCAGCAATGTCTTTCAACATTTCATCATGCTTTGAATTTAAAATAAAAACATTTCCGCATTTTTCAGAATTCCAGAAATGTGATAAAAGCATATAAGCAATATCTTTATCTTTCTGTTTATAATAATATTTTAGAAGAACTTTTACGGCATCATCTCTTTTCCCCTGTTCAAGAAGAGCCTGAGCGTAATATCTGGCAGCACCGAACTGATATGCTTTATGATAATGATATTCTTCTGGTGCAGTGCTAAATTCTTTTATAACAGCTTCATAGAGCTTCGCGTCATTTAATTGTTTGAGATACCAGAAAAACCTGTAAGAATCCGGTTTGGAATAATACGAATATCTCATCTCGAATGCCGCAGAATAAAAATCTTTTTTGTATCCGGCATCCATTCCTGCTCTGAAATAATCTTTTTTGTTATCGATGTCCGAAGGCCTGCCGGTTTTAAAATCTGCCGGATAAACAAGTTTCATCGGCAAGAAAGTAAAAAACGCAAAAATAAAAATTGCAGTCAGTTTGTTCATAATAATCCCTGTCAGATTGAAACATATAAATGATAAACTGTCAAGATTTGCATCAAACTTCTATTTTTTTAAAGAATTAACCGTAAATAATTGATTTGCAGATTTAACGTGCTATTTTAATACTGATATCATCAGGGAGGAATCATGGCTTACATAGAATGGGAAGATTCGTTCAGCGTAGGAGTAGAAATTTTCGACAATGAACACAAAAAGCTTATCGAAATAATCAACCGCTTGCATCTTGCACTCTTAATGAAAGAAACCGATGCGGTAATGGGAAAAACCCTGAAAGACCTTATCGATTATACTATTACACATTTCGCTCACGAAGAAGATAATATGTCAAAAACAGCATATCCTGATTTCTTCAAGCACAAAAAGGAGCATGATGAACTTATAAAAAAAGTTCAGGAATATAAATCTCAGATAGATTCAGGTAAAACAACCATAAGTCTTTCGATAATGAATTTTTTAAAAGACTGGCTGATGAGTCACATTCTCGGCACAGATATGAAATACAAGAATTTCTTCAACGGACAAAATCTTAACTGATGACTTTTATCTCGCGAATTATTTTCTGGAGCATAGCATTAACTGCATGCGTAGTTCTCTTTTCTGCATGTGCACAAAAACAGCCTTTAATAATTTCCGAAAGCAGAATGGGAACTGTTATTTCCCAGACTGTCTATGGTAAAAACGCTGAACAGGCTGTAATCGAAGCAAGCGCACGTCTTGCGTATCTTGAAAAAGAGCTGAGCTTTCATGACGATAAAAGCGATTTATCGAAGCTGAATTCAAATGCCGGACAGAACTTTGTCACAATGAAGCCGGAAACTTTATATCTTCTAAAGAAATCAATTTATTATTCCGAGATTACCGGCGGAGCATTCAATATTCTGACGGGTCCGCTGTCAAAACTGTGGAAAGTGACTTCTCCCGATGCTGATATTCCTTCCGATAAAAGAATCAAAGAGCTTCTTCCCCTGCTTGATTACAGGGATATCATAATCGACGAAAAGAACTCATCAGCTAAACTCAAAAAAAACGGACAGATGGCCGATCTCGGAGGAATCGCGAAAGGTTTTGCAACCGATGAAGTAATTAGTATTTATAAGAAGCACGGAATAAATAATGCATTCATAAACATCGGCGGAAACATAGGTCTTCTGGGAAAATCTCCGGACGGAAAACCCTGGCGGATAGGAATTCAGTCTCCGGACGGAGTAAATGGAAAATATGTCTGCGCCGTTTCTCTTTATGACTGTTATATTTCGACGTCGGGAGCATACGAACGTTTTTTCAAAAAAAACGGAAAGTCATATCATCACATCATAAATCCGAAAACCGGATACCCGTCCGAATCGGATATCGCAAGTGCTACAATTATTGCAACCTCCTCAGTTGAAAGCGACGCAATGAGCAAAGTTTTCATAATGAATTCAAATGATGCTGTCGAACTGATAAAAAAAATATCAGGCAAGGCCGTAATCATAACTAAAGATTTTAAAATAATTGCTACAGAAAACCTAAAGGACAAATTCGAACTGACCGACAAAAGATATTCGGTCGAATTCAGATAATCATTACTTTCTAGACGAGAGATAAGCTTCGATTCTATCCAGGCCTTCCTTAATTCTTTCCATCGAATTAGCGTAAGAAAACCTGACAAAACCCTCGCCGTTTGTTCCGAAATCTACACCGGGAGTTATTCCGACATGGGCTTTATCAAGAATTTCAATAGCAAATGAATACGAATCATTTGTAAATTTGCGGGCACCGCAAAAAATATAAAAAGCACCAAAAGGTTCAGCACTGATTGTAAACCCGATTTTTTCAAGACGCATAAGCATATATTTTCTGCGTTCGTCATAGACTGAAACCATTTTTCTTACATCATCACCCGCGCACTGCAAAGCCGCTATGCCTGCGCGCTGAGCAATCGACGGAGCGCATATAAATAGATTCTGCTGAAGTATCTGAACAGAACGAATCAATATCTCAGGAACAATCAAGTATCCGAGGCGCAAACCCGTCATCGCAAAACGCTTGGAAAAACCGTTGATGACTATCGAGTCACGTGAAAATTCAAACATACTCCGCGCGCGTCTGCCGTAAACAAGACCGTGATAGATTTCATCAGAAATAACCGTAATGCCGCTTTCAGCCAGCATTTCGAATGTTCTATCACTTGCGAGAACTCCGGAAGGATTCATAGGCGAATTCAGAAATACTGCGCGCGTTCTATCAGTTACGGCAGATTTAAAAGAAGATTTTTCATACTGAAAACCGTTTGCAGCAGAAACTTGAACTTCAACAGGAACTGCGCCTACAGAATGAATGAAATTTTTATAACACGAATATCCCGGATTCGAAATTATAACTTCATCGCCTTCATTACAAAGAGCATTGAGAGCAAGAAGTATCGCGGGTGAAGATCCGGAAGTTACGGCAATACATTCGGGATTTACTTCCACATTATATTCGCTGTTATAAAAAGAAGCAATTGCTTCACGCAGTTCCCGCATTCCGAGAGAATGAGTATAATGAGTTTCACCGGATGAAAGAGACAATCGTACTGCCTCAGTCACACATTCAGGCGGATCGAAATCAGGTTCACCCACTTCAAGATGAATTACATCTATTCCGCGCGAAGTCATTTCATTAGCGCGCTCAAGAATTTCCATTACAATAAAGGGAGTAAGTTTTTCTATTCTGGGGTTTGTAAACTTTTCAGTTTTCACCGCGTACTTCCTTCTCATAAATCTCTTTTGCTTTTTCGGCAAGATTTTCCGCAGTGTTTGCAGCAGGATCATCAAGCACAATCTCAAGAAGCTCATTAAGTATTTTGCCGATTATTGGACCAGGTTTAACATGAAACATGCTCATAACATCATTGCCGTTAATTAATAAATCTTTCACGGTTATCGCGTTTTCAGCTTCAATTATCTGTTCTATTCGGCGGAAAAGTTCATGTATCGGTGCCGGCATGCCGCTTCTCGAACCGTTTCCGGCACGGTCAGCAAGACGAACGCGCGCCAAGTCACCGAGATTTTCGACTCCGACCTTACGCATAAATCTTCTGACTGCACCGTCATTCCAGTCTTCTGTGTAGTGAAACATATGATTAATGACGAGATTAGTAACACAGTCGATTTCGGCGTTTGAGAACTTAAGCCTCTTCATGATATTCTTAACCATGCGGCTTCCGACCACTTCGTGATTATAAAAAGTGTTTTCTCCGTCGGCGCCTTTGCGGCGGACCTGAGGTTTCGCGATATCATGAAGCAGCGCCGCGAGTTTAACTTCTAGCTTATCATTTAGAGCTGCGTCGCATGAATAGACGCAATGATAATAAACATCGAATGCATGGTATTTGTTCTGTTCGACACCATAGCACGCAAAAAGCTCCGGAAGAAACTGTTCAAGAAGACCCGACTTACGCATATATTCAAGTCCGACTGAAGGTCTATCCGTCATCACAGTTTTAACGAACTCGTCGCGTATTCTCTCCGCCGAAACTTTCGCAGAAACTTCCAGAGTTAACCCTATCGAATCAAAAGTTTCGTCTTCAATATCAAATCCCAGTTTTGACGCAAACCGGCACGCTCGGTAAGGACGCAGTCCGTCTTCGGAAAATCTGTCAACAGGTTTACCGATGGTTCGTATCACGCGTTTATTTATATCTTCGATGCCGCCGCAGAAATCAACAACTTCACTGGTTCGGTAGTTATACGCAAGTCCGTTCATGGTAAAATCCCGGCGCGAGATATCAACTTCAAGAGAATCAGAAAAAATCACTTCATTCGGATGTCTTCCGTCATCATACTTTCCGTCGTTTCTGTATGTAGTAACTTCAAAAACTTCACCGTCAACAATAACGCTGACTGTTCCGTGTTTTATTCCTGTCGGAACCGCGTGACGGAATATTTTCATCAGCTCTTCGGGACGTGCGTTTGTAGCAAAATCATAATCTTCTGCCGGTGAACCCATTATAAGATCGCGGACAGCACCGCCGACCATAAAGCATTCATTTCCGTTTTTTTCCAAAGTCGAGTAAATCTTTTCTATCCCGCGAATATATTTATCGGGGATGGAAAGGGGAATAATTTTTGTCATATTACCTTGTTATTTCTGATTGCTGAGAGGGTCTGGCGTACACTTCGGCGCTTTTGCGGCCTTCATGATTATATTGCGTATCAACTTTATATGAATCATAAGCCGATACAGAAAAATAATACAATACGTTATTTTTCATTTCGGGATATTCAAGCATTCCGCGCACGTATCTTCCCCGGTTTTCCTCAATAAGATTATTGTCGATTTTAACGGTAACGTAATTTGAATTAGAAAAATTCGCCAAACGCTTTCCTCCGGCATATCTGATAATACCCTCGGATTCGCCGTTTTTAATTCCGTAGTAAATATTGTAACCGGCTATATCGTGGTCAACATTTTTCTTCCACCGGATTATCACATATTTATCTCCTGTCTCGACAACTTCAAGAAAAAGAGGAGATGACGGCGGTGAATCTAATTCATAATCAATTTCAGCCGATTTAAAGACCGGTGACTCCTCACCCTCAGGCGTTGCAATCAGTCTTGCCCGCCACTGAAAATACTTTCCGCGAAGATATCCGTCTTCGGTTCTCGCAAGATAAATATTTCTTTGATTGTTGTCGATCTTAAACCATTTCGGCTCAGAATCGTCCGCGTCAAAATATTTATCAGACATTCGTATTTCACATCTGAGAAAAGTCTTCGGCGGAAAAATGCCATCCCATTTAAAATTTTTAATCATAGTTCCGGTAAATTCAAACTGGTAAACATTGCTTGATATGATACCTTCACGGTTCACAGGTGTACGCCCGATAAGCTTAACATCGCGGTAATTTTTACTCGCGATATCTGTCTGACTTCTTGCGTCTTCATATGAAAGATAATTAATCCGGAATTCATCCAATAATCCAGAAAATCCCTTACCGATTCTTGCAATCGGCGCGTCTCCGTCGGCAAAAGAAGGAATCATCACGTCGGAAGACGGAACTCCCTTCTCTGTCATAAACTTGTAATCATATTCGTTTTCGCCGATAAGATGTGAAAGCTTGCCGGTCAGCCTGTCGAAAGAAAGAAAATAATGATGCCATTTTCCGACCTGTATGTTCGGTCCCTTCGTGAGAGCTGTGTCGATTCTACGGCCCTGCGAATCACTGAACACTTTATAAAAATAAGCGGTTATTCTGCCTTTTTCGAGCCTGATTTCAATTCCGTTTTTAATGCCCGTGTTCAATCCAACACGCGAAAAGATAACTGCGTCTTTTAAACTGGCCGGATTAATTCTGAATTCAATCGAAAATGAACCCAAATCTTCAGAATTGGCAAGCCATAGACCTTTTGACGAAACTATATCAACACGGTCATCTTTTCTTGAAAAGAAAGCAGATCCTCCGCCGAGAGAACCTTTCCCTTTCACATGATTAAAAACTGTATTCTTTATCCTGTATCTGCGCGTATCATCCAGATGAAATTTATCATTATTAAATGATATAACCAAATCGGACAAGCCGGAAGTGGCGCTTTCTTTATATGAGAGATCAGATATTCGGTATTCGGTTTGTCCGTGAACGTCTTTCTTTTTATCAATGTTGAAAAAAGAAGCTCCTTCGGCGCTGAAACGCAATGTTCCGCCGGTACGGATATCCGACGCGAAAATAACAAGCGCCGAAAATATAAAAACGAATCCGAATATTTTTTTCAAACTCAGCACTCCTCTTTTTCAAGAGCCGAAATCTTATCGACCCTGCGCTGATGCCTTCCGCCGTCATACGGCGAATCAAGCCATCTCTTTACAATGGCAAGGGAAAGATCATCTCCGGTTATGCGTGCGCCCAGAACCAGAACATTAGAATCATTGTGTCGGCGCGTCATTTCCGCCATAAATTCATTGAAGCATAAAGAAGCGCGTATTCCCTTAACCTTGTTTGCCGTGATCGATGCGCCTATTCCGCTTCCGCAGATTGCTATTCCTTTTTCAGCCTTTCCGTCACGTACTGCACGGGCGGCTTTTGGAATAAAATCCGGATAATCTGCTGACTCTTCGGAAAAACAGCCGAAGTCCTCAAAATTAATATCGGCAAAAGTTTTTTTAATAAGTTCTTTTAATTTAAACCCTGCGTGATCCGATGCTATTGCAATTTTCATAAAACCTCCATCTAAAATAATGCGTTTCCAGGTGTGCGCGGAAACGGAATAACATCACGGATATTCTGCATTCCCGTAATAAAAAGCATAGCCCGCTCAAAACCAAGACCGAATCCGGAGTGCGGAACTGATCCGAACCTGCGGGTATCCAGATACCACCAGTAATCAGCAGGGTCAAGATTCATTTCTTTCATTCTTTTTTCAAGAACATCAAGCCTGTACTCTCTCTCGCTTCCGCCGATAATTTCACCGACACCGGCTACAAGAACATCCATTGCCCTGACTGTCTTCTGATCATCATTGAGCCGCATGTAAAAAGCTTTTATTTCTTTAGGGTAATCGGTAACGATAACCGGCACAGAAAACTTCTTCTCTGTAAGATATCTCTCATGTTCACTCTGGAGATCTATTCCCCATTTAACCGGATAATCAAAAGATTCACCGGAAGTCTCAAGTATTTTAACCGCATCGGTATAACTCAGCCGTTCAAATGATGATGACGCGATTTTTTCGAGGCGGTTAATAACGCCCTTCTGAACAAAATCATCAAAAAACTTCATCTCGTCCGGATTGTTATCCAAAACGTATTTAAAAATATACTTCAGAAAATCTTCAGCCAAATCAGCATTGTCTTCAAGTGTTGAAAATGCCGCTTCAGGTTCAATCATCCAGAATTCGGCAAGATGACGCGATGTGTTGGAATTTTCAGCCCTGAATGTCGGACCGAATGTATATATTTTCCCTAGAGCGGTAGCAAAGAGTTCTCCTTCCAGCTGACCGCTTACCGTCAGATGCGATTCCCTGCCGAAAAAATCATCTTCAAAATTAATTCTTCCGTCTTTAAAAGGAGGATTTTTCATGTCAAGTGTCGTAACCCGAAACATCTCGCCTGCGCCCTCGCAGTCGCTTGCGGTAATTATCGGTGTATGAATCCAGTAAAAATCATTCTGCTGAAAAAATGAGTGAACGGCAGCTGCAAGCGAATTTCTGACACGGAAAACCGCACCGAAAGTATTAGTTCTCGGGCGCAGATGCGCGATCTCGCGAAGGAATTCAAAAGAGTGCCGCTTCTTCTGAAGCGGATAAGTATCAGCAGGAGCATCCCCCAATATTTCAATTGATGAAACCTTAACTTCATAAGCCTGTCCGGCTGCCGGAGATTTTACAAGAGAACCAAGAGCCGATACGGAACTTCCAGTTCCGCATTTCAAAAAATCAGCATACCCGTCGGCATTTTCCTCAACGACCAGCTGAATGTTCTTCTGGGAAGAACCGTCATTAACCTCTGCAAAGCAAATTCCCTTACCTTCTCTTTTTGTTCTTATCCAGCCGCACACTCTTAACTGGTTTATTTCTTCTTTTGAGTTCAACAGGTTTTTTACGGGAATTCTTTTCATTTTTCTGTCCTAATTCTTTTGTTAATTCATCAGCAATCATTTTTTCAAGCGCAGAATTTAAAGATTCTACATCCTTATATTTTTCAGGTTTAACCGGCGCAAGAAATTTTATGGTCATCTTCTTTCCGCAGAAAAATCTTGGAAACATTTTTTCTCTCGGCCATATTTCCGAACTTCCTTTGATAACTGCAGGAATAACAGTTTTGGAAATATTTTTAGATAAATATGCTGCACCGATCTTGAATTTCCCCAAAACCCCGTATGAACTTCTTGTTCCTTCAGGGAAAATCAGAAGAGATGCGCCTCCTCTGAGTATATCAGCTCCGGCTTTCATTGCAGGAATAATATCACCGCCTCTATCGACGAAGAGTCCGTTTGATCCCGGAAAAAGATATTTTATAAAACGCAATTCCTTCTTGCTTATGACCCAGATCCTGCGTCTGATATTTTTCGGCATGAGAGAAAGCATCACTAGGCTGTCGAGATTTGACGAATGATTCGCAACTATAATGCTGTTTTCAAAATCAGCTTCACTAAAACCCGACAATTCAGCTTTCCAGAATATTCTTGCAATTTTCTTTATCTTCCAGAAAGCAAATGAAACAACAGGATTCGGAAACATCTTAGCCTTATGCTTTATCGGTGTTTTCAGAATTTTTTCATCTATGCTCACGGAAGATCCTTCAGGGAAAGAAGCAATCATTTTTATCAGATTTTCTGCAGTATCCGCAGATCTGATTTTATCAGCATTCACACGGATTCCGAATTTTTCTTCACAGAAAGAAGCAAAATCAATTACGCCAAGAGAATCAAGACCAAGATCAGAAAGAGTATCATTCGATTTTATTTCCTTAAGCTTCTGTCTCTTTTTTAGAACTTCGGCAACAAGTTCCTCCTTTGTATTCTCAGGCACAAAAAGAATTTTTGTTTCAACTGTATCATTTTCGGAAGTCATAAACTTTCCGCTTTCAACAAGGCGGATAACCTCGTGTACCAGAATCTTACGTGTTGTGTTTTTCGGCAGCGGATCAAAAGACAGTGAGAAGTTTGAAATAGTTTTATATGAAGGAAGTCCCTTGCTGAGAGATGCCAGTTCTTTTTTTATTAAAGCAAAACTGTCAGCATTTTTTTTACGCGGAACGATCGCGGCGCACACTGTTTCTCTGCCGGCTATTCTTCTTCCGAAAACGCAAATTTCTTCTATCAGTGAAGAACGCTTATAGTGCGCCTCAAGTTCAGCCGGATAAACATTTTTACCGGAATCAAGAACAATTGTACTTTTTGATCTTCCTGTAATAAAGAGATAACCGTCTTTATCAATTTTCCCGATATCTCCTGTATTATAATAACCTTCCGAATCGAAACATTCTTTATTAGCTTTGTCATTTTTATAATAACCGTTCATGACCGAAATTCCTTTCAGCCATATTTCTCCGATTCCTTCTTTATTCTGATTTTTAAGTTTTGGAATATTTCCATTCATCACAGGTCCGACCGAACCTTCCTTGTTTTTCTTCGGATGAGAAATAGCGATGGGTCCGTTCGTTTCAGTAAGACCGTAACCTTCAACAATCTGAAGACCGATTCTCTTGTAGTAACGGAAATATTTCTTCTTCAGGGGCGCACCGCCGCTTATAAAATATTTCATTTTTTTCCCGAAAATTTTTCTTATCGGACGGAAAACAATTTTCGGAATAAAACCCAGTCCGGTATACTTAAATAATGGTTGAAAAGTCAAAAAGAACATCAGTATGGCATACTTGAATTTTGAAGATTCACGCGCCTTGTTAATGATCGTATCCATAAATATTTCCCAGAGCTGAGGTGCAGCCGGAAAAATAGTAAACTCGTGTTCACCGAGGGTTTTTATTATATCAATGCCTTTCAAAGAGCGCAGAAAGTAAAATGAAGCCCCAACGTTGAACGGTCCTCCGAAATTAGCCATAAAAGCGTATGAGTGGAAAAGAGGAAGAATGCAGAGAAACTTATCCTCTTCATTGATGCCAAGATAATTCAGGCATGAAATCGAACTTCTGAAAATGTTCCCATGGGACAGAACAACTATTTTCGGATCACCCGTGGTTCCGGATGTAAAGGAATAAGTCGCAGGGTCATCCGGAGTTATCTGAACATCTGAAATATACTGCTTCTTCTCGATATTTTTATCCAGAGATATTTCAAACAATGGAAATCCGTGGAGCTTATTCTTATAAACCGGAGAAATAAAAGCTGCCTTCGCTTTAACGGTTTTCGTCATGCGGACATAGTCTTTCTCCGAAAGATTCGTATCCAGCGGAAGAGCAACGCACCCGCAAAGAGTTATCGCCATATAAGTTATCACCCACTCTGCAGAATTTTCCGCCAAAATCGCGACAACATCACATTTTGCTAATTTCTTTTTACGCAAAAATGCCGCTCGGCGTAATGCGAGATTATAAGCTTCACCGTAAGTTATTGTTTCATCGAAAAGAATCTTATTCGAAAATTTCAGCGATCTTGCTCTGAAGAATTCATTGAGGTTATTAAAATATTCCATCATCGCCCCCGTTTGATTATTGTAAAAAGACCGGCAAATTTTTCAACAATTTAAAAAAAAGCCGGTCTTTGCGCTTGACAATTTTATTGCAAAAATAGCCTCTAATATGATTTTTAAATTATTGGAGCATCTTCAGCCATAATGCCGTTTGACAGAATTGTCCTTTTTAAAGACATCTTCTCGATACCCTTCTTTTCTGAATTAAAACAGCTCCATGAGTCATTTCTTTACGACCGCAAAAAGACGCCATTGCATATTTCAAGAATTGCTGAAATCCTCTGCAATGAAACCAGTTTGACAGTCATTAACCTTCTGACAAAAAGCGAAAATGCTTTTTCACTTCTATGTGAAAAGGGAGAAAATATACCAGTTGAAATCCGCCTTGTCGCTGAAAATGACATCAAACTCATTTTATCATTACTTAAAAATAATCCGGTCAATACCGAACCCGCAGATAAAGAAAAAACACTTCACCCTCTTTTTAATCTGCGTTTTCCGAAAGTTGAAGCAGATGAAAAAGAAATTCTTGACCACCTCGAAAAAATCTGGAGAAACCGAGGCTGCGGAATATTTTCAGAAAGTCATTTTTTCAAATGGAACGGAACGGAAGTTCTTCCAATTTATTCTTTCGATAAAATAACTTTCTCTGACCTTGAAGGATACGACGATTATAAAAATATCATAATAGAAAATACTGAAATTCTTTTATACGGCAATCCCGCAAACAACATTCTTCTTGCGGGTAGCCGCGGATGCGGAAAGTCTTCAATGATAAAAGCTGCTGCAAATCATTTTGCAAAAGACGGATTAAAATTGATTGAAGTTTCCAAAAAAAATATTCTCGGAATTGAAAGACTTTTCAATAAACTTGCTGACCGCGGACTTAAATTCATTTTATTCATTGATGATATTTCTTTCGATGAAAATGAACATTCTTTCACGGAATTCAAATCGGTTTTGGAAGGATGCGCTTCCGAAAAACCTGCAAATACCGCAATATATGCAACATCAAACAGACGTCATATGGTAAGCGAAAAAGCTCTCACAGGAACATACGACATTTTCGATCAGGATACAGATAATGAAAAAATTTCTCTATCCGACAGATTCGGAATTACTCTTCTTTTTCTTCCGCCGGATCAGAACGAATTTCTTTCAATCGCAGAAAGAATTGCCGAAAAACACGGAATTTGTTTCGATGATGAAATGAAACGCTCTGCAGTCCAATGGGCTCTTGAGCAGAAAGGAAGAAGCGGAAGAAGCGCAAATCAGTTTATAACTTATATAAAAGGCAAAATTAAACTCACTTCGGAGGATAAAAAATGACAAGAATTTTCAAATTCGGCGGAGCTTCAGTAAAAGATGCAGAAGCCGTAAAAAACGTCGTTCAAATATTGAAACTTTTCCCGAAAGACAATATCGCAATTGTAGTATCCGCAATGGGCAAAACGACAAATGCACTCGAAGCACTTCTCAATTCATATATGGACTCTAAAAAAGAAAAAGATTCTCTGATAGAAGAAATGAGAAATTTCCATTACAGTATAATGGACGGGCTTTTCGCAAACAGAGACCATGAAGCTTATAAAAAAGTGGATCATGTTTTCCATGAATTGAATGAATCATTATCGGTTAAGCCTTCAGAAAATTATGATTATGAATATGACCAGATTGTCTGCCTTGGAGAAGTTATTTCGACAATTATTGTAAGCGAATACATGAACCAGGCTGGTGTCGAAAACCAGTGGGTCGATGCGAGAAGTCTTATTAAAACCGACAATACTTACCGAGATGCCAAAATATTATGGAATCAGACAACTCTGAACTGCACTTCTGAAATTAGTTTTTCTAAGTGTAAAATATATCTAACTCAAGGTTTTATAGGTTCAACACTCGAAAATCTTTCGACAACTCTCGGACGGGAAGGATCAGATTATTCTGCAGCCATCTTCGCATACTGTCTTGACGCCGACGAGGTCACAATATGGAAAGATGTACCGGGAGTACTCAATGCAGACCCTAAGTATTTTGCCAATACGGTCAAGATTGATCTTTTAACATATTATGATGCCATAGAGCTTGCCTATTACGGTGCAAGCGTCATTCACCCGAAAACCATCAAGCCTCTTCAAAACAAAAACATACCTCTTTATGTAAAATCATTCGTCAATCCTTCTGCAGAAGGAACTACGGTTAAAGACTGTACAGTAAAAAATCCGATTCCATCATTCATCTTCAAGGTAAATCAAACTTTGATTACCATTTCACCAAAAGACTTTTCTTTCATAATCGAAGAAAATCTCCGTGATATATTTCAGATTTTTTCTGATCTGCGCGTAAAAGTCAATGTGATGCAGAATACCGCACTAAGTTTTTCAGTAAGCATTGATCACGATGAAAGAAAGCTCGCTAAAATTATTGATACGCTCGAGTCAAAATTTACCGTAAAATACAATACCGGGCTTGAACTGATAACAATACGTCATTACGATCAGGAAACGATCGATAGAGTATCTCAAAGCAAAGAAATAATTCTTGAAGAAAAAAGCCGTCATACCGTTCAGCTTGTTGCAAGAAAGGTATAATCATTGTTTTCAAATATTCTTGACACACGCGTACGGCATATTAGAATTTCCGTGGAAGGTGACAAATGACCGAAGTAAAAGAAATTATAGAAGACGAAAATAAAATAAATACCGTCATTGCCGAAGATATCGAATTCAAGGGACGTTTGGTTTTTAAAAACTCCCTTAAGATAAAGGGCAGTTTTTCCGGTAAAATCGAATCAGACGGTCACCTTATAATCGGGCAGGAAGCAAGCGTCAGTGCCGACGTTAAAGTTAGTTCAATCGCTATCAACGGCAAACTTAACGGCAAAGTCAAAGCAGACAAACTTGTTGAGCTTTACAAGAAAAGCGAGACTCACGGTGATATCGTAACACCTGAAATTTTTATCGAAAAAGGCGCGGTATTCAACGGAAGCTGCATCACACAATCAGAAAACTAATTTACAACTGCGCGTATTTTACGCGCAATGAATCCAAAAGAGAAACCGGCTCTACAACAACTACCCTTTTCCCGGCAATAACCTCTGCAAATCCTAATTCATTATTATAACGCGGAACTATATGCAGATGAAGATGCTTGATGCTCGCACCTGAATTTTCACCGATATTATATCCGATATTAAATCCTGTTGGACTAAGTTCATCCGTAAGAATCCTGACTGAAGCCGCACTAAGCCTATGAATATCAGATGCTTCTTCTTCTTCAGAAAGATCGCATATCGACTCAATATGCCTTAAAGGATAAATCATAATGTGTCCTGAATTATACGGATACAGATTCATTGATACGGCAGACAAAAGACTTCTATATATTTCCAAATCGGGAGAATCCGTTGTTTTATCAATCAATGAACAGAGAATACATCCCGATTTCTTTTTTTTTACATAATCAAGTTTATTAAAATTAAAAAAATGCCCGTCTATCATAGAATTCCTGCAAAAATTAATACCCTTACAATAACATTGGCCATTACACCGGCAAGAATATCATCCATAAATATTCCCAATCCGCCTTTGAGCTTCTGAATTTTATTTATTGGAAAAGGTTTTAATATGTCAAAAATTCTGAAAAGAACAAGCGCAGCGAGCGCGGCTTTAAGCGAATAAGGAATAAATAATACTGAAACGAAATATCCGAATATTTCATCAAGAACAACAACCTGCGGATCTTTGGACTTCAAATCCTTCTCCGCAAAATCTCCGAGTCTTATGGAAGGATAAATCAAAATAAAACATATCACTGCGTTTATCCAATAAGCCTGTACCGGAAAAAAATAATTCTCTGCAAAAAATAAAACAAAGCCTACGATTGACCCGAATGTTCCAGGAGCGCATGGGGAATAACCGGAAAAAAAACCGCTGTAAAAAAATCTAGCAATAGTCTTCATTTATCTTTTCCTTTATAAGGCGGAAGAAGAACACGCCAGTTGAATACAAGATAACGAATCCCTGACCAGGCAGTCAGAATTGTGACTACAAGCATCAGCCAATAAGGCCCGGCAATGAGCCACTTATCATGCATATCCGAAATAGTAACGGACCAAGCCGGAACAAGAGACATATAGTGTCCTTTCATTATTTCTTCCGGTATCGTCATGTTTGATCCGCGTACTATAAATATCATAATGATGACCAGTATTGAAATCATCTGAAAAGCTGTTTTAATTTTACCGAAACGAGAAGTTCTTATAGACATCCCCTTCTTTACGGCAACGTAACGCATAACAGTCACAAGTACATCACGTCCTATAATAACAATTATCATCCACAAAGGAATCAGATAATCTATCAGAAGAAACGCAACCAAAGTCGAAATTACCAGAACTTTGTCTGCAAGCGGATCAAGAAATTTCCCCAATTCGGACTCCTGCTTAAGCTTGCGCGCGCTCCAACCGTCAAAAAAATCAGTGAGCGAAGCAATGCTGAAAACTATCAGCGCGGCAAACTTCATAGATCTTTCTGGCTGAAAAATCAGATATAGAAATAACGGCATTAGAAATATTCTAAGAAGAGAAATAAGATTAGGAATCATAATATTCACCAATTAAATCGTACTCGGTAGAATCAGTTATAACAGCTTCACAGAAGTCGTTAATTTTTACTTTATTTTTTTCATCAGTTAAGTAAAAAACTCCGTCAACTTCCGGCGCATCATATTCTGTTCTTCCGGCATAATGGAATTCATCCAATTTTTCTTCTACAAGAATTTTTACCTTCTGACCCACCATTTTTAAAAGTGAATCACGCGATATTTCCTGTTGAAGCTTCATTAATTTCTCGAAACGGCGTTTTTTAATTTTCGTAGGATTGTCTGCCAATTCCGCTGCGGGCGTATTTTCCTCCGGCGAAAACATAAAAGCACCTGCCTTATCAATGCGGGCTTTCTTCATAAAATCCAGCAATTCATTATAATCTTCATCCGTTTCTCCCGGATAACCGACCATAAATGTAGAACGGATTTTAATTCCGTTTACTTCAGATCTAAGACGATCAACAAGTTCAAGATACTTATCAGAACTTCCCTTACGGTTCATTGAACGCAATATTTTCTCGGAAGCATGCTGAAAAGGAATATCTATATACTTAACGACTTTTTCATTTGAAGCAATAAGTTTAATTATTTTATCAGACAAATGATCCGGATGAATATACATGAGACGTATCCATTCAACCGATTTAATCCCGGAAATTTTATCAACTATCGAACAAAGGTCAGATGAACCGAAGGAATATGAAGCTATATCCTGTGCGACAATGATAAGTTCCTTCGCTCCGCGTGAAGCGGCTTCCATTGCATCGGAATAAATACTATCCGGAGAAAAAGACGAATGGTCTCCGCGAATTATCGGAATCGCGCAGAAACTGCATCTGTTAGAACAGCCTTCTGCGATTTTAATATATTCATACGGCAATCCTAATTCAAGAGGAATGCGTTTTTCTGTTTGTATAAATTTTTCTGTTATTGCAAATAGACTCTTAACTGCCGGAATAAATCCGTCATCATACAATCCGTAAACAAGATCAATTTCCGGAATATCAGCAAGAATATCTTTTTTATACCGTTCCGAAAGACAGCCGAGAACAGCAATTTTAGCACCTGAGAGTTTTAACTCAAGTGAATCGAGTATAACGGCGATGGACTCTTCTTTCGCTGACTGAATGAATCCGCATGTGTTTATAACAACAAAATCGGAAGACTCTATGTCTTCCGATTGTACAAACCCGTTCTCAATCAAAGCGGCGTTAAGTCTTTCAGAATCAACCTGATTCTTAGAACAGCCTAGTGAAATTATGTGATATGTCAGGCTCACTTCCAATCTTTAATTGAAATGGTATATTTATTCGGATTAGCAGGATCTTTTTCCCACTTTATTGTCTTTGAGGCAACTGTTCCTTTTCCGCCAAAAACAAAATCCTTATCATTAATCTTAACCTTCACGCCGCCTGCATTTCCGATTTTAACCTGAATGGCATTTGAAGCTTCCCATCTCTCTTTTCTCCCCTGACGTACAAGACCGGAAATTCTCTGCTGTCCGTCAAGATAGAGTTCAAGATATGTATTCTCAAGGAATTCGGCATCAAAAGTAATTTTGAGATTGCGGTCATCCTGAGCAGTAACCTGAGGCGAATCAGAATCAGAAGCATTTGACTGATCAACTGCAGAATCTGCAGCACCTGAAAGCTCTATCAGAAATTTTCCTCTGTTTCCGGCTAATGCCTTTAACGTAATGGAAACATCTCTGTTTGCTCCGGGAAAAACAATTTTTGAAGCCTGATCAAGATTCAGTGTATAATTTGTTTTTTCAGGATGAGTCTGAATATCAACAGAATTTGCATTTATCTGCTTAACAAGAAAATAACACTCTTTGGATCCTACAATAAACTGAACCGCTTCATCTTTTGAAGCAAGAATCATTCCCTTGTCATTCGAAAGTTTGAGAGCCAGAAGATTTTCAAAATCGGCAGTTTTCCCTTTTGATGTGTATTCACTTTTTAAATCATCAATGGAGCCTTCCGCAGAAGTATCTACACCGTTTGAAATGAAGTTAAACAGAATGAAAAAAAGAACAATAGCAAGTGCGCAACCAATAACAACAAAAATTCCTCTTTTTGCTCCTCCAAGAGAAGGAACACCGAAATTAATAGAAGTCATCTTGCCGGTAGGCTTGGTAAGTTCTTCAAGAGGAGTTACGCTCTCTCCTATTTTAAATCCTTTATATGCCTGAACCATAGACTCAGAATCAAGTCTGAGATAATCTGCATAATTTCTCAAAAAACCCATCGCATAGGTTTCACTTGGAAAATAATCGAAATCCTCATTTTCCAAAGCTTCGAGATATGTAGGCGCGATATTCGTATCTTTGGTAACATCGGAAAGACTCAGCTTCCGTGCTTCGCGCGTTGATTTTAGCTTTTCACCTATACTATCCACTTTCTACTCCTCCGACAGCATAGGGTTCTTTATTACCCTTGCATTCGCCGGTTTATCCATTTTGAAAATTCCCTTTGGAAAATCTTTTCCTGTATCAATCTTTGAAAAACGTATTTTAACTGTTTTTCCGGCCGAAGTGACACCTTCAGCTCTGGTAATCAGATAATTTTCATCAATCCAGATATTCATAGTCTTAAAACCGCTTCGGCTCTCTTTCTGCTGAAGATGGATCAAATAATATTTCTTGCCGTCTTTATCTGTAAAAGGCTGTTCTTTCTGGGCAAACTTATAATGATATTTCTTAAATAGTCTCTGAAGACCAGTCCTTGAATTTGACGAAAAAATACCGCTTTCGTCATCCTTCAAATCCTGCTCTGCAACAACATTTAAACTCGGAATATAAAGCCACATTACGCGTCCGTCAGAAACAAGCTTCTGTCCGGCAGGGCTGAAAAAATCAACCAGCAGATAATTAGGAAATTTTGTTTTTATAGTTCCGCTTCGAACGGTTTTTTTACCACCCTTTTCACTTTCTATAACGAAATCCGCGCTCATTCCTTCAAATGAGGCATATTTCTTCTTAACTTCATCGACAACATCACTTACTGTCGTGAACGTAAACTTTGCGGAAAGAAACGCAGGAAGCAGAAGTAAAAGGAGCATGAAAGTATTTTTTTTTGTATTCATAAAAAACCAGAATTTTTCTTTTTAGCAATTGCATAATTTGAAGCAAAAAAGTCAATCACAAACAAAAGATTTTTTACATCACCTGATAAACAAGTAGACAAATAAAGACTCCGGACAAGAATGTATCCAATAAACTTCGGGTGACTTATGAAAAAAACCTCATTGATCTCTTTTCAGGCTAAAAACGATTCTTTTCATAACGAAAAAATTGAATCAGAAACTCACGAAAACCACCCGGCAAACCTTGAAACAGGAAGAATATATTTTTCTATAGGATCTTCTGAAATCAAAACAACTCTACTAAGAAAAACACCTCATTATTCAGCATGATATCTTTTTAAAACCAAATCACCTTCCGGAAAGTTATCCCATTCTGCATAATAACCGTTAAAAAGGCTTCCTGGATTAACTAACCGAATTCCCCCGTGTATATAATGAACCTGTTCATGAGTATGTCCGAAAAAAACAACATCTGCATTCATTGATTTTGCTCTCAATCGAAGATGATCAAGTCCGCTTTTAACGGAATAGCCTTCCCCATGAGTAATAAAAATATTTATATTTGATATACATAAACTTATTTCGTTATCAGCATACACGTTATCGGTATTTCCGCGGACGGCATAAAGTTTTCCGGAAAAATCAGATGGGATATCGGAAAAACCGTCCCCGCAGAATATCAGAATATCCGGCGGGGATTCGGCAATTATCCGTTCAAAAGTCTTTTTGTTTCCATGCGAATCTGAAACAATCACAACTTTCATTGAGGCAGATTGGTATTATTCAGCTTCTTCAATTTGAGGCATATCTGAATCATCAGCTTCACCTTCATCGGTTTCCGGAACATCAGGAGCATCCTGTTTCTCGGTATATTTATCCATCTGACCAATAATACCGCTTGCAAGTTCATCCGAACCGTTAAGAATCCATTTACCGTCCTTTTCAGAAACTGAAATATCAACATCAGTCTCAACTCTTGCATGCTTTTTATCAGCAACCGATTTGGTTATAAAATCCGCCATAAGTTTGGCAACCAATGCATCTTTTTCTTTCTCCGACTTGACATTATCAACTGCTTCCTGAACTTTCTCTGAAGAAAATTCAGTTTCCATTGCAAGCATAAATTTAGGCATGTCAGGAGCGGATATTTTCGTTTTAACAACTACATCTCCATTTTCTGAGACGCTTGATGATATAATCTTATAAGTGATCTGAGCAGTGATTATTCTCATCACAGGTACAAACGCCGCATATTGATCCTCAACATCAAAACCGCCCTCGATAAATCCGCCGGCTTTAAGAAAATCACCCTTTTTTACACTCTCTAAAAAGCTTGTAACGGCTTTTTCCGCAGCTTTTTTATCAGGCTTTGCACTCAATGCAACTGAAGCAAAAATACAAAGAACGGCAACAAATAATTTCTTCATAAAATCTCCTATGATTATTCGAAACGTCTGTTTATGAACTACTATCAGTTTTATTTCAAGAACTAAATTATGATTCTAAGACACAAAAAATCCGCTTTCGCGGATTTTTTAATATATTCAGAATACTGTAAAATTTATTTTTTCGCAGGAACTTCTTCAGGTTTGGTATTCAGAAGCATCAGTCTCGCAGTGGCGTAGTCTGAATGCAGAGTATTTGTATGCTGAACTTTTAACTTTTCATAATACTCTTTCGCCTTAGCTAAATCACCTTTTTTCTGGTACATTCTTCCTATATCATACAGATTACGTGCATTGAATTTTCCATTTGGATATTTCTTCTCAATCGACAAATAAATTTCAAGAGCCTTATCGATATTACCTGTATTTTCATTACATACACCTATTGAGAAAAGCGCAAGAGGAGCGAGTTCTGATTCAGGATTTTCTTTTATAAAAAGCTCAAAATACTTAATAGCCTCATCATTCTTTTCTGCCTCCAGATAATAACCGCCTGCAAGATAATAACCATCGCGTGCTATATATCCGAATTTGCTTTTTTCCTTCAACTTTACAATTTTAGCCGCAGTATCAGCCTTAAGCTCATTTATCTTAGAATTTAATAAATCATAGTTTTCCATAGTGCGCGGAATCTCTTCAGATATCTTTCTCACAGAATCATCAAAATCATCGGAAATTTTTGCATACTCCGCAAGAGAATCATCCACAGACTTCTGATGCAATACTGCACCAACTATTGCAGCTGCGGAAAGAAGAACAATAGTGCATACAACAGCGATAGCAGCTTTTTTATGTTTTTTAATCGAATCCTTAACACGCATCAGAAATTTTTCAATTGCGTCTCTTTTTATTTCGAGTTTATTAATCATTTTTTAACTCCGTTAGTTTGCTTTTTCCATCTTATTTTTCAAAAGATCGGCAATGCTGGCAGTATTTGAGGTGCTGCCGCCCATAACTTTTGAAAGCTCTTCTTTTTCGGACATAATGTCAAAGCCCTTAATGCTGAGAGATATTTTCTTTTTATCGACATCGACATCAAGAACAACCGCATTAACGGAATCTCCTATCTTAAAAACAGAATTTACATCTTCTATTTTATTGCGGGAAAGTTCCGAAAGATGAACAAGTCCTTCAACTTTATCATCAAGTTTTACGAATACGCCGAAAGAAGTGATGCTTGAAACCGTTCCGCTCACCTTTGAACGCGGCGGAAATTTTTCTTTAACATCTTCCCATGGCGAACGGGTAAGCTGTTTTATGCCGCATGAAATCTTCATCTCATCGGAATTTGCGGAAAGAATTTTAACCTTTAAAGAATCACCCGGTTTAAATTTTGAAGAAAGATCAACTTTTTCATCATCCCATGAAATATCGGATACATGAACAAGTGCGTCAATATCGTTTGCAAGATTCACAAAAAGACCAAAAGGAGCAATACGCGCAACTTTTGAATCAACAATAGAACCTACACGATTCTTTGAAAGATAATCAACAAACGGATTCACTTCCGCCTGTTTGATGCTCAAAGAAATACGGCGGTCTGCCTTGTTAATATCAGTGATTACCGCACTGACAACATCATCCTTCTTATAAAGCTCTTTAGGATTAACAATTTTCTTCATCCACGAAATCTCACCGGAGCTGACAAGACCTTCTATTCCGTTTTCGATCTCGGCGAATATTCCGAAACTGGTTACAGTGGTTACTGCTCCCTTTACTTTATCTCCGGGTCTGTATTTCTTGTCGATCGTCTCCCAAGGATCAGCCGTCATCTGTTTGATTCCAAGTGCGATCTTTCTGTTTTCAAGATCAATGGAAAGAATCTTAAACTCTCCCTTGTCACCGATCTTAAGTATGTTCTTTCTTTTAACTCCCTTACTCCATGAAAGGTCATTATTGTGGAGAAGAGCCTCATATCCGTTTATGCTAACGAAAGTTCCGAAGTCGGCAAAACTTACAACAGTTCCGGAGACAACATCTCCTTCCTTGTACTTTGAAGAAATCTCGGACCATGCTTTCTCTTTTATTTCATCAACTACCATTTTGCGGGAAAGAATTACATTTTTCTTTTTAAGATCAATTTGAATAACCTTAAAATCATAAGAACGGCTGAAAGAATCATCTTCCTTAATTCTTATATCTCCGGCTTCTTTGATTGGAAGAAATCCGGTTACACCGTCAAACTCAACAACCGCACCGTTCGGAAGTTTCTTTATCAGTTTTCCTGATACTCTTTCGTTTCCGGCAGAAGCCCATGTTTCAAAATTTTTCCATTTTTCAATCTGAACAACAGCTCTCTTTGAGAGCTGATACATTCCTTCGCTGAGTCTCGAAGATTTAATCAAAACATCGTGCTTTTCACCTTGCTCGGGAGCTTTATCAAACTCATTCAAAAAGACTTTTCCTTCTACTTTTCCGCCTATATTAAGATAGGCGAACTTAGAATCAACTGAAACAACTTCTCCCTGAACAATCTTTCCCTGCTCGATTGACGGTGTGGAATTCAAAAGCTCTTCCATTGTCATACTGTCATCGAACCGTTTATTAGCCTCTGTCATAAAATCACCTTAGATACCTTTAGCATTATCTTTTATAATCTGAACGATCTTTTCAAGAACTTCGTCTTTTGTCAAAAAGGAAGTATCAACATAAACCGCATCATCAGCCTGCTTGAGAGCCCCGAAACCTCGAGAGCGATCCTGATCATCGCGTATGATTATCTGATTTTTTATATCATTTACGTCAACAGTTTTTCCCATAGAGGCATATTCTTTAACCCTGCGGTCAGCCCTGACATCTGCAGACGCATCAATATAAAGCTTAACATCCGCGTCAGGAAAAACGACAGTCCCGATATCCCTTCCGTCCATAATAACAGATTCTTCTTCAGCCCATCTGCGAAGAAGAGAATTCACAAATTCGCGTATCTGGCGGTTATCCGAAATCTTGCTGATATTCTTTACAACTGTCTCGCTTCTGATGTCATTACTAACATCTCTCTCATTGAGATAAGTATAAGTTGTACCGTCTTCCGTGAATTTCTGCGATATAGAGAAAGAATCACCGAGAAGAGAAGCATCGCATGAATCAAACGAACCGCCGCTTTTTTCCAGAAAATAAAGGGTTATCGCCCGGTAAATGGCGCCTGAATCAATATATTTAATACCAAGCCGGCGTGCGGCAAGCTTTGAAATACTGCTTTTCCCCGAACCTGCAGGTCCGTCGACAGCAACCTTAAATGTGTTTTTCATGCTTCCATAAAAGGAAATAAGCTTAAAAAAAACAATAAAAAAAGATTTTAAGCTTCTTCAGTTTCATCAAAAGAAAATTCTTTGATTTCAACAAGCTTCGGAAGATCGGAAAGCTGAGTTAAACCGAAAAGGCGGAGAAACTCGTCTGTTGTACCGTAAGCGAGAGGTCTTCCTGGAAGCTCTTTGCGGCCGACAGGTTTTATCAAATTGCGTTTCATGAGATTTGAAACCATCATTCGGGATGAAACTCCGCGAAGCTCATCAATTTCGGCGAGTACGATCGGCTGTTTATATGATATAATCGACAATGTCTCAAGCATTCCTTTTGAAAGAGGCTCCTTTTTTTTGAAGCCGAGAACCTTTCTTACAACTGATCCGCACTTCGGATTTGTTACAAACTGAAAACCGCCGGAAATTTCGACGAGTTTTATTCCCCCGTCACGCTCAGCGTATTCATCAAGAAGAGAATCGAGAATAATTTTTGCTTCAGTGGCATCAATCTCAAAATTTTTAACAAAAAAAGAAATCGGCACAGGCTCATTTGACAAAAAGAGAATAGCCTCAAACGCCGAATTTAAATCAACGTCTTTAATTTCTTCCGCTGTTTCTTCCGAAGAAAGTTCTAACGTTTCTGCTTCTTTTTCTGAAATTTCATTATCCATTTAAATGTTCACACTCGTAACAGTAAATTCATCCGGATTATAACTGCCCGGCTCAAATGTCCTGAACACGGCAATATCCTCATAGTTGTTGCTTTGCATAATCTTTATCTTGTGAATTTTCGTCAACTCAAGAATTGCGAGAAAAGTGGCAATAATTTCGCCGCGTGTAGACTCCTCAGTAAAAAGCGAAAAGAAATCTATTCTCTCGGCATTCTGAAGCATATCAATAATAAGCTTGATCTTATCGCTGACAAGTACTTCATCGAATTTAATCGTCCGCTCTTCCTTCTTTTCCGTTCTTCCGGAAATCCCGGCAAATGCGTTAAGAAGATCATAAAGAGACATCGTATGCCATTCTTTAGAATCGATAAATTCCGATATGTCCGATGAACGCGAATATGAATCCTGGTTAAGATCATACATTTCGCGGAGCGAACTGCCGGCTTTCTGAAACTTCTTATATTCCAAAAGTTTCTGAACCAGTTCAGGCGGCAGAGGCGGAATAAAAAACTCATCATCCATCTCACCTGTCGGGAGAAGAGATTTTGATTTATAATAGGTAAGCTCTGACGCCATAATTATAAAATCGGTGGCGACAGAAACATTCATCTTTTCCATCATCTTCAGATACAGGATATACTGCTCTGTAATCTGCGAAATAGACACTTCCATAATGTCAATTTTCGCCTTGCGTATAAGATTCCACAAAAGATCAAGCGGACCTTCAAAATTGGAAATATGAAGTACGCATGAATCTTTGGATTCAGTCTGAGCTTCGGGCTCTTCATGTATTTTCTTTTCTTCTGTCATATATCCGGCCAAAAAAATAACGGAGAGCTGAGCCCTCCGTTATATAGTCGGTAAGTTAAAGAAAAATCTCAACAGATAATCATCCGTTCAGAGCTTTTTCGGCAGCTTTCTGCAATCTTTCAGGAGGAAAAGGTTTAACAACAAAATCCTTTACACCGAGTTTTATCGCTTTAGTAAGAAGGTTTTCCTGACCAAGAGCCGTAACCATAATAATCTTTGCGGATGAATCCATTTGGAGTATCTCTTCAGCAGCCTGAATTCCATCCTTTTCACGCATTGTTATATCCATGGTTACAAGGTCTGGTTTGAATTTTTTATACATTTCGATAGCGATATTGCCGTTTTCAGCTTCACCTACTATCTCATGTCCTTTTGGCACAAGAGCGTCCTTCACAAGGGTTCTCATGAATTTCGCATCATCAACAATCAAAATCCTGGCCATCTCAATACCCCAAATTAAACTTAATATTAAGAACAAAAACCTTCGCTGTCTGTCAACAAATTCTTTTAGCCTTAAGAGTAAATCACACGAATCATAAATGTTCAACAATTTTTTTGGAAATTTGTTCCAAAGGCACTTTATCGACTACACCGCCGAGCTCAACCGCTACTCTGTTCATTCCGTAAACGACGCTTGTTTCTTCATCCTGAGCAACAGTATATCCGCCCTTTTGGCGTATTTTAGATATTCCTTCTGCTCCGTCGCGTCCCATTCCCGTCATAATCACACCTATTAATTCACTGGTATAATTTTCGGCAATCGAAGAAAGCATTACATCAATAGAAGGCCTGTGCCCGGATACTTTTTCTGATTTACTTAAACGTATCAAGAATTCACCCGCTCTTTTCTCAAGAATTATATGGGAATGACCAGGCGCAATATATCCGCATCCCGGAAGCACCTTGTCCATATCTTCAGCTTCCTTAACTTCAAGCGAGGACGATGAATTAAGCCTTTCAGCAAACGCTTTAGTAAAGCCTTCCGGCATATGCTGAACAACAAGTACCGGCGCAGGAAAATTATCCGGAAATGATGAAAAAACTTTCATAAGTGCCGACGGCCCGCCCGTAGAAGCACCTATTCCGACAAGCTTGCCGCTCTTTCCGCCTTTAGAAAGTGAATCCATTTTTAAAGGGGCTTCATATTTAAATGAATCTTTGTTATCAGAAGATTCTTTCTCATTCTCGAAACGCGACGGTCTTATACGTATGACGCTCTTCGCAACTGCTTTAACTTTTGCAATAAGCTGTGCGGAAAGTTCTTCCGGAGACATCGAAAGAACGCTTGAAGGTTTAGGAACGAAATCAACGGCGCCGTATTCGAGAGCCTTGAAAGTAACTTCAGCACCATATTGAGTAAGGACGCTCATCATTATGACAGGTTTCGGATTGACCCTGATTATTTCCCTGAGAGCCTCGAGTCCGTTCATAATCGGCATCTCGATATCCATTGTTATAACGTCAGGATCTAGCGTAAAACTCTTAAAAACCGCAGTCTTTCCGTTATTGGCATTTCCAACAACTGTAATCTCAGGATCACGCTCCAGTGCATCTGTTATTATTCTGCGGACTAATGCGGAATCATCGACTACTAAAACCTTAATTTTAGGTTTTTCATTCATTCATTCCTCAGGTTCGAAACCAATGTTTTCAATGATTCAGAATCCGGAAGAATAAGAAGATTCGCCATAATTCTGTCGTCTTCGTAATAGAAAACCGTGTCCATTATGAGAGCATAGTCGTTCTTCATGTTATGAAGAACAAGTATAGAATCAAGTATAGACTGAATATAATCATTAACCATAGCCGGAACGCTCGGCATGATAACAAGGCCTGTTTTTTCACTGAAAGCATTAACCACAGAAGACCCTACAATATTTGTAATTTCTTTCAGCGCTGATACTGCATCATCATTTATTTCTTTAGTCTTGCCGGTATCAAAACCGTACAAGTCATCTATCAACGAACATACTGAATCATTAGGCATACTGAGTAGAATTGTGCCGTGAACATCTCCCGAAAGGGACATATATATTCCGGCATAAACATCATCAACTTTACCCAAAGACGCAGGAATTTTTTCAATAGGAAGCATTCTAACTTCAGGTATTGCGATATCGACGCGCTTGCCAATCATTCTCGAAAGAGAATCCGCGCCCTGCATAATTCCGACATTCGCCAGAAGCTGAACTTTCTTCATGTCTTCAGAATCAATTCCAATGACTTTTTTAATATGCTCATCAACATCACCGGTACTGAGCACACTGCTGACATTTTTGTGTAGCTCATCTCTAAACTCGTTTAAGGCTTCTTTGACATTTTCATCAGCGGCAACCGCACTTGATTCGCGGACAGGCGTTGTCTGTTCAGAAAATAGAGACCGCGACGTATTGGCAGAAATTGAAGGAGTTTCATTTTTCGAAACTGTTTTCTCTGCAGGAGCAACAACCTTTGCCTGCTGAACAGGTGAAGAAACTTTTGGACTCGGAGCTTCAGCTTTTTTCAATTCTTTCAAATCGGCCTGTATAGAAGCGGCTCTTTCCGCCTGCACGGCATCAACACCAGCCGAAGAAATCAGCTCCTTATTAAGCGTCATTCTCAAATCATCGGTTGCGGCGCCGGCGGAAAGTTCTTTCTGCTCAACAAGTGCAACCGAAGCTTCTTTCTTCTTGAGAATCTGTGAACGCTCTTCTCTTCCGATTTTATCCTGTTCGCTGATTACTTTATTAATCATTGAAGAAATATCAAGAATAAGACAGATGCTTCCGTCACCGAGAATCGAAGCACCGGCAAGTCCGTCAACATTTACATAATTCTGCTCAAGAGACTTGATTACTATTTCCATCTTGCCGACAAGATCGCCGACGATAAGACCTATTTTTCTATTATTATAACCGACGACAACAACAGGTATATTTTCTAAGTCGGCAATTTCGTATTCAAGACCAACGAACTGATTCAATCTCAATAATGACAGAATTTCACCGCGAAGATTTATAACCTCATGTCCTTCAATCGTAGTAATATCTTCCTGGGCGATTTTAATCGTTTCAATAACATCCGAAAGCGGAATTGCATAAACTTCTTTTAGAACACTTACCATGATTGCAGGAATAATCGCAAGAGTCAGCGGAAACGCCATGATGAAACGTGTCCCCATTCCAGGTTCTGTTTCGATGCTGATACTTCCATTCATTTCATTTACGACTTCTTTAACGACGTTCATTCCGACTCCGCGGCCTGAAACATCAGTTATTTTTTCAGCCGTTGAAAAACCCGGATGAAAAATAAATTCATAAATATCCTCATTGTCCATTCCCGAAAGAATCTCAGGAGTAACAAGATTTCTTTCCAAAGCTTTACGCTTGATGCCTTCTATATTTAAACCTTTACCGTCATCAATTACTTCGACGTATATCTGGTTTCCTCCCTGATAAGCATTAAGCGTAACTGTTGCGCTTTCCGGCTTTCTTAAAGCAAGCCTCTCCTCAATCGATTCAATACCATGATCGATTGAATTTCTGATCATGTGAATAAGCGGTTCGCCGATTACATCTACTACCTTTTTATCAAGCTCTGTATCTTCTCCGTTGGTAACAAGTTGAACGCTTTTTCCGCATTCCCGCGCAAGATCCCTTACGAGACGGTTAAATCTTTCGAAAACCTGACCGATAGGAACCATTCGCGTTTTCATTATTCCGCCCTGAAGGTCTTTCGCAATGCGCGACATCTGCTCCATGCGGTTTTTAAATTCATTTATAACGGTTTTGTCAGCATTCTGCTTTTTCAAATCATCATAAAGACGGTAAAATCCGGAGTTTGCAATTACAAGTTCTCCGACATTATTTAAAAGTTCATCAAGTTTATCGACACTGACTTTTACTGTACGTAAAACAGTACCCTTTCTTTTTCTATCAGAATCCTTCCTGTCATCATGAACATCGTCCGAGATAACAGGAGCTAATATCTCCTGAGCTTTTTCTGAAACAGATACAACACCGGAGGGAAGAGCCTCATCTTCCGGAGCAGTTTCTTCCTCCTGAGATTTTGATTCGGCTTCGGATGTTGAACCCTGATTCTTATATGTTAAAACATATTTATCATCTTTTTGAGTAAGACTGATCTTAACGACATCTATTCGGACAATAAGATCCACATCGCATGCCTTAAAAACTGAATCTAGAGGTTCATTTGTAAGCAGGATAATTTTAAAAGCATCTTTAACGGTTTCGTCAGTAATATCGCCTTCATCCGGAATTGTCTTAATAACCTGGCCGATGTTGCGGACATTATTAATGACGAGCTGGGCCTTGACCCATTTCATCTGCGCATCTTTTTCTATAAAGACAGTGACTTCGTAGCAGTCCAGTTTATCATCAAGACCTTTTTTCAGAAGCTTTTTTTCCTGCGGTGTAAATGAAGTTTTAGGAGTCTTTTTCATCTCATCAGACTTGGTTTCAGGTTTAGATACTTCTTTGGCAGGAGCAGCACCAGATTTAACTTTGTCATGTATTTCCTGAATTTCACGTATGATTCCGCTTAGATCTTCCTGGGGGGCTTCACCCTGCGAAACGGATTCAATAACAGCATTGATGAAATCGAATGATCTGAAAAGAACATCTATTATCTGCTGATTTATTTTAATAGTCTTATCGCGGACACCCTGAAGAAGATTTTCCATCTTATGCGCAAGATCGCTCAAATCATTCAAACCGACAAATGCCGCCGAACTTTTCAAAGAATGAGCCGCACGGAAAATGTTATTTATTATCGCCTCATCTTCGGGATTTTGTTCCATTTGAAGAAGATTCTTGTTCAGTTCCTGAATCTGGTCATCAGCCTCTTCAAGAAAAATATCCTGATATTCGCCCAATGAGAAAGCCATAATCTTCTCCTCTTTTTACGCCTTAATGTAAGCCTTATCTTTTCTATCCTTCGTCTCTGCATCAGCAAAGAGAATATTCTGCATATTCAGAATTATAATGAGGCGCTCTTTTAAACGTCCTACGCCTTTAATATACTCTTCAGAAACTCCTTCAATGAGAACTGAAGGCGGATCAATATTATTTTCTCTGATTCTGAGAACCTGAGATACATTATCAACAAGAAGTCCTATTAGTTTATCTTCTGACTCAATTACAATTACACGCGACTGATCGGTAAGAACAGCCTTCGGAAAACCGAAACGTTCACGCACGTCAACAACCGGGATTACATTTCCGCGTAAATTGAGAACACCTTTAATAAAATGCGGGGTATTAGGAAGCCTCGTAATCGCAGGAATTCTCAGAATTTCGTGTACTGAAAGAATTTCGATGCCGTATTCGACATCTTCAAGCTGAAAGCTCACAAGCTGGACAATCTGACCGTCAAGAAGGTCTTCTTCACCGCCCGTTAAGGAAGCATTCAGGGTCTGCTCAAGCAAATTTTCATTAGGTTCCATAAACGCACCCGCAAAAGAGAATAATTGACACAGTAGACTATCATCATAAAATTGTCAAAATATTAATTAGCACCGACAAATACGCCGGCTTCAGCCGGCGTTCAGTCTTTTGCGCTGTAATCGAAATTTTCATCAATTTTAAGTTTTTTGTTCTTATACCCTGAAAAATCACCGATGAGGCCCTGCTCAAGAAGTGTTATAAGTTCGTTTGCCCTTTTGGCAACATTTTCATCAATTCCCTTCTCTATTTCTTTCAGCTGAAAATACTCATCCGCTATATTCAGCGCAGCGAGAATGGCTATCTGAACGGTGTTAGCCGTATTAACGGAACGGCTGACCTCATTCATTTTAGAATCAACAAAAGAGGCCAGACGTGCAATATAGTCACCGCTTGCCTCACCCTGAACGGTGTAATAATTTCCGAAAATATTAACTCGTACTTTGGAGCTGTCCATTAAATATTATTTGCCTTCTTCTTCATCTTCAATGATAAGAAAGTCATCGTCATCATCAATGACAATCTCATCGTCATCGCCTAGAAAATCTTCTTTTTCTCCGTCATCTACTACTACGGATTCATCTTCGATGTTGCTTACGACAACATCGTCTTCATCATCATCAAGAAGAATTATTTCATCATCGGAAGCGGTTTCTTCATCAATTGTCTGAACGCCGATTGAATCATCAGAATCATCAATGACGACAATTCCGTCATCCGCATCCGACTCATTCATCACGGTCTCAACTCTGACCGGAGCGGAAGAAGGTTTATGCGCTGAAGGTTTACTTTTAGGGATTGAATCACCGGCAGGAATAGGTCCGGAACCTCCCTGAAGAGAATCCATTTTGCCGAGAAGAGCAATAATTTTCTTCTCAAGAACATCTTCTTTTGATTTAAGCTCATCAAGCTGCTTAATGGTATCATCAAGTTCTTTCTGAATTTTCAGAACTTCTCTTTCTTTTTCTTCTAATGTCAGTTTCGCGTCTTCGGCTTCTGTTTTGAGTTTTTCATTATCATTCTCTAAACGCGAATTTTCAACGCGAAGATCTCCTATAAGCTGAAGCGCCTTTATTACCCTGCTTTCAAGTTCCTCTAATTGTTGCATCGAAATCATTTACCACCTCCAGAACGGGCGTAGGATAAGTTATATGCCGATAAATCGTCCTTTAGATTATCGGCCTTCGCCGATTTCTTTGCAAACATTTTTTACCGCATAGTCGATTTATTATACTATTTACTTCTTATTAATCAAGCATAAAAAACGCGCCTCTTGCCGGCGCGTTAAAAAGACAAAACAATATTAAATTATAAATCAAAATCCATGTACTTTAATTCAACTCCGTCGACACTTTTGACAGCAAACTCAAATTTCTCCCATTCGCTTTTCTTGCCGATTACTTCAAGAACCAGAAGCCCCTTTTTGCTGCAGGTGTTGTTGCTGACTTCATGAAGGCCAAGGCGCGTCTTGATAAGACAACCGTACTCCGTCAGAACTTTCTGAAGTTCTGTAGCGTCTTTAAGCCGGTCTGTAATCATAATTCCCATTATCCGTGTCATAATTATTCTCCACATCAAGGTTTGAATTATTATAACAGAAGAATGCGAGAAGTCAATATTTCTTTATTTTATTTAACTTTACGGATTATAACTTCGCGTTTCTTTTCGCGGACAGTTGTTCCGGCGGGATTATATTTATCCTGAACAGCCTCAACACTCATCTTAAGTAGATCAAGTATTACACGCTCTGTTTTGTTGAGAATATCTATAACTATGAGATTTTCTTCAAACGTAAAATCTTTTAAGAGGTATGCCTGAAGCTCCTCTCCGTCTTCGGGCTTTCCGACGCCGATAATTACACGCGGGAATTTTGAACCTGTCTTGATTCCTTTTGAAATTGACTCTATTCCGTCGTTGGTTATTTCTGTTTTTGCGTAATCAACCCTTACCTTTCCCAAAGGAAGCGAAGTATCTTCAAAAATACATATCACGTCTCTAATCTTTATTCTCAGGAAAGAAGCGACATACAGAACTGACTCACCGATCAGATTTACAAAAGTCTGAGGCTTGAGAAGAACCACGTCACATTCACCGATTTTTCCGCGGCCTATAAGTGACTTTTTCTTTTTTACTCTAATGTCAATATTGGCATTGTTAGCGATAATGTCTACAACCTTAAACCCTATGTTCTGACGGTTATTGACGTGTTTGTCGCCCGGATTGCCGAACCCAACAATTAATTTCAAAGAAGCTCTCCTTCATTTTGGATATCAGCCGCGCATTATTACGCGGCTGAAAACAGAAGAACTACTGGAGGGATTAAGCTCCGGCTGTTCCTTCCGCAGATGCAGCACCTTCTGCCGATTCTTCCTGTTCCTGCTTAGGAAGAACAACATGAACGACGATATGTTCAGGATCAAAAGTAAAAGTTGCTGAAGCAGGAGCCTTAATATCCTTTATACGAACAGCATCATTTACATCAAGATTCGTAACGTCGATTTCAAATTTTTCCGGAAGATCAGCAGGAAGAATATGTACCGCGAGCTGATGCTCAACGATAGAAACGATTCCGCCTTTTTTCTGACCAACTGCAAAACCTTTAAGTTCTACAGGAACGATTGTATGAATTTTTTCTCCTGCTGTGATTTTATAAAAATCAACATGAAGAATTTCATCAGTTACCGGATGAGACTGGAAGTCTTTCACGAAAACCTGACACTTTTCAGAACCTTTAACATCAAGGTCTATCAGAACTGATTCCGAAATTGATCCGCCTTTGAATATTGCAAGAAAGTCTTTTTCTTTCAATTTGATGTTTTCTGATTTTCCGTGCCAGTTGAGAACACACGGGATTAAACCGGTTTTTCTGAGTCTTCCGTTCTCAGCTTTACCGTTTTCTTTTCTTGTCTCAGCTGTAAGATTTCTTGTAGCCATAATATCCTCTCTTAATTCTTTCGTTATTATATAAAAAGACTGCTGACCGATTCGCCGTTAAATATTCTCTTGATTGCTTCCGCAAAAAGGGGCGCTGTAGGCAGAATGGTCATATTGTCTAATTTTTTCGATTCATCAACCGGAATTGTATCCGAAAAAATAATCTCTCTAAATCCTGCTTTGCCGAGATTATCAAAGGCATTACCGGATAAAACCGGATGTGTTGCAATGCAGTATACGTCTTTGGCTCCGAACTCTTTAAGAGCCTTGGCTCCGCCTGAAATTGAACCGCCGGTATCGACTATATCATCAATCATAACGCAGTTCCTTCCGGAAACCTCACCTATAACATTCATAACTTCGCATACGTTTGCTTTAGGTCGTCTTTTATCAATGATAGCAAGTCCTGCGTCAAGTCTTTTTGCTATGAAACGCGCTCTGTCTACCCCGCCGCTGTCCGGAGAAACAATAGTCATATCCGTTATGTTCATAGACTTAATATAATCTATTACAAGAGGCGAGGCAAAAAGATTATCTACCGGAACATCAAAAAATCCCTGTATCTGATCGGCATGAAGATCCATAGTAAGAAGGCGGCTGATTCCGGATGCCTGAATGAGATTTGCAACTACCTTCGCAGAAATTGGAACACGCGGCTCAACCTTTCTGTCTTGCCGGGCATATCCGAAATAAGGCATAACAGCAGTTATTGAACTTGCCGAAGCTCTTTTAGCGGCGTCAACCATCAAAATGAGCTCCATAAGATTGTTATTCGCAGGTTTGCATGTCGACTGAACAATAAATACATCAACTCCGCGGACACTCTCATTAAGCCTGACCGCTATTTCTTCATCTTTAAATTTGGTGACTTCGGAACTGGCAAGATTCATTCCAAGGCGGCGGGCTATATCTTCCGCAAGAGTCCTGTTAGAATTGCACGAAAAAATTTTCATCTCATTCTTGCCCATTGTTTTATCCTTTTACAGTCATACGCGATTCAAGCCGCGCAAGTTCTTCAGGCGAATTAACACCGCTTCCTTCAACAGGATCATCAAGAACGATTCCCTGCACCGCATAACCCTTTGCGTTAATATATTTAACCACATCGGGAAGATAATATTCATTCTGCGCATTTGAGTTTCCGATGTTGGAAAGAGCCTCAAAAAGCAGTTTAGAATCAAAAATATAAGTACCTGTATTAACTTCCTTGATAGTACGCTGTTCATCGGAAGCATCTTTCTCTTCAACAATCTCGGAAACTCCGGTATTGCCGCGTACAATTCTGCCATATCCGTGAGGATTCTCGGCAATCATGGTAAGAACTGACCCCTTCACATCAGGCGAATCAAATTCAAGATTTCTGAAACTCTGCGGACTCACAAGCGGCGCGTCACCGCATGCAATAAGAACACCGCCGTCAAAATCTGCAAGAGCATCCTTTGCCATAAGCACAGCATGACCCGTGCCCAACTGCTCTCTCTGCCACACATAATTCACTCCGCTGCCGATTGCAGAAATAACTGAATCGCCTTCATAACCCACAACCACAGTAATGTCCGTGATTCCGGCAGAACGGATATTTTCTATAACATGGGAAAGAAGAGGTCTGCCCAGCAGGGGATGCAGGACTTTGGGAAGATCGGATTTCATCCGTGTTCCCTTTCCCGCTGCAAGTATAACCGCTTTAACCTTCACTTGTTTTTCCTTTATCTGAGGTGCCAGGATTCGAACCTGGGAATACCGATACCAAAAACCGGAGCCTTACCGCTTGGCGACACCTCAATATTTTTTGCCGCTTACTATCTCTGAAACATTTACTATACGCGCGAAATTCCGCATTGAACCGGCCGCGGCAGCAGCTTTATCAGCAGAATCATAAAGAGCAATAAGAGTCGATCCTGAACCTGTCATTATCGAAAACAAACATTGAGTCTGTTCAAGTTCCTTCTTCAAAACGCCTATTCGCGGATATTTCGCAAAAACAGGCTTCTCAAAATCATTATACAATTTTCCGTAATCACCGGTTGAAAGAATATCCTTCAGCTGTGAAACAGAAAGATGGGAATTATACTTTTCCTCAACCTGAAAATCATCAACTGCCAAATAAGCTTCTCTGGTATCCACGTGAATGCCGTCATTAACAATCAAAACAAATAAACCGCCCGGAATTTCAACCGGTTCAATTATTCCGCCCGTTCCGCCGCAAACGGCTGAACCGCCGGCAACACAAAAAGGAACATCTGCACCGACGGATGATGCGAGCATCATAAGCTCTTCAGTCGAATAAAATCCGTAGATATTATTCAGCATTCTGAAAACAGCAGCAGCATCGGAAGAACCTCCGCCGAGACCTGCGCCTGACGGAATGTTTTTTTCGATATAAAATTCGAAAAAACCGCCTTCCTTTCCTGCGAGATACTTATGCACAGCCTTTGTTATGAGATTATCTTCTGGCTTAACAGAAGACAAAACATCAGAACACTGTCCGCCGCCCGAAACTATAGAAACAGAAACACTTCCGTCCTTTGACTTTTCGAACGCAGTAAGTTTTAAAAGATCAAATAGATTAACCGCAGCCATAATACTGAGAATGTCATGGTAGCCGTCAGGGCGTTTACCACACACTTCGAGATGCAAATTTACTTTTGCGCAGGCTTTTTCAGTCAAAATTGCGGTCATTACACGGAGTCAAACATAAACAGGCGGGTTTCCTTGTCAATCAGAAATCGCCTGCGATGATCAGCTCTGCTTGAGCAGTTTTACTATTTTGCGGGTATTGTCTTTTTTCAGGTTTACCGGCAAAGGTCTCGCAAGTTTTGTTCCCTGAGAGTTGGTGAGAATCAGAATTTCCGGCAAGGAATCTCCGAATGATTCTGTTTTCATGACTGCCGCAACTTCACGGGTATCAAGCAAAACCAGTGCCGTCTTCTGATAAAGAGGCCCGTCCATCATCATCGGACCCATCTCATTAACGAACTGCGAAGCTATCTTAAGTGCAAATTTTTTATTTGCCTGCTGATACACCTCAAAAAAAGCATCTCTCGGCAAAAGAGCCGGCTTACCCGGAACATCATGTATCAAATGTTCAAAATAATTGCAAATTGACACGATACGCACAGCCTGGGACAAATCCCGGTCAGGAGTTCCTGCCGGATATCCTGTACCCAGAAAATTCTCGTGATGATTTCTAATGATGTCTACTATTACATCCGGAAGCATTGCGGCGTTCTTCATCCATTGAGAACCAAGAACAACATGCTCGCTGATGGTAGTCTTTTCATAATCAGTTTCACCCTCCTGCTTCCATATAAGCTGGTCAGGAGTGTTGATTTTTCCGATGTCATGAAGCAGAGCTCCCAAAGCTATATCATGAAGCTCGTCGGTTTTAGTCTTAAGTCTTAAAGCGAATATTATAGAAAGAAATGAAACATTAACTGAATGAATTACGGCATAGTCCGTATCATCTCCCGAATTGAGAAGAACAAGCGGTCCTTCGGGTTTTCCGGATGAAACCTCCGCAACCATATCTGCAACATAGGATTCCAGCTCCGAGATATCGGCTTTCTGTCCGGTCTTTACCATCTCGAAAACATTATGCAGAACAGAAACACCCCGCTTCTTCAACGCCTCGGAAATATTCATAGGAGCCCCCTTCGCTTGCTATCGGGCGCGGCTTTACGCCGTTCAATAAGGTTGAACGAAGCGGTATAGAAGTCAATGATTTTTCGTCTGTCTGGTTGTATTTCATTCTTCAAAGGGTGTTCCACTCCATTAGCCCGGTTTTGTCCGGTCACCGGACTTGTAGTCAAAGGCTAGCGCCTTTGAGATCCGGTTTCTGCATGGTGTCATGCAAAACAATCAAAGGCTTCGCCTTTGTAATACGGTTTCGCATGGTCTCATGCGATAAGATCAAAAGGGACAGGGCTTCAGTCGCCAGCCCTGTCCCTTTTGAAATCCCTACCCGGCTTTTGGTCGCGACAGAACTATCGCGCATTTCTTCGAAATGACTGCGATAGTCTGCGCTTATATTGTATTCGGCTTCGCCGAATAGTTTAAATTCTTTTTCTATTCATTCAGCTTTTTCTATTTCAGCATTCCCGTGTTTTCATTGATCTTATGAAACTACAATCGGCGCCTTTCGGGGCCGAATTGATTTAT
>JAKPJF010000154.1 GCA_029554345.1 Spirochaetota bacterium | reverse complement strand
ATGGTTATTTACGAAAAACATATTTCGGGAGCAAAGTACAACGGATACTTTTTTAATACAGGATTAACATTATATTTTAACTTATGAAAAAAAATAAACTTTTATTACTGACACTGATTTTATTGCCGCTTTTCTTTACTTCATCGTGCGGCGATGATCCTTTGATAACTGAACTTGTGGAAAACAGAGTTAAGGTTCTTCTTAAGGGAACATTTGAATCTGACGACAGTGTTCCGGCATGGAGTGTTTCCGGGCCAAGTGTTTTCTATCTTGATATTTCCGAGATTCGTGCTGACGGAGATAAATTCGCAAATTACAGATATGTTGATTCAATTCCCCTGAATGAAACAAATGGTTTCTTTAACGGGCAGGGGCTCAACTATAAAAGCGATGATCTTTATATTGATGAAAAATATGATAACCTTCAATTGTATATCCGCAAGATGGGTTTCGACAATGTATCTCCTTCAACTAATACGTTTTACTTTAATGGCAAAGACGTTCCGGGATATGATTTCAATTTAAAACAGATTTATTTGGAAAGCGGTCCTGATGAAGATGATACAAATCTGGTTTTTCCTCTGTTGGCTCCTGTTGCAGGTTCAATCAATTATGACGGAGAGGGAGAATGGGTTGTTGAAGTTCGGGTGGTAATTAAAAATAATATCAAGCAGTATTCAACTTCAGACGGAATTACATTCTGGGCGATTGAGGATAATATAAATGATGTAAGTAATGAATCTTCTGTCGGATATATCGGCGGTAATCTTGCTGCAATTGCGTATGCTTATAAGAAAGATTATACAGGTACAATCACTGTTCCTTCAGCTACTGATTATTTGGTAGCGATTCCTGCAGAGGATGACATCTCCGAGTATGTCAGCGGAAAGATACCTCCGTATATTACCAATCAAACTGGTGTGCTTAAAAATATACCTGTGGGCGTTCCGATGAATGTGTTTACGACAAGTTTATCCCAAACAAATATTCTTAAGCAGACTACATCTACACATTATATTCCTGTGGCAACTGATGTAATTTTGACGGTTCCGGAGGAAAACGCCTCTTATTGATTCAATTTTGCTGGAGACTATATGAGTGAAAAAATAATCGTTCAGAAGTTCGGGGGAACCAGCGTGGGTTCTCCTGAGCGTATAAAAGCAGTAGCAGACAGAATAAAGAGCTATGTGGACAATGATTACAAGGTGATTGTTGTCGTATCCGCTATGGGAGATACAACCGATCATCTTATTGATCTCGCACAGAAGATCTGCACAAAGCCGAGTGCGAGAGAAATGGATATGCTTCTTTCAACAGGTGAGCAGGTATCGATTTCTCTTCTTGCGATGGCGCTTCATGAAATTAAAATTGAGGCTGTTTCTTTTACCGGTTCTCAAGTTAAAATGATAACAGACGGAGCACATTCGAATGCGCGTATCGTAAGTGTTGACGACAAGCGTTTGAGAAAAGCTCTTGAAAAGCATTCCGTAATTGTTGTTGCAGGTTTTCAGGGCATCGACGCAGACGAGAATATCACAACTCTCGGCAGAGGCGGTTCCGATACTTCCGCTGTTGCCCTTGCTGCAGCATTGGGTGTACGTGACTGCGAAATATATACAGATGTTGACGGAGTTTATACCGCCGATCCGCGTGTTGTCGGCGGAGCCCGCAAGCTCAATGAAATCAGTTATGACGAAATGCTTGAGCTCGCGCGTCTCGGTGCGGGTGTACTTCATTCGCGTTCTGTTGAGTTTGGGAAAAAGTATAATGTAAGAATTCATGTCCGTTCAAGTTTCAATAGAAACGAAGGAACAATTGTTAAACCCCGGGAGGAGATGATGGAAAAATTTACAATGAGCGGTGTTACTTCAAAATCAGATGAGGTAAAATTCAATATATACGGTATTCCTGATTGTCCGGGAATCGCACAGAAAATTTTCACTGTTCTCGGTGAAGAAAAAATATACGTGAATATGATTGTTCAGTCTACCGGAAAAGACGGAAAAGCGGATATATCTTTTACCGTTCTCAAAAAAGATATAGATAGAGTTAAGGCTATTTCAGAAAAAGTTAGAACTGAATTGAAAGGCGACGAAGTTACTTTTCAGGATAATATCGCCATCGTTTCGGCAGTAGGTGTGGGAATGCTTTCTTCTGCCGGAGTTGCAGGAAAACTTTTCAAGATACTTTCCGATCACAACATCAATATTCAGATGATCTCAACTTCCGAAATCGGTATTTCGTGCGTAATAGATGAAATGTACGCGGAGCTTGCGGTTAAATCGATTCATAAAGAATTTATGGAGAAATAAAACCGATGATGACAATTGCCCTTTTATACGGAGGGAGAAGCGGAGAGCATGAAGTCTCATGCTGTTCTGCTGCTTCCGTTTACGATGCACTCGACAGATCAAAATATAATGTAATAGCCGTTGCTGTAGATAAAGACGGCAAATGGTACCCTCAGAAAAACGCAGAATTCAAATCGGCTGAAGGCTTCGGAAGAGTTTTGGATATCAAGAGAGACGGTCTTTGGTTTGTTAATCATTTTCCTGAAAACGGAAAACTGGTCATAAGAAATTTTCAGTCAGGTGAAGAAATAACGGCGGATGCGGTTTTCCCGGTTATGCACGGAACTTATTGTGAGGACGGTACTCTTCAGGGACTTCTTGATTTGGCCGGTGTTCCGTATGTCGGTTCGGGTGTTCTCGGTTCAAGCGTCGGAATGGATAAAGATTTTGCGAAAAAGATTCTTGATGAATCTGGCATTCCGGTTGTTCCGTGGATTACTGTTGTTCCTTCTGATCTTGAAACTTCTTATGATTTTCTAATTGAAGAGCTCGAAATGGAACTTGGTTATCCGTGTTTTGTCAAGCCTGCCAATGCCGGTTCTTCTGTCGGAATAACAAAAGTAAAAAAAGAATCTGAACTGAAACCGGCGCTTCTTGCTGCTTTTGAGTATGACAGAAAAGTAATTATTGAAAAAGCTGTCAACTGCCGTGAAATAGAATGTGCTGTTATGGGTAATTCCGTTCCGAAAGCTTCCGTATTAGGTGAAATAAATTCAACACATGAATTTTATTCATACGAAGCCAAGTATATTGATTCACACGGAGCAGAGACGAAAATACCTGCTGATATTGATGATAAAATTACTGACGAAATAAGAGAATGCGCGGAACTGGCTTACGAAGCCTTGAATCTTGAAGGACTATCGCGGGTTGATTTTTTTCTCGATAAGGAATCAGGTGATTTTTACCTCAATGAAGTTAATACTTTGCCTGGATTTACATCCATCAGCATGTATCCGAAACTTTGGGAGAAAACAGGAGTGAATTATTCCGCTCTTCTTGACATGCTAATTGATTTGGCGCTTGAACGGCATAGAATCAGATCTGCATTGAAAGTGGATTTTTCATAATTATATTTCTTGGAGGATTTATGAATCTAATACTGCTTGGCGCACCCGGTGCCGGAAAAGGAACAGTTTCAAAACTGCTGGTTGAAAAAAAAGGCATGGTGCAGATTTCAACCGGAGACATTCTCAGAGGGGCAATAAAAGAGGGAAGCGATCTCGGTAAAAAGGCTGAAGGTTTTATGACTAGAGGGGAACTTGTTCCTGATCAGCTGATTCTTGATATAATCGAAGAAAAACTTTCAAAGGAAAAATTTCCGAACGGTTTTATTCTGGACGGTTTTCCAAGAACAATACCGCAGGCCGAAGGTCTCAAAAAAATAATGTCGCGTCTTTCGATTAAGATAAATGCAGCCGTTGACTTGATCGTTGATGAAAATGAAATCGTTAAACGTCTTTCAAGCAGACGTACATGTTCAAATTCCGACTGTCAGGCGATATATAATGTGTTCTCGAAGCCGACGAAAAAAGAAGGCATATGCGATCTTTGCGGTTCTCCCGTTGTTCAGAGAAGTGATGAAACCGAAGATGCGATCAAAGTGCGCTTGAATACGTATAAAGAGAAAACGGCACCGCTTGTTGATTATTATAAGAATGAAGGACTCTTAAAAAGCATTGACGCAAATAAGGGGTCCGATAAAGTTTGCGAATCGATCATTTCAACGATTGAATAAATAAAAAGGAAAGGTGTCCGAGAGGCCTAAGGAGCACGCTTGGAAAGCGTGTGTAGCGCAAGTTACCGAGGGTTCGAATCCCTCCCTTTCCGAAAAAGCGCCCGCATTTGCGGGCTTTTTTTGACTCAAAAAATGATTATTCTTCTTGAAGTTTTTCATATTCATATATCAATGTAGTGATTCAACTTTATATTATTGGAAGAAATCAATGAATAGTATTAAGAGTTTTCTGTATTCCCTTTCTAAGAAGTTCATTTCCATGAGCCGCCCTAAGCTGATTATTTTTTCTTCCATTGCATTTATAATTATATCAGCAGCGGCTTATTCGGTTTTTGCCGCCCCTTATACCGTAAGTCCGAAGATTGTAAGCGGCTCTAACATGATTTCCGATGACGCGCTCTGGTGCGTAGAAATATTCAATCCGAAGAAAGCTTATGCTGCATTTGAATCATCCGAATTCGGCAAAACCGTTCTTTCTTCAGGCGAATGGCGGAAACAGCTTGAGTCTAGCCAGGCAGGCGGAAAACTTGCTGCTCTTTATTTTGTCCAGCTTAAAGGTGACTCGTGGTTTACTCTTTCTAATCTGTCTTCATGCTTTGAAGGTTCGATGTGTGTTGCCGCTCTTCCCGAAGGACATGTTGCGGCCGGAAAACTTAATGTTAAGTCAACATTCGGACTTAATATAATTTCTTCGCTGAAAGGAACTAAAACAAAACTCCAGACGGATTCTGATTCATCTTCTTCTGTTAAGAATAATAATGCTGCAGATAATAATTTCAAAAATCTGTTTTCAGAAGAAGAGGAAAAACTTTCCAGCCTCTCCGTAACCAAAATTGTTTACGGTTCAGGTACGGTTTACATGGTCATACTTGACGGATGGCTTTTTGTTTCTGATTCGATTGATGCGATGAAAAAAACTCTTTCATTAGCATCCAATAATAAAAATAATTCTCTCTATAACACAAAAAACTATAATCTATCAGTTCAGTCGGCAGGAGAATCGGGTATTGTATTCTATGCATCGAAATCATCTTTTGCTGCACCGTTTATTTCATCTACGGTTTCGGCGGAAGGTCTTGCTTTTTCGTTAAATCCTGATGAGGCGCCGAAAGGAAATATTTTCGCAATCGGTGGCGGAAAGAGTGTTAAGAAAGAAACTGCAAATGGGGATCTGCTCAAAGCAGTTCCGGCGGATCAGACGATGAGTCTTCTTCTTTCCGCAAAAACGGTTCAGTCTGTTTCATCAGATCTTTCAACGGGCAAATCAGATTCGCCTAAAATATCATCGGCGATTCAGTCTTTTCTCGCAGCTGCAGGGCTCGATGCTTCTGATCTTTCTTTAAAAGAGGGCATTTCTGTATCAATGTCCGGTTTTAAAGTTTCAAAAAGCGACAAAATGATTTACCCTCAGGGTTCCGTTTTTATTCATTCCGCGAATTGCGGAGAGAAACTGCTTAAAGCAGTTTTTAAGACCGCTAACCGCAGAAAAAATAATTTCGGCGGGGCCGTTTACGTTTCGGCTCCTGCAGATAATGGAAATCATTATTCTCCGTGCTATTATGAAAATAAGGACTGGACACTGTTCTCGAGTGCATCAGAGGAGACTGAAAAATATATTTCAAGCTCAAAGGGAAACATAAGAACAATTGGAGATGCAAAATCGTTTTCGCTTATCGGAAGCGACGCTTCACGTCCGAATCATTTTCTGATTCATATTCCGTCGTTTTTGAATGCCGTGTCGGATTTTGCCGTGTATGGAGCCATGAAAACCGGAGAGTACACGGAGAAAACTGTAAACAGCGATATACTTCCGCTTTTTGATCCCTTTAAGAAATATGAGTTTTTTCATATCGCGTGGGGTGATGACAGTGTGAAAGCGGGTACATTTATTTTTTCCGTGAAATAAATTCTTTCCAGATATTTTCAAGACGGCTTTTTTCGTAACCCGGAAAAAGCCTGTTATTTCTGCTGAAATTATAGCTTCCCCATTCAAGTGCCAGTGTATAGAAATGCCTTATTCCTTTTTCCTTTAAAAGAGCATTTGAGAATCGCTTTTCAGTTTCTGAAAGAGTTGATGAAGGAAATGCTCCTTTTTGCATGTACATCGGTGAACTTATAGCAAGAGCAAATGCTTCCTTGTTGAAAACTGAAGCCCGCGGGTAGAGAGAATCGATGAGTGCGTGTGCTGTTTCATGTCTTACAGTATTTTCGAGAATTCCTTTTTTTTTCAGTGAATGCGGATTCTGAAAGTAAAAAGTCTTGTTGTTTATGTTCCATGCGCCTGCAGTTTCTTTGTTCAGTTTTGTTAAACGGTAAAATTCGTCAGCGTTAACCGCTAATACAACAGTATAATTTTCTTTGCGGCAGTTAAATTCATCAAATATATCCATCGATTTTGAAAAAACCGGGTGAAATAGATTAATCATGCTGCGCAGATCTCCGCTGCCTGAAATCCGGTAAGTTATGTTTTCAACGGAGATTTCTGATGATAGATTTATAGATATAGAAAATAACAGAGCTGAAAGAATTATTTTTCTCATCTGGTGAGTTCTGCTCCCGGAAAATAAAATTTTAAAACATCTTTATAGCTTGAACCGTTTCTGATCATCTCGGCTGCGCCGTATTGGCATAACCCGACACCGTGACCGAGACCTTTACCTAAAAATAAAACATAGCCGTTTTCATTCTTTATGCTGAAGTAATTACTTTTTATGAAGTTCCAGCCGTATGCCCTGCCGCAGACCGACATGAATCTCGGAATATCAACTATTACATTTCCGGTTTCTGTTTTTAATATAATTTTGCTGACTCTTCCGCTTTTTGTTATTGCTTCCATGCCGTTAAGTCCACGCAAATTAAAAACTTCAGCAAGTTTGGCATAGTCAGTTTTTGCCGTCCATGAATAATGAGGAGATTTATCACAAAGACTTCTGCCGTTTATGAAATCAATTCCTTCGCGGAAAGTACTGCCGGTATGGTTTTCCCAGAATACGTCCGGTTTTGTTAGAAGTCCGCCGCAGGTTGAATGAAAAAAACATTCGACCGGTTTTCCGTTTGAGTCTTTAAGAATTTCGCCTGAGCTGAATGATTTTCCGTCATCAAGAAGTCCTTCGTAATGCATGCAGTGCGTAAGGTCGCAGAATTCCCATTCTTTTTCACTGTGACGGTCGCCATTTGCAAGCAAATAGCTTCTGGCGCAAATCTCCATAACTTTGATAAATTCCTTATAGTAAGGAGTGTTGTCCACTAAACCTTTAGATTCGGCTACAGCCGCAGAATGGATGTATGTGTCAAATTTGCATGAATTTATGATGATAAGTTTATCGTTGCGGCATATGAAGGTTAAAACGCCTGGATACTTGCGCTTTGAATTTGTTCCGAAATATATTGAAGCATAATTATTAACAGATATTATGATTATTTTTGAATTATAAATTCTTCCCTGATGCCGGATGCTCATAGTTTCTTTATCTGCATTGATTGTGATACGTGCTTTTTTAAGCATAAAAGTTTCTTCATCGGATTTCAAAATTCCCGAGTCAGCGGTAATTACAACTGAACTCAGATCATATTTCGAAAGAATGTTGATGCGGGCTGTTTGAGCTTGCGCAGTAATTGAATGTAAATTTAAAATGATAGCAATAGTTAAGATTTTAAAGATCATTTAATATGTCCGAAATTAATGATACGGCTTCTTTTCCGCCGTATCCCTTTTCTGAAAAAACTGTTATTAAATAATCTTTGCCGAGATATTTAAAGAATACAACTCCCCATGCATGAGTTCTTAACGGATCACCTATCCGGCTGGGTGAACCTGTTTTTCCGCATATGATTTTTACATTCGCAGATGAGTTGATGTTTTTCATTGTTCCAGAAATAACGGCCTGAGTCATTGCATCTTTGATTATTTTGCGGTCATTTTTGTTGATGGCTGTATTTGTGATAAATTTTCCTGAAGCGTCTGAGCTTATTTCGCGGACAGCGTTATCATAGAGCAGTGAAATATACATGGAACTGATTTTAGCAGGTGAATATAAAAGATGTCCGTCTTCTCCAATCGCGGAAAGTATCATTTTTTCACGCGAAATATTAATATGAGGAGAACTTTTCGGATTACCGAGTTTTATGTCTGCGGCATTCCTATTTATTAAAAATTTCTCATGAAGCGCGGCATAAAAAGCTTCAGGATCTTTTGATGCCTTTGTCAGAAAAAAAACATTGCATGAATCGGAAATAGCTCTGCTCAAATCAATAATGCCGTGACCTTTTCTTAGTGAACATCCTATATATGTTTCATCATTATCAGTTTTGACTGCATTTTCTTTTGAGCCGTTAAAGCCCAGTGGTTTGAAATCAAAACGTCCAGTGCAATTAATGGTTGGATTTATCAGAAAGATATTTTTATGAGAAAGAAAAACGAATGCGGATAAAGGTTTCATCAGGGAGCCTGCGGGAAAACCTTTTCTGTAAACCCATTCGTCGTTATAGGAATAAACAGCCTTGTAGTTCGCGCATTCGGTAATCAGAACTGCGCATTTTCCGTTTTGTTTTTCAAAATTTGCGCACTTCTCATCTATTCCGCCGAACATTGAAAAAGCGGAAAGCAGAAGCGCGCAAAGGCTATTCATCGGCATCAATATTGAACTCGGCTATATGATAAACCTGATAAGGCATTGTCATTATAAACGAAAATTCTTTACGCTGTTCTTTGGGGGTGCCTTCATACATGATGACATAGAGTTTGACCCTTGTCGCCGGAGCGTCACCTGAAGAATAGTATTGAACCTGAACGGAATATTTTCCGGGCATGGCTTTCGCCATTGTAAACGTTTCAGGGCCGTAACCTGTTGTAACATCTGTATCAAGGTTTCCGCCAGAAGGAATTGAGGGATTAGCATAATAACATTTGTCGCCCTTCGGATCAATAACCCAAAGGTCAACATCCGTCGGAGTATCCCATGTCAATAGAACTTTAATGTCGCGTCCGGGAACCTTTGCGAAGAATGAAACTCTTGAGCTTAATCCGCCGGCCTGGAGTTCCACGAGATTGTTTCCCGGTGCCGGAACGATATTGATGGAAAATCTTTTGTTTGAAAGCGGAATAGTCTGCGGAATTCCGTTGATAACAAGAGTTGCACGGTTAAGCCCCGGAACGTCTACGATTCCTTCAATCTTTTGAATACGCTCTGAAGTGTATCCGCCTTTAGGTGACGTTATCCGGACTTCTGCCGCATAAAGGCCCGTTGCCGCGATGAAAATAAAGCAAAATATCAGTGTTAGTTTGGTTTTCATTTTTCCGCCTATTTCCTGATTTCCAGAATTGAGTCTGATGAATAACCCTTAATATTCGGATTATACATATGTGAAATACCAGCCGGTATGATCTTGTACGTTCCTGGGATTTCCGCTCGTATAAAATATCTAACTGAAGTGGAATTTAAACCGTAGCGCATGAAAAACACGGCGTGGTCATCATACATCTGGCGTTCCGTGTAACCTTTCTGCAGTGAGTCAGTAAAGAACAGCAGATCATTTTTTACATAAGAAAAACCCGCAGGAAGAACGTCATCTGCAAGAAGATAATTTGCGGGAGAATCCGGTGTGATCGTCAATTCAACTTCAACAAGATCGCCGACTGCAAAGGATGTTTGTGCCCCGAATGAAGAAATGCCTGCCTGATTTTTTACATCCTTTTGTGCGAGTTTATATTTTCTAAAAATCGAAATTCCTTTTGAATAAGAGCTGAATGAACTCGATTTATCAATGTATGCCGCGTTAGCCGAAATCATAATTTTTCCGCCGCCCGATTTTTTGATTTCGAGAAGGTTGGTTCCGGCTTTGAAAGATACTTCCTTTTTAACTATTCTGTTTGAGCCTATTTCTGAAGGGCTTATGGCAAATGATTGAACCTGTTTTCCGTTAAGATAAACACTGATGCCGCTTGCTCCGCCTCTGACTCTTTTCTGTTTTGAATATTCGCTTAGAGCAATTACTGCCATTGCGGTGTCTCTTGAATTTTTCCAAGCATTGCCTATGCGGTTTTCGGCAAGCATTTCTGCAAGTGCCCCGGCCTGTGAGTTTTTGTTCTTAGCTCTGGAAGCGCAGAGAAGAAGTACGGATGCGGCTTCGACTTCGTCATCTTTCCATTCTGCACCGTGATTGAAGCCTTTTTTTGAATATGCTTTAAGTTCAGTGAATGCGGAATCGAAAAATTTGTCTGCATTCTGGATATTGCCTTCGCTGTAAAGAAGAGATGCGGCGATGGCTTTCTCGTAAATTGTACCTTTTGCCGCAAGGCTTGCATAAAAAGAAACAACTGATTTATAGTTTTTGCTTCGCCATTCTTCGAGTGCGAATAGAATATAACCGCGCTCAAAAAGCGGAAGTGACGGCTTTGAAAGATATTCGCTCAGTCTTTTAACTGTTTTATCCGCCATGTCGGGATTGACTGTTAATCCGTTTTTCTTAGCGACTGAGAGTCCGAAAAGAATGTACGCGGACATCATCGCGTCGGATGAACCTTCGCCGTACCATGAAAATCCGCCGTCAGGTTTCTGAAATAATTCTATTCTCTTCATTCCGTCTGAAGTCATTCTGTCAAGCTCGCCCGAAATATGAGACGGAATGTAACCCGCTTGCTTTGCCGCGAGCAGAGGCATGAAGCGGCTCATGGTCTGTTCGACACAGCCGTAAGGATATCCTGCGAGATAATCGAGCGCCTGCATCAGCGAGTCTTCGACTCCTGCGCTGATGTAAAGAGAAAGAGTTCCGCCTGAGAATTTTGACGGAATGGAATATTTTCCGTTTTGAGAAGCATCTCCCTCGGGCATTGTAAGAGATATCGGCTGATCCGCTTTAAGTCCGAAAGTTTTAAGTCTTACCGGAACTTTAATGATATCTGATGAACCGAGAGATTCCGCTTTTACGGTAAAAACAAATGAGTCTTTCTGCGAATTCTCCGGAGCTTTTACTGTATAGTAAATTCCGGCGGTTCTTCCCGCTTTAATTTGAAATTTGCGTTTCTGTGTGCCTTTAACTTCGGCTCCGTCTGCGCTTGCTTCGACCTCAATTTCACGATCGGTTTCGGTGAGGTTTGCTATAGAAAGACCTATCTGCTGTTCTTCGCCGGTGAGAATATACGCCGGTATCGCCGGAGTTATCATGAGTTTCTTGCGTGCAAGGAATTTTCCGATTCCCTGACCGACCTTGGTGTCCTTGGTTACTGCAATTGCCGTAACGCGCCAGGTCGTTACATTGTCTGCTAGAGGAATTTTTACTACGGCTTTTCCTTCCGCATTTGTTTTCACTTTTGCTGACCAGAAAGTCGTGTCCTTGAATCGGTCTCTCGCTCTTTCGTCATCTTCTTTTAGAACTGCAAGAGGCGGATTGTTTTTTGAATTAAGCGCGAGCTTGAGATTCTTTTCAACCGCGTAACCGAAAAGGCGGTAGTTTGAAGAGAACACAGTCGAGACATTGTTTGTGCGCGGATGATAAAAGAAGGTCGAAATATTCGGACGGTCTTCTTCGCGTATCTGATAAATCGCTTCGTCTACGACTCCGACTGAAACTTCCGCTGAAACGCCTTTGCCCTTGTAGTCAAGAGTTGAAATTTCAACTTCTGCTTCGGTGCCCGGTATATATTCGGTTTTCACAGGCTTAACTGCGACATCGAGAAATTTATCTACCGGAGGAGCGTTTACTCTGAGCTGGCTGGTGTAGATGTTTCCGGCTGAAAACTGAACGACATTCAGCGTAAAATTCGGTGTCATGTCATTGGTTATTTTTACATAGTATTTGTGTGAATTTCCGTTCATCTTTATGATTTCTTTCGAGATGAGATTGTCTCCTTCAACACAGACGAGAAGATGACCGCCGCTTGCAGGAGTCATTATCAGTATTTCGGCTTTTTCGCCGGGAGCGTATATGTCTTTTGAAGATTTAATTGTGATGTTTTTGAAAGGAACTTCGATTGCCTGGCCTTTGCCTGAAACCCAGAAAGGGGTTTCGGTTTCGGTTACCTGACCTTTGCCGTCCTTTGTACTGATAACCGCAACATAGTGGCCTGCGTTTGAAGCTTTGAATGAAAAAACCGCATTGCCTTCACTGTCAGTCACAGTTGAAGATTCGCTGATTAATTTTCTTTCACCTTCGGTTGAAATATTGTAAAAGCTTCTTGAATAAAGAGCGAATGAGATCTGTCTTCCGGCAAGCGATTTGATAACCGATTCATTTGTTTTGTCGTAAGGAACGAGCTTGGCTTTGAACTCCGCGCTGGCTCCCGGTTCGTAAAGGTTTTTATCTTTGAATATTTTTACGAAGCAGTCGGATCTGTTTGCCGAAAACGACGCGCTTCCTGAATAAGTCAGATCATTATCCGTTATATCAGCGAGAACAGTATAGCTGTAGTCGTCATCAAGCTGGGGAACTTTAATCGAAGTTATAACTTCACCCTGATCGTTGAGTTTTGCTGATCCGGATGAAACGAGTTCGTTGTTTCCGTTCATATTGATGCCGAGATAATCCGCGGCGTCCGAAAAGAAGGGTAGTGCGCCTACGGGCGAGTAGTCGAATTTTTTCTTTCTAAAAACTTTATATGAGCACTGCGCGCCGGCAACAGGGCTACCGTAATAGAATTTCGCGCTTATTTTTAACGGAACGGATGAATTTGCCGGATAGAATTTCTTTTGAGTTTCTACTTTAACCAGATAAGTCGGTTTCTTGTATGCGTCTACTGAGAATTCGCTTGAATACGTTTTGTTTTCAAACTCAAGAACTATATTGTAGGTTCCAAGATAAGGTTCGCCGGACGGAAGAGTGAATTTGCTGTTGAAAGTGCCGGTTTCTGAATTGATTTCCACCGGAATATTTTCCTTAACCGATTCGCCCTTTTCCGTGTATACGTTTGCTTTTCCTTTTCCTGAAACTGTTTTATATGATGATGAAAAATTTCTGACAACACCCTTGAACTGAACATCATCGCCCGGACGGTAAACTGGGCGGTCGGTGTAAATATACGTTCGGACACCGCCTTCGCCGTAAAATGATTTTGAAAAGAAATCGGGATCGCTTACCGCAAACTGACCGTTCTTCTCGAGAACTATGAATGACTTGGATGAAGGCTTGCCCGAAAATGAGCATATTCCGTTTGAAGTTTTAGATGAAGATGATTTTTTCATCGATGAAAAATCGTATAATGAAACAGATGCTCCGTCAAGAGGTTCGCCGGTAACCATGTCTGCGGCGAAAATCATTGAACCCGAATCGTACTGTTTTGAAACAAATCCGTAATCGGAGCGGATGACAACCGTATATGCCGTATTTTTTGCAGAGAAACATTCAATGAGATAAACTCCCTTCTCTTTTAAAGGGAGAGGAATCTTTCTGTAAGTCCATGGATTTCCGGTATTCTCGTCAACTTTAGATGCCTGAACCGAAAAAGTGAAAAGCATTTCGGCGTTATCGACAAATGCCGGAATTGCTTTCGGAGGTATAATGGTTTTTGTATCGAGATCCGCGTTAACTGCGTCTTTCAAACTGCTTCTTGTGCCGGAGTTGAATTCCTTTCTCGCAAGTTCACGGAAATCTTTTTTGAAATCAGAAGTGGCCTGAGAGAGTATCGCGAAAAAATCCGCATAACCCTTATCTTTTCCCTGCTGTTCGACAAGGCGGTCTGAAATGCCTTTGACGAAAAAATCAGCCGGATTTTTTACTTTATAAACCCTGAATGTATAATCTTTATTTTCCGGACCTTCGAGGTTGATGTAGGCGTTTTCGTTTAGAGTAAATGTTTTATCCGTTCCCAGATAAAATGCCGGTGAAGATTTTCCTCCGTATCCGAAGAAGAGCGCCGGAATAGTAAGGAACATTAAAATCAAAGGAATCGTGTACTTTGCGAATTTCATGCCTACCCCTTAGTTGTGCGAATAATTTCGTACTTATTTTAATATATGCTGAAATAGAATCAATGAATTATTTTAAATCTGAATGCGCCCAGAAAATTTTTATTGCTTTCAGCCGGGCGGAAAACGGGAGATTCCGAGAGGTAGGCTGAGTCAACTCTTTTGACAAGGCCGTTTTCGCCCGTATGATAAATAAGCCTGATTTCGGGATTTTTTTCAGTTATAATCATTGTATGATAAGAAAACGAATTTCCGGAATTGATACAGAAAAAGAGAACATCTCCGCGTTCTGCATGGGATAAATCTTTAGAAATGAAATCCATGTTGAGGCGCATAAGAGTCGCTGCATCGGCAAATTCTCCGAAAGTAGTTATGTCATCCGCTTCGCCTTCAGAGGTTTTAAATATTTTGACTCCCAAAAGAGGAATTTCGGGGTATGAAAATTCATTTATCTGAGGCAAGTCCTTTGTATCTGTTATTCCGGTTTTTAAAGTCCATGCCGAGTCATGCAGTTTGAGCGATTCTCGGTAGGCGAATCGAACGAGTCCGGCGCAGTCGCGCTGTGACTTTTTCCAGGCTGGGCTTTCTTTCAAGAATTGAGTCTCGGCAATTCTGACGAAGCGTGCGGTGAAGTTTTTCCTTGAGTTTTCGCTCAAGAGTTCCGCGCAGTCCGGGAAACCGTCGAGATCGGCATCTGCTGAAGTGCTGAAAAATTCTATTTTGATTTCGCCTGATGAAGTTTCGAAAAATGCTGAACCGGGTTTGCCTGTTGAAGAAAAATACATGCGGCTTTCAAAGAAACCGTTTTCAAGTCTTAACACTTTGATGAAATCTTCTGAGCCGTTTTTTATGCGGATGAAGCTTTTGCTGAACGGTTTTTTATCGTATACAACGGCTGTAGACGATTCATCCGCCGCAAGTTTTGATGAAGAAACTTCATGCGAGCATGAAGATAAAATTATAGCGGCGGTTATAGATAAAAGTAAATATTTCAAATCAGTCTTTCCATCGTAAAAGTTTCAGCGGCATGTGATAATATTCGCAGTCTTCTATTGTCGAGATATGCGCAAATTTCACATTCCGTAATAGGTGTATGATATAATCTTGAATTTATTGTTTTTTCTCGGTATAAAAAATGCATCATTGCCGCCCTCATAGCCACCATGAAATACGAGAATCTCACTATTCCCGTCTCTATTGAAATCATATACAGCTTTTGGCTTTATGGTGGTGTATGTGTCTTTTTCTATTGTCGCTAAAGATTTATAGTTTTCATCAATAATAATTGTTTCACTTTTTTCATTCATTTCGGAGTTTGACATGAAAAGCATATAGTATGTCTTGTTGTTAAAAAAATATTTAACATATCTTGAAAATTCTGTTGAATACTTGTTTTTTGTTATAATAGATACTATTGCAGCTTTTTCGGAATTGCTTATTTGAGGGGGAGTGTAACTGTCAGAAGCGGTATATTTTTGAAGTTCTTTACCTCCGATGATATTTTCATCTTCTTTGAAAAAGTTTGGTGAAACATCTAGGATGATATAGTAATAAATGTTACCGCCTGCTGGATCCATTGTAATTATAAAATTAGAAACTTCGGCAGTTAAGGATTTATTCACTGATTTTAGAACAAACTTGTCGCCTTTTTTAATGTTTATGCAGGATTCTACTATTGAGTAATCGATGTTTTTTAAAGGATAAGTGTATCTAACTGAATCTTCATTTGAGAATTCAGTTTTTATTCGGATGTATTCGATTAGTTTCTTGTTTTCGATATTAGATTCTTTTAATTCTAAATATGCTTTGCCCTTTTGGTAATATCCGACATGAAATCTTTCTGTAGAATCAATTCTATCCAGAAAACCGTGGAAAGACCATCCTTCCTTGTTTTTGTACCGAACGAGAACCCACTTGTCAGTAATATTTTCGAAGGTATCTGTCTTATCTGATTCGCGTAGTATCTGAACTTCTTCATTATACGGAACGGTATTGATAATTTTAGAACCAAGGTCGGGTTTCTCTCTCATTCTGAGTCCGTTTTTTGCGTTAACTTCTGCGAACTTGGAAGTTTCTGCTGAAGAACTAAGTGAAACTAATAATGTTATAGAATAAAGTATTATTTTTTTCATGATTGCTCCATGAATTTATTGTCATGGTTATGATAATATGAAGTGAAATTACTAAGTCAATAAAGATAATTGTAAAAAAGTATTATTCGCAATTATGCAATATTGTTGACTGAAGAATCTTCTTCTGAAATATTCAATATATTTCCGCGGAGGTTTTTATGTTAACCCGGATCATAGTTATTCTTACAGTTTTGATAATATTGCCCATTGTTTCGTATTCGATGCCTCATGATAAGCTTGCGGTATATTATGTTTACGGGAGTGATGTTAATATAAGAAGAGCTCCCGATTTGGATAGTCGCGTCGAAGCAACTCTTCCGATCGGTTCAGAAATATGTGTTTTAGAAAAAACAAAAGATGTTACTACCGTAGATTTTTATACGGATTATTGGTACAAGATTATTTATTATAAAAAATCAATTGAGCTATACGGATATATCTGGGGCGGATTTATCGCAAATCAGTATTTTAAAGTTGATTTGGATAATGACGGTTCGGAAGAGTTGCTGTTAGTCCGTAATTTTACTGAGGGGTTATATTCTCAGGTAAAGGAAGAGTTGAAAAATATTGGGAGCAGTGATAATCCATACCTTCAGTTGAAAATAATAAAAAAAGGTGTATTGGTGAACACTTTAAATATATCATGTCCCGGGGAATCGCGTTCAATGTCGGCTGAAGTCATTCGAACTTCGGGATTTGACGGTCAAATGAATATTTTACATCTACAATATGGATGTTGCGGAGAATCATCCGGTTACTATGATAATTATTATTTAGTTTCCGGTGATAATTTGAAATTATTCTTATCACTTTATAATAATAGTGAAGGCGGAGATTCAGTAGGTTATAAAGTATTTTTCCCGGAAGATAAAGGCGGTAAGCCGAAAAGAATTGTTGTAAAATCAATTGAAAGTTCCTATGGCCAAAAAGATGTAAAAAGTTTTGAAGAATACGTATGGGACAAGTCTAAGAATATTTTTATAAAGAAATAGTTGATTTATCGAATAGAGGCACAGGAAGAAATAGTCTCTTCCTGTTTAACGATTGTGTTTGTTGCCAATTTCAAAATATATTGTAATATGTTCGAGAAAGAGGTGTTAAATGCGTAGATTCTTCATGTACGGGATTATAGTGCTGTTGTCATCTAATCTTGTGTTTTCACAGAACACAAAAGATAATATCGCAAAAGCCGAACTAATTCTTTCGGACTTAAAGAACGTTATTGTTCCCTGTAAATCAAAAAAATGCGATCCGGTTGTTTCTGTTGTTAATTTTTGTTTTGAAGAATTTAGAAAAAAAAGACTGGCAATAAATATTTATGAATCATTGCCGGAAAACATTTACGGCGGGATGCAGTTCATGTTTTATGTAAATGATTCTGGTCAGCTGCCTGTCATTTTAATCAGCCCTTATATGCTTGAAATATATGATAAACACCCGTCAATCGTACTGTCTGCACTTGTTCACGAAATGCAGCACGCAAAATCATATTTTGATCAACCGGAATTTCATAGGGCAATGTATAATGTTGATCTTGAAAAATATCTTTTTGAATTGGATGCTTTAAATATTGAAGCAAACTTTATCATAAACTATCTGCAGCCCAACAATTATAAATTAACAAATTTTGAAAAACTGCTTTCAAAAAGTTTCAAAGATGATTATCTTGCATATTTTTCATTTGTGATGATGGGTTTTGATATGAAATTAACATTTCATCTTCTTGGGATAAATAAACATGGTATTAAGTATGATGATAAAATATCAAAGATTGAAGAAATAATTGATTCACTTTTGGAGAGTCAGGTTGATTCTAACAGTGATGATTGGAATAAGTATAAATACTATGTTCCGATTTATACTGCATTGAAGTTTATTCCGCAGATTGTAAGATCTGTTGAAACCGATCATAATAGAGTTAAAGATCAGAATAATTATAATTCCGAAACTCAAAATCCCAAGATGTATAAATTGCTGCTGAAACTGGAAGAAAAATTTGTTAAAGATTATAAATACTATCAATTCATCAACAAAACGCAAAATCTTTATAAGGAATTATAGTATTTTGGAATTGAACATTGGAATCCTTAAAATTTCTGGATGCCGAAATAATGGTTATTAATTCGAGTAAAATGAATTCGTTATACATTGCCGGAGAAATATAAACCGATGCACCGGAACATTAAACTGTCATTAAAACGAATGTCAAAAATAAAAATACAGCTTACTGTATTGGATTGGTTGATTGAGATTCTTGCATTGGTGTTGATATCGGTAATTTGGGGCATAACTATATACAGCTATTCAAAATTGCCGGACGTTATTCCGCTTCATTATGCAGTATCCGGCAAACCCGACGTTTTCGGGGGGAAAGAAAACATATTCTCTTTGCCGATGCTGGCAGCAATTATTTTCATGGGATTAACTATTGTAAACAGGTATCCGCAAATATTTAATTTTCCGGTTAAGATTACTGCGGAAAACGTATTGAAAAGATTCAAAGATGCGACTCGTCTGATCAGGTATATGAAATTAGTTGTTATAGCGGCATTCACATATTATATTATAAAAACGACTAAATATGCGGGCGATATAAATGCCATAACTCAAGGGCTGGGTGTTCGGTTTTTGCTTCTGGTAATCGGGATTCTTTTTATACCTTTGATGTATTTCTCTATTAAAACGTTCAGATCTAAATAATGACAATCTTCCTGTTATTGTATGGCGGCTGGAGACATATATTGTTTTGAATAATAATGTATAAAAAATCACTGCTGTCCCATTGTTTTAGCTCCATATACATCCTTGAATTTCACAATTCAATCCCTTGTCTGATAAGGGTTGATGCTTAACCGGGCAAATAAGATCACGTAATGATTTTCCGGAAAACATGTTTTCTCTGATAACG
>JAKPJF010000150.1 GCA_029554345.1 Spirochaetota bacterium | reverse complement strand
CGGAGAATCCATAATCTTCATGTAGGCAAAATCTTCGGAAACCGAATGAAGAGTTTCCGAATGTCCGATAAAAAAATATCCGTTAGTTTTTGACAGCGCATCATAAAAATTTTTGACAAGGGTACGCTGATGCTCCCTGTCGAAATAAATCATTACATTGCGGCAGAAAATCAAATCAATATTACGCGGAAACTTATCTTTAAACAAATTTAAAGTCCCGAACTTTACCATGTCCTTCAGCTGTTTTTTTACCGTATAGACATCTTCTTCGCTTTCGGACTTATCGAAATATTTCTCAAGCAGATTCGGCGGAACCTTATCGATACGTCTGCCGGAATATTTCCCCTGCCGGGCAAAATCAAGTACGGAATATGCAATATCCGTAGCCATAATTTCAACATCCCATCCGAAAAGAAGATCTTTCATTTCAGAAAGACAAATGGCAATTGTATACGGCTCCTCTCCTGTCGAACATCCGGCACTCCAGACAGTGAGCTTTCTGTCTTTCTTTTTTGCGACAATATCGGGAACACATTTCTGCATCAAAGCGGCAAAATGCCTCTCGCTTCTGAAAAAATAAGTTTCATTTGTAGAAACAACATCAAGTAGAAGATCGAGCTCATGACTCTTATCGCTGAGTTTCTGTATGTAATCAAAATATTCTGAAAAAGAATTGATATCAAGCGCCTGCAGTCTTTTTCTGAGACGGTTAGAGAGAAGTGTTATCTTGGAATCTTTCATAAAAATTCCGCTTTCGTCATAGACGAGTTTTGAAAATTTTTCAAACTCCTCAGGCGTCAATCTCTGCATATTATATTCAAACATATTTTACCGTAATTAACCTCAGATTCTTATATCGGATTTCCGATTATTGTTCAATCTATTTTTTCACAGCTCCGCACGAAGATTAAGCATAAGTTTCAGCTCACCGGACGTTATTCCGCACTGTCTAACAATTTCATTTTCAGTCCATCCGTTGGAATGAAGCCTTGAAACAAAACCCGCCTTATCTTCTGATTTTTCGTAAGCCTTATAAATATCAGGATCATCAATCATTTCTTCATCATTCTGAAAATTGAATGAGGAAACCTGCTCATCAATTCGCACTTCAATTCTCGGTTCATTGCGCTTTGCATAAAGAGAAGCTTTTACATTGTTAAGTTTTCCAATGTCGGATGATATTATCGTATTTGAAGGAAAAACCGCCCTTTTGCGCTGATCCTTCTTTTCAGTCTCCATTCTGGAGATTTCTTCATTAATGGTTAAATCGACACCATCCGCAGAAGCTTTTTCCAATAATTTTTTCATTACTGAAATACGGTTTTCGAGAATCGAGATGTTCCTTTCTGCTGTCTCATTAAATTCATTTATTATTTCATCCATTTCCTTTTTCAGCTTGCGTGAAAAAAAAGCGGAAGAAGTCTTTTCAAGCTTAAGGCTTATAACAAGGTATAAAACTGCTCCGATAAGAATGTTGGTAAAAACTACGGCGAAAAAAGTCGACATCTCTATTTCCTTATATCAAAATTGCTTCCGAGCCTTTCATCTTCAACCTGGCGCGGAGCATGTTCTTCATGATGATTCTTCACTTCACCCTGTTGAGGATGTTTTCTGCGTTCACGGTTTTCTTTCGCATGAGAATCATTATCAACAGTCTTATATGTTTCATTAGTCTGATCGACAGTCTTGTCGCTTTCCTTCGATTTCTTATCTGCCTCTTTGTCGAGATGAAGCTGTTGA
>JAKPJF010000134.1 GCA_029554345.1 Spirochaetota bacterium | reverse complement strand
TTCAATGGAAGAAACGGTAATTCCGCGGCCTTTCATTACCGACGAAATATCTTCAGAAATGCTTGCGTTATGATCTTTCCAAACGGACAGAAACTTATCGGATGAAAATGAAGATGAAAAATTTTCGTAAGATATTTTTTTAAGTATCATTGAAGCTGAACGAACAAATTCAGCTTCTGCTATTTTCTGAGGCTCTGAACCGGCATTAAATGAAAATGCCGATATATCAAGCGAATAGGAAAAGGAAGCTATAGAACGGATTTTCAAATAATTGTCATCGAGTCTTTCGAGAGTCGGAAGAGGCGCCGAAAATTCGCAAACCGCTCTTCCAGAAAGCGGAAGTTTTCGGAAGACAAAATCTCCCGAAAAAGCCGCTTGCGTGCTGAAATGAAAACCGGGAAGATAAAGTTCCCTGCTTTTTTTTAATTCTAGTATTCCGATATATCCTGATGAAACAAAAAAAGATCCTCGGTATGCAGAATACCCGAGATAAATTACGAGTACAAGCATTATGAGTCTTTTAATTTTCCTCATGTCAGTCTTCCGCAGACTCGCTGAGATGAATCGGCCGTGACGGAACAATAGTAGATATTGCGTGTTTATAAACTAAATTCTGCTTCTTATCTATTTCAAGAAGAACAGTAAAACTGTCGAAGCTTACAACTTTTCCCTGAAGCGGCACGCCGTTCGTAAGATATATAGTAAGATCAAGCTTTTCTTTTCTCGCGCAATTGAGATAAGCATCCTGAAGATTTTTTACCTGCTTGGTCATCGAACCTCCTAACCGAACAAAGAATTATTTTATAAATTCCGATACTTTTTCAGAAATCCCGCAATAATCGCGGAAATCGAAAGGAAGATAATAATCCTTTCTTCTCATCCAGATGATCTGCTTTTTAGCATACCGCCGTGTGTCATGTTTAATCATTTCGACTGCATAGTCAAGTGAAAGTTCGCCTTTCAGATATTTAATAATCTGAGAGTAACCGATAGAATTCATTGAAGCGCATTTTTCATCATATCCCATTGAAAGGAGCTTAACAACCTCATCAACAAAACCTTTCTCGACCATCTGATCAACCCGGCAATTAATTTCATCATAAAGTTTTTCTCTTTCAGCTTCTAGCCGGATAAAGAGAAAATCTCCTGAAATCCGCGGAGTCCTATTTCCCCAATACTCGGAAATCCGTCTGCCCGAAGCTCTAAAGACCGAAAGAGCGCGTATAATTCTTTGCCAGTCATTTGAATGAATCTTTTTGGCGGCATCAGGATCTATTTCCATCAGCTCTTCATGCATGGAATCCCATCCCCTCAAACTTCCTTCGTTCTGAATCTCCTGAATGATTACAGAAGAAGCTTCGGGAGTAACAGAAAGACCTTCAAAAAACGCTTCAAGATACATTCCGCTGCCGCCGACAAAAAGAGGAATCTTTCCGCGCGAAAAAATATCTTCTGATGCCGAAAAAGCATCCGCAACAAAGTCTGATGCCTTGTAAGAAAACGAAGGATCAACAATATCTATTAAGTGGTGTTTGATTTTTTGAAGATCAGCCTTGTCCGGCTTGGAACTCCCAATATCAAGATAACGGTAAATTTGAATGGAATCGGCGGATACAATTTCGAATGTATCCGGAAAAATCTCGCATAAATGCAGTGCAGCACGGCTCTTTCCGGATGCCGTAGCCCCGGAAAGAACTATTATCTTTCTCATTATTCTGAAACGGGCTTGTCCAGATTTTCGGCAATCTTTATCTTTTCATCAAAAATAAGTTTCAAAATAACCGGAACAGTTTTCCATGCCGGAAGGTTTTCAGGAAAATTGTCGATCTTGTCCTTTTTATCAACAGCCATCATTGATGCCTTGGTAAGAACGTATTTATTTCCTTTGAAAGACAAAAGCTTATCGAGAGGAAGAATCATTTTAGGCCCCCTGCTAAATCATTAATTTTATAAATCATCCGAGATGTTTTGATTTCTTCGGCACGCATAACTGAAAAGAAATCATTCTCCGCTGTTTCCAAAGAGTCATTGACAATAACATAATCATATATTCCGGCATAAGCAAGTTCAGCCGAAGCATTTTTGATTCTCAGATCTATGGTTTCCTGCGAATCCGTCGATCTTGAAAGCAGACGCCTTTTAAGCTCCTCCATTGAAGGCGGAACGATAAAAACGAATACACCCGCTATCTTTTCTCTTATGTTTTTTGCGCCCTGGACATCTATATCGAATAGAGGGATTTTTTCAGCAGCATGAATCCTGTCAACTTCTTTTTTGGACGTACCGTATAAATTGCCGTGAACTTCAGCCCATTCAAGAAATTCGTCATTTGCTATCATTTGCTCAAATTCTTTGCGGTCTTTAAAATAATAGTTTATTCCGTCTTTCTCCCCTTCGCGAGGAGACCTGGTTGTCGTCGAAACCGAAAAAGAGAATCTTGAATCTTTTTTCATAATACGCGATATCAGAGTCGATTTTCCTGCTCCGCTCGGCGCGGAAATAATTACAGAAAATTTATTCACCGCTTTCCTCCGCAACATCATCATTGAATCTTCCCGATATAGTCTCAGGCTGCATTGCTGTTAGAACAATATGATTGCTGTCCATGATTATTATCGCGCGCGTTTTGCGTCCATGAGTGGCATCTATGAGCATATTGCCGTCTTTCGCTTCTTCTCTTATGCGTTTTCCCGATGCCGATTGAGGCGTAATGACGGCAATTACTCTTTCTGCCGAAACAGCATTACCGAATCCTATGTTAATTAGTCCTGACTTCATTCGACCTCTCAGTTATATAATATTCCGGCACTGTTCACGAATCTTATCCACGGCATTTTTCATTTCAACACATACATGAGAAAGAGCGGAATCCGAACATTTAGAAGCTATAGTATTTATTTCACGGAACATTTCCTGAGCAAGAAAATCAAGGCGTTTGCCGGGAGAAGCATCTTCTTTCGCTATTTCTTTAAATTTAGCGATATGATCGGAAAGACGAACAATTTCTTCATTTATATCAACTTTATCAGCGTAAACAGCTGCTTCAGTTATGAGCCTCTGTTCGTCATAATTTTTTCCGACAAGAACTTCTATACGGGACTTCATTTTCTCGAAATTTTTACGGTACTGGTTTTTAGAATCTTTTTTTACAACAGCAAGATTCGAAACTATTATTGAAAGTGAAGACATGAGATCCTTTTCAAGAGCTTTTCCCTCTCTCTTCCTCATAATGCGGAGTTTTTTTAGCGCTTCCGATACGGACAGCAAAAGACATTTGCGGGTATCGTCGCTTATAACTGCTCTCGTTTTTGATATGGATCCTTCCATTGAAAGAACAGCATCCAGAGAAAAAGTTTTTCCGGTTTTCTTTTCAATCTCCGAAAGATCGGCAATTATTTTTTCGACAATACCGCGGTTTATGGAATACGTTCTCTCGTCAAACCATTCGGATATTTCTACATTAAGTTCTACCTTTCCGCGTTTAATTTCTTCAGACACGGCCGAAAGGATATTGTTTTCTTCCGTACGAAGAGCGCGCGGAAGATTTATAAAGTATTCATTATATTTTGAGTTAAGAGATTTAATTTCAACGTAATATGCAAACTGAGGGGATCTTCCGTCACAGTAAGCGTAACCTGTCATGCTTTCCATAAGTTATTCCTGAATTGATTAAACAATGCGTTCGTTTTTGCTCATTGATTTGACTTTGAGAACTCCGTTATCGGCAAAAAAATCAACAGTTCTTCCGAAATCTCCGCCGGTATCCTCGCCTTTGATTGGAAAGCCGAGTTTGGAGAGAATCTCTCTGCTTTTTTCAATGTTGTTTTTTCCGATTTCACTCATAAGACTGTTTTCTGCCACTTTAAACATAACTGAACCGCCTGCTAATTTAGCCACAATTCTGTCACGTTCAGCACCTGCATTTTCCATTTCTTCAATCAGAATAGGAATCGCGCTGTCGGCATATTTTCGAGGATTCGAATCTTCACTTTTCTGTTCAGGAAGCATTATATGAGCCATTCCTGCCACTTTTGCCTTGGGATCATAAAGGCAGACGCTTACACATGATCCGAGAACAGTACGCAGAATATCAGGCGCCTTTGTAACCTGAAGATCCGCAATTCCGACATTAATTAGACGAAAATTCATTCAGCCTCTCTTTTGGAACATATACCGGAGAATCCATAATCTTCATGTAGGCAAAATCTTCGGAAACCGAATGAAGAGTTTCCGAATGTCCGATAAAAAAATATCCGTTAGT
>JAKPJF010000089.1 GCA_029554345.1 Spirochaetota bacterium | reverse complement strand
ATTCGTTACATGCACCGTACATACAGCGGTGTATCCGGTTTCTTCGGTAGTCACAGTTATAGTTGTATCACCTACCGCTTTTGCCGTCACAAGTCCACTAGCGTCTACTGATGCGATCGATTTATTGGAGCTTTTCCATGTTACATTTCTGTTCGAGGCGTTTGAGGGCTGTACTTGCGGCGCGAGCCGTTCTGTCGATCCAACGAGCATTGATGTCTCTGATTTGATCGAGACTCCTGTCACCGGTATGGTATCAGATCCACCGCCACCGCTTCCTCCGCAACCTAGTATTGTTAGTAGAAGAATTGCATAGATAAATTTATTGAAGATGTGTTGTTTCATAAAATGTTCCTCTATTTAATGTTAATAGGAAACTTGTACTATCGAATATCAACTAAAAAATAAGTTGCGCAAGTTTTTTTACAATCAAGCATGGTGATAGTTCGATATTATTTAAAATAGAATTCGACAATATGAAGAAGAGTAATATTATATCATTTATCTTTATGCGGCGTGTCAATATGAGGGTGGATGATTGTAGTTGTTTTACGATAAGAAAGCCCTGTTTAGTGCCGCTTCTCGCATATTTTAAGCCATCTCAATTATTGCAGCGAAACTCTGTGACAGGTTGCCGCATTGATGATTCGTACAATTCGCGTTTGAAGCGTCTCGTTTGTCGGGATCGTTCCAACTATTCGCGAGGAAGACGAAGTCTTTTGCTGGAGACCGCAAGCGTTACCTCATGGCTTGCGGTGAAAAGTCGATTTAAAATATCATTCGGAGCGAACACGAAGTTCGCGGAGAAATGGCAATATTCGATTGATATCAATGATAAATTCATGCTAGGTGAGGTCACAATATATTAAGTAATACTTAGTTCAGATATTTGCTTGACCATTAGATAGCATATGTGCTATCATGAAATATGGTCGTGGTTATTGATACAAATGTTCTTTATCAGGCTCTCAGAAGCAGAGAAGGTGCTTCTCATTTTATTCTTCAGCTTATCCGCGGCAGGAAAATAACCCTTGCGCTTTCTCTGCCTGTATTTACCGAATATGAAGATGTATTGAAGAGACCTGATAAATTGAATGATCTTCAATTGACAAAAGATGATATTGATAAGGTGCTGAGATTCCTTTCATATATATCAAAACCTGTAACGATTTACTATTTGTTCAGACCTAATTTAAAAGACGAGAAAGATAATATTTTTCTCGAACTTTCTTTGGCTGGCAATTGTGATTTTATTATTACAAGTAATACAAAAGATTTTACAAAATATAATGAACTGAAGTTTGATGATATTTCAGTCATAACACCTTCCGATTTTGTTAAAATGTGGAGAAAAAATTATGAAGTCTAAAGCAAGCGTATTAACTTTGCGTATTCCGAATGAATTGAAACACAAAATTGAAAAAGTCGCCGATCAGCAGGGTTTGTCTATCAATCAGCTGGCTTTATATGCTTTTACAAAAGAAATTCAGGAAATGGAAACTTATAATTCTTTTTCAAAACACTGGAAAAAGAAAACTAAAAATGAATTGTTTGAAGATTTTGATTCCGTTATTGCACGGATTAAAGATAAAGATTTGCCTGAATGGGATAAAATGTAAACAGCAGTGGCAGTTTAATCCTCTCTCCCGGCCTCTCTCCTTTAATAAAGGAGAGAGGAGAAAGAATGGATGTTATTCATAAGAAATAGTATATTGATAAAGTTGCGCAAGCCCCTCTTTAGTAAAGAGGGGTTGGGGTGATTCTATCTCGCGAATATTGTCAGAAGTGTTATAACAGTTGCGATTATTGTAAAGCCCGCGCTCATCATCCACATCATCATGGTGAATTTTTTATTCATGTCATCGAAGCGTGTGTCCGACTGTTTCTGCATTGATTCGAAACGTTTGTCCATCTGATTGAATCCCAACTGCATCAATTCGCGCTGGCTTCTTAGTTCTTCTTCGATGCGGGTCATGCGCTCGATTAGCTGAATGTCGTACGGGCGAAGTTGAACGACATTGCTTTTTGCGCCGAAGCGGTCGAAGTTTGATTCGATATATGAACCTATCTGTTCAAGCTGTTCTTTCGTCAATTCCATTGCAGTACCCATTATTCACCTCAATCTACTAATAATAATTTTCTTTGTCAATAATATATACGTAAATTGGCTTGGTGATTTCGCGGCGGGCATCAAAAAAATCCTCAAAGCAAATGTTTATGGAGAAATTTGATTTTATTACTTGAGCTTGAACTGAATATTGATGAAAAATTTACAATAAATTTAAGCGTAAATTTTATTTCCCATATAGCTTGCCCGAGGGGTTTGCCATGTCCATCAAATATAAATTCATGCTCTTTTCGATTATCTCCGTCGCGGTGTCGCTTATCATCGCACTTTTTCTTACGCTCTATCTCGTTGAAAGAGATAGCGAAAGAAAAATAGAACTGGATCTTTCTCATAGAACAGAAACAATTAAGAAGACTCTTTTTCGAATTTCGGGTTCGGAGGATATTGCCATCGACGGTGATTTTCTCTACTGCGGAAGTTATGTGCTGAATAATAATCACGAAATCGTCGACATGGTTCAGGCCATGTACGGCGGGGGCAGCGGAATATTTCTTGAGGATTCAATTTTAGTTTCCAATATTCCTTATTTTCCCGGATCGCGACCAGACAATCTCAAGATTCCTGATGAAATCAAAAGAAAAATATCAACAGGCGAATCATATTTCGGCATTCAGTTTCTCAACGAAGAAGAATGCTATGTTTCGTATCTTCCCCTGATGTCAGGCGGATTATTCAAGGGTGCTTTTTTCTCATGCGCTAAAAAAGAAGAATCGCTCATGTCATTTGCAAAAATCAAGATCGCGGTTTTATCATGCGGAATATTTCTGTCGGTTCTGTTTAGTATTATTGCCGTCAAGTTTGCTCATTCTATAACTTCAAAAATGGAAATAGCGGTTTCTCTTGCGAAAAATATTTCCGAGGGAAACATTGAAAGCATTCAGCATTCCAGCTCAAAGGATGAAGCCGGCATTCTTCTTTCTTCACTCGACGGATTCTGCGGTGTGATGTTTGATACTATCAAGGGAATAAAAACGATGCTTGCCCGTTTATATTCTGTTTCTCATGATCTGTCTGTTCTTTCCGAGTCTTTCAAAAACAGCACTTTCGAACAGGCCGGCGAGAGCGTTAACGCGAATGAATCGATGGCAAAAATTTCCGAAGGCATCAATCTTGTAGCGGCAAAGGCGGTTGAACAGAAAGAGTCGATGAGCAGTCTTCTTTCGATGATGGAGTCGCTGAACTCCGGAATACGTCAGACGGAAGATATGACAGTTGATATATTGAAAAAGAGCGGAATGATTTCCGAAGAAGCAGATCTTTGCAGGGACAATATTTCTTCGATGAATCTTTTTATGGATGAAATGGATCAGTCTTCCGCTCAGATGATAAATATTCTGTCGATAATCAGCACCATCTCCGAACAGATAAATATGCTTTCCATAAACGCGACAATAGAAGCGGCCCGTGCCGGTGATGCGGGAAAAGGCTTTGCCGTTGTTGCTCAGGAAGTTTCAGCCCTTGCGGATCAGACGGATAAAAGCGTCGATCTTATCAGCGGCATAATAGAGCTTAATGCCGAAAAATCAAAAACAGGCAAGCTTAAATCAGCTGAGGCTCTCAGTGCAATCGGAGACATCGCGAAAAATATCAAAGAGGCCAATGAGCTCATCGTTGCTGTTTCGGATTTTGTTTTAAATCAGGTGACTGTAAGCGCGGATGTTAATTCTGCCGCAGTAAGCGTTACGGAAAAAGCTTCCGAAATAAATTCAATAATTGATATTCAGAAAAAGACAATTGAAAGTACTGCAGATGCCATATCAAGAATCAGTTCTCATTCAGAATTAATTGAGAAAGAAGCGGGAAGTGCGGCTGAAAACGCATCGGAAATAACGGCTATATCAGAAGAACTCGAGAAGAGAATCAGTTTTTTCAAAATTCATATTGAATAACAAAGCTTTGCTGTTAATATGTTTGAGCCCCCATCGGTTAAATATTTTCGTCGAATAAGATATCTTGACCGGCGGACTTTTTTGATGACTTATAAAAAATGGATTGATTATTTTATAGATTGGTATATGAATAACGATGTTTATTGAATCATAATTTACGTTCCAATGTTGCATCAGGAATATAATTATATATTCCTCTGGGAGCTTGTTTGATCATGGACTCGATGAATTCATTACGTATTTTTCTGACGTTGTTGATACTTATTTCCATACCTCTTTCAGCATTTGACAGCGGACCGACCGCTTCATTTTCATATTCTCCGTCAGGGCTTGGTTATCTTTATGCACCGGGGCCTGATTGGAACAGCGGCGACACTACAAAGCCGGAATCCGGTTCCGCTCTAAGTTCTGCTTCAAAGCTTTGTTTGTCAGGCGGCTATTATTATGATTATCTTCAAGGAGATCTTTCTTACTCCAGAACTAAAATAAGCAAGCAGGTATCGGATTTTATTGCTAATGACGGACTGAAGAGTGCAATCGATTCATCTATATTGCTTCGCGGCGGATACCGTTTCAGCAATCCCGGCGATACATCTTATACCTGGCTTTATCTCGGGTTAAAGCGCTACAGCTATGATTCTTTCGGCGGAACAGCTGTGACGGCGTACGGCTGGCTCGCCGGATATTCGGGTTTTTACAGTTTCGGTCTTTCTTCCAATTATGAATTCGTTCTTGCACTTGACTTATATTTAGGTACATACAGGTTCGATAATTTTTCTTCCGACAACGGTTATACCGGAGTTTCAAAAAGATATTCACTGACTTCAGGCGCAGGTATCGGCGCAGGCGTGCAGTATGAACCTTATAATGTTACACTGCTTATAAAATTATCCGCTGATATAAACCGCATTGCTTACGACGCGGATTATCAGGGATCATCGCGTAAATTTTCAACCGGATCTTTGTCCGGTTGTATCGGATTTGAGGTGCGGTATTGCATTCCGAGTGAGAGTTATAATGAAAAGATTAAATAAAAGAAAATCTTTCTTTATGATGATAATCCGCTTTGCAGACGGGATTAAGCTTCTGCGTCAGTTTAATGTTTTATTGATATCTCCAATGATAGTATTTCTTCTATCATGCGCATCTAATGCAAATCTTACAAATCAGGTAAGTGATGACAGGTTCGGAAACACTGAAACGCTGAATTACGAATACACAAACCGCGGTCTTTCGACTGAGGCAAAACGCATACATTATCTTGTGAATACGGAAATAGATGATCCGTTAGTTGTTAGAGTAACATTTCCGGATATTAAAGGAATACATCCGGCTGCACCTGCCGAAGGTCTGGCTATCGTTCAGTTTACGTCTAATGAGCGCGGTGAAGTTCTGAAATACCGTTTTGTGAAACGTGCCGGTCTCGGGCTTGATGATTATGTCGAGATGATGGTGAAAAATATTAAAATTGAACCCCTCGTTCATAAAGGGGAGAAGCGCGGTTCGGTTTTTAATGTAAGATTTATATTCAGAGAGAAACCGTGAAGAAAATAATTCTGTCCGTATTATTAATTGTTTTTGTCTGTGCGCTTGATGCGGCCGAATCTGTATCAGGTGCTGTATATGACGCAGTTTCCGGAAAACCGGCAGCTGGTGTTACCGTCGGTTTGCGTGAACTCGATATGGTGACGGAGACCGATTCGCGCGGGGAGTTCCGCTTCAGCGGAATCGAAAAAGGTTATTATGAGCTGACGTTTTCTCATCAGGATTACGGAAACATTTCAATAAATATACGGGTAAAAAGAAATTTCCGAATCATACAAAATCTGACTCCGAAAGCTTTCGACGCAGGGAACAGAACAAAAGTCTACGGCGAATACCTTGACTCCAAGGGTGAGCGCGGCATTACGCAGGATGATATTAAAAAATATCCGATGCGCGGTGCCGGAGACTCGCTTCATCTTCTTCAGTCGCTTCCCGGAATCGGCGGCGGTTTTTCTCTTGCGACTGTGCCTATAATCAGAGGAACCAATCCTCTCTTTAATAAGTACTACGTCGATGATATTCCTGTTGATTATCCTTTCCATTACGCGGCAGGATTTATTCCGATTTTTTCTTCAATCAATGAAGAAGCGATTGATTCCGTTCAGGTAATAAAAGGAAATTCTCCTCTGTGGACAAGTGATAATCTCGGCAATACAATTATGATAAAAAGCGCTGATGCGCAGAAAGAGGGAATTCACGGAAAAATGATTCTTGATCCCGTTCTTCCGTTTCTTCCTACATTCTCCGTTACAGTTGTGCCGAACGAACGTTTCAGCATGATTGCCGTCGGCAGAAGAACGACGCCGGATCTGCTTTTTGATATGAATAAGGCGCACTTTTATCTGGCGGATTATTTTTTAAAAGCATCATATGTTCCGGACGATTCACACCGTATTACTATGCTGATAACGGGATCACAGGATAAAATTTCATTCAACGATCTGTCGACTCGTTCCGGTTATTACGCAAACGGCATCACATGGGAGTTTAGAGCTCTCGATGATCTGATGTTTAAAACAGTAATTTCAAATCAGAATATGATTCAGTCATTGAAAAACAAAAAGGATTATGATACCGAATCGGGCGCCGAAATCGAATTCAATCCCGATCAGTACCGCATATTGCAGATGGCAGTTTTATCTCTGAATGATTTTAACATCCGCGGCGGATATGAAGCCGTTAAGTATAAAGGCGGCTGTACAGGCAACACTTCATTTGCAGATATAGCCGGAACTGATTTTTACAAAGGACTGAGCAGTAATCTGAATCTTTCATTTCCGGTTGAAGGCAATTCGCTTGCCGGTTTCGCCGGTATAGACGGCAAATTGAACAGGTTCATATACGATGCCGGCGTCAGGTTTGAGAATTATAGTCCTGTTGATGAATCGGCATTATCGTACAGTATAAACGCCGGTTATCAGATGAATGAAAAAAGCAGTGTGTATTTTAAACATGGAACTTCTTACGCTCATCCTGACGTTTATTATTATCTCGGAAATATTGATCCTGATTTCAAACTTGCTGAAGCAAAAAACTTTTCAGTAGGAATGAATTATATTACGCAGCAGAGTATATTCATCAATGCGGAAGTTTATTACAGCCGGTTTAAAAATTTAAATCCGGGAACTATATTCGATGTCGATGATGATTCTGCAAAGAAGCTCATGCAGCTTCATCCGTATTCAAAAGAAGAAGATGGAAGTAATTTCGGAATTGAACTTTCTGGCAGAGGCTCGTTTAAGGGCTTTGACGGATGGCTGAGCTATGCTTTCTCGCGGACAAACCGCAGCAGCTCGGATGAAAGTTCTTTCCGTTCGGATTATGAGCAGGCACATTTGTTGAGACTTGTACTTTCAAGAACATGGAACCGTTTCAGCGCGTCGGCTATATGGCATATGACTAGCTCTCTTCCGTATACGCCGGTATCAAGATTTCTTTATGACGGTTCAACTTATACGGCGGATTACGGAAAACGGAATTCGGCGAATTTTGCGCTCAACAAAAGACTCGACATCAAGGGAACATACAGAACAGAAAGCGACACGCGCATTTCATTGGAATGCTGGAATGTTCTGTTTTTCCGCAACAATGCCTTTGCTCAGAAAGAGAATACTTCGAGCACTGAAAAAAGATTCGATATTCCGTTTTTCATCTGGTGTTCGCTGGAGAAACCGTTATGAAACGTTACTTTATATGTTTGCTCTTAGTATTTGCTGTAGTTCAGAATTATGCAGCGGTTTATGAAACTAACGGTCATACATCAGAATTATACGAGAAAGACATTTCAATACTAAAAAAGAAATTATCTCTGAATGCGAAGGATAAGACTTCGCTCGAACGTATTGTGAAAATGCTTTTTGTTTCTGAAAAGTTTGAAGAGGCTGCGCGTTATGCTGATGAATATTTGAAAATAAATAAAGAACCTGAAATTGAATATTTGAAAGCTCTTTCTCTCGCGAGTTCCGGAAATTATAAAGAAGCGGCTGATTCTGCAAAAAATATTCTCTCAGACAAATCTCTTACACCCGCTGAACGCAAATCGATTGAATTGAAGATAGAGCTTTTTGAAAAAGGGATTTCCACCAAAGGAATTCCTTACGGTGCGGAAATAACCAAGTGGGGAAATGACGCCTATGCTGCCGGAATAATAGGCAGAAGCGGAGTTCTAGTCGGAGTCAGAACATTTTCTGATAAAACATTTTTTTATTCGGCTGATGAAGATAAAATAATTGAATCAATGAAAGAACCTCAGTTTGAGTTTCCTGAAGGGTTGAAGCTTCTTTCCGTAAGCGTATCGCCTGACGAACGTGATATTTTTGTAACGTGCGGTAAGGATGATAAGTCGATTGTGATTTTTCAACGTCATTTTGATATTGAAACTGATAAGTGGACAGAATGGTTTCAGCCGCAGTTTGCCGGCAAAGGTTCAATCAACGGATTTGCGAATATGCTCGGTGACGGAGAGCACATTCTTTTTGTATCAAACAGAAATGTCACGACCGGTCTTGATATATATATTTCACGCAGAGATGAAAAAGGAATATGGGATAATCCCGTTCCTATGGCGAACATCAATACTCCAATGGATGAATGTTCAGTTTATCTGCATCCTGACGGTGAAACCGTTTATTTTTCATCTAACGGAAGAGGCGGAAGCGGAGGATATGATGTATATTCGGGTACGCTTTCATCACTAAAAGGAAACTTTAAAATTGATAATATCGAAAACATGAAATCCCTTAACACATTCAGGAATGAATTTTTCCCGGTATATGTGCAGGGCACTTCGCGAAAGGCATATCATTCATTCCGGAAAAATGACAGTTCGGTAATCTGCAGTCTTTCTGATGAATTTCGTCAGGGTTATCCTGTAATGTTTTTTGATGTAATCACGCTTGATGCCGCGACAAAGTCTCCGATACGGGCTAATGTCAAACTTGTTAGAATAGGAGATCGAACTTCCGGGATAGCTTTGAAAAGTTCAGCTGACACTCGCGGACGTTCGGCGTTTACCGTAAGAAAAAGTACATCATATTCGGCTGAAATTACAGCCGACGGATATGCTTATTATAATGAAACTTTTGAAACCGGTTCTGCTGATGATATCGTTACAAAGACTGTTTATCTGAATAAAGGAAAAGTCCGGACAGGATATACTTTCTCCGCGGATAATATTTATTTCGATTCGGGAAGTGCTAAACTACGGCCCGAGTCTATGCCTGCGCTTGAACGGCTCTATGATTTTATGAAAAATAATCCCGGAGTCAAAATTGAAATCTCAGGACATACTGATAATGTCGGCGGCCCGGACTATAACATGAAGCTTTCTAAAAAAAGAGCGGAAGCAGTTGCTGAATATCTTTTCGGCCGTGGTATAAAAAATAACCGTATCTCGTCAAAGGGTTACGGATATTCTAATTCAGCTGTCGACAATGATAATGAAATTAATCGACAGAAAAACCGCCGTGTTGAAATTACGGTGAAGTCATCTGATTGAATTATAATATAAAAAAATATTCTGAATAAAAAATATCAGTTTTTCAGTAAACCTATTGACTGATATTTCTTTCTGTCTATAATCCCATAAAAACGGATGTTTATAAGCCGGATTTGCTGACGGAAAGAAGAATGAAGAAAAAAATTACCGAAGAAACTGTTATTTTTGCGAGTGTAGTCAAATGGGTTATTCTTGCCACGATTGTCGGAATATTCACCGGCGTTGCGTCGTCATTGTTTGTCAGGCTTCTTGATTTTTCGATTGCACTTCAGGAAGGATTTTCTTACTATTACTTTATTCTGCCTTTTGTTCTTCCATGTGTCGCATTTCTTTCATTAAAAATATTTCCTTCATCACTTGATTTTACAACAGATAAAGTTATAAACGTGATTCATAGTGGAAGAAAGATTTCACTGGTTTCGATAATCAAGGCATTCTTTTTGTCAATAATCTCAATAGCATCAGGCGGTTCAGCCGGCAAGGAGGCTCCCTGTGCGGATATCGGCGCGGGTTTCGGTTCATTATTTTCCGCGATATTCAAGTTCAATACTGTTGACCGCAAAAAGCTCATGATATGCGGAGTCAGCGCCGGATTCGCGGGTGTTTTCGGTGTTCCGGTTTCGGGTGCGATTTTCGGAGTTGAAGTTTTATTTGTCGGAAGCATATTGTATGATGTTTTTCTGCCGTCTCTTGTTGCCGGTGTAACATCGTATCAGGTTTCTTCTATGCTTGGTGCGAAGTATTTTATCGAGCCTTTGAACTTCGTGCCGCAGTTTTCTGAATTATTCTTTTTGAAGATTATTCTCGCAGGTGTATTTTTCGGTATTTGCTCTTTTGCGTTTATAGAAATCAATAAATACATCAACCGGATAGCTTCAAAATTTTCAGGAAATATTATCATCAGAGCTTTTTTTGGTGGATTGATTCTATGTCTTATTGGATTCATTATCTCTCCCGAATACTTAAGTCTCGGCATGAATACGGTCGAAAAATCACTTCACGGGAGCGAAGTTCCTTTTTACGCACCGATAGTAAAAAC
>JAKPJF010000078.1 GCA_029554345.1 Spirochaetota bacterium | reverse complement strand
CCTTTACCTATTATTTTAAGGAATGAACGGGCAAGGTTAATATTCGACAGTTTAAGCGAACACATCTCAGAAACTCTCAGGCCGGCATAACACATGAATGCAAAACCGAGCTTATGACGCGGCTTAACAACCATCTTCAAGAGTGAATCAATCTCCTTTGACGATAAAACAACTGGCAAACGGTTTCGATTTCTGCTCATTATTTAACCGTTTTCAATCGATTTCTTAACCATAAGTAAATAGATATTTGCCCCATCTACCGCGCGATCCGGACAAAATGTCCCTTTTGGGCGATATTTTTTCGGACAAAACGGAATTTTTTGGCAAAAATTTTTTTCAGAAATCATGTAATTTTTTCCAAAATTTCCGAAACTTCGATCTGCATTTTCAAAAGTTTTTTATTAATTTCTAAGAGAATCTGTTTATCAACCGCGCTTTGCAGCTTGATGTAGGAATATAATTCTTTTGAAAGAGCCTTCATCAAATGAGGCTTCATAAGACCTCCTTATATTTTATTGACAAGGGATGTCCGGCAGGCTATGAATACTTATCAGCGGATATTCACAGCCTCCGAACGAATCAGGGAAAAGACCTCCATAAAATAAGTGTATGAACACTTCCTTTAAGGATAAATTTTTCGGAGGTCTATGCGTTATTTTTGGATTTTAATACTGCTTTCAGGAATATCATTCATCTACTCAGCGGAAACACCGGAAGAAAAGAAAGAAATTGAATTAACTAAGCTCGAAGAAAAGATTAAAACCGCAAAGGAAATCATAAGAAGCCAGGACAATATAAAAGCATCAGACTTTCTGCAGCTGCTCCCCTCAGTGAGCCTCAGCAAGCGTACGGAGTACCAGGAGCCGAGGAATGGCGAAGTATATCTCGGAGCATCAATCAATATAAGTCAGATATTCTCAATCAACGATAAGCACACCGAAAGAGAAGTAAGCAAAGAGAAAATGCTCAGAAGGGTCGATTCGATTTATTATGAGATGAAGAAGCTCATTGAAAGAAAGTATTTACTGAAAACAAGGGTCTGGAAATTTACCAAGATAAAAAGCTCCATGAGCAATCCTGTCGATATTGCAGCAATGGACGAGAAGATTGATGAAAGTCTGATTAAAATACAAGAGATTGAAATAGATATTGAGAAAGCTTATTCTGAAATTGATTATATAATCACGGATTCCGGAAGATAGAGGAGAATAAATCAACTGGGGAATTTCCCCAGTTGATTTATTCTGGTTATATACCTTTCAGATACTGAATTAACTCTTTAACAACTTTAGCACGAAGATCTTTTGGAACTGAATTCAAAGAAGATTTAATTGAGAATTTCATATCACCAACAGCTTCTTTTATTATATCAGATTCTTTTTTTACAGGTTCTTTCTTCTTACTGATTATAGGAGCAGGAGGAACGATAGTTCTCTCTGTTTTACGAGTTTTACCATCTGCGCCTTCTCTTTTCTCCAACTGGGGAATTTCCCCAGTTGAAACCATTTTACCACGAACAGCAGAAACAGTCTTATGGTCAACACCCACTTTTTTTGCAATAGTTCTATCTGATACAGCAGGAGTTTCTTTCAGAAACATTTCTACTATTTTTGTTTTCTGTTCGCGCGTCAAATGCCTGCGAGCAAGATTATCCATAACAACAAACATTCTTCTTTCTTCTGCAGGCATATTCATTATCTCAACAGGGACAGTGCTCCAGCCAAGCTCCAGAGCTATCTGCCAGCGGTTATAACCGCCGAGAATACAGCAGTTATCATCTTTATCATAATATACTTTAATCGCGTCTCTGATCTCTCCTGACTTCTCAATATCCTTCCTGAGTCTGTCTCTGTCATCAGCAGACATTGGCATCAGGTGCTGAACTTCTTCCAATTCGACAGACATTCTTAATTGGGAAGGATTCATCGGCTGAATCGATTTAGTTTTAAATTGTTTCTGTGCCATCAATTAACCCCCAGAATCTCCAAGATAGGAGAGAGCAGTTTATCAACTTTCGTATCTGACCATTTGATTGTTGGATCTGATATGGCTCTCGCTGTTGTAACTGTTTTAGGAATATTACCCGCGAAATATCCGTTAATAGCTTCCATGAACTTACGCGAAATTTCTGCCATGTAACCGCTAGCTTCTTCTTTCGGCTCTTTGTATCCGACAAGAACAACCTTTCCTTTTTTCTCAATATCCTTGAGAGCGTTAATAGTGTAAAGGGTAGGTCCAAGAGTTGCCATAGAAACATCTGCAGGAATGAAAACTTCATCGGCAAAAAGACTAGTCGCGCGGGAAATTCCTTGTACTGTCGGAGGATTGTCGAAAAGAATAAAATCGTATTGCTCAATAGATTTGAACTGGCGTTTCATAGAATATGGGTCTGCGTTTGATGCGATTGAATCAAGTCTATAATCCGCTCTGATTAAATCGAAACTTATATTGTCACGGCTTACAGAAATGATTACTTCTTCTATTTTTTTAATGCCTGTTAACAGATCAAAAAGACCTGGCGTCTCATCATTTGTTCCGGTGAGAAAAGCTGACAGGCCGCCTTGCGGATCACAATCAACTGCGAGAACTTTCTTGCCTGAAGAAGCAAGAGCCAAAGAAGTTAATACAGAAAGAGAAGTTTTACCGCAACCGCCTTTCTGATTCAGAATGGATATAGCTTTCATTTTTTGCCTCCCTTAATGACGACTTTGCCTGAAACCCATATTTTCAGAAGTTCAACAATGGCTTCAGATAATGATATATTTTCATCTATAGCTTTTTTCTTAGCATCCTTTAAAAGAGAATTTTCCAAGTCATCAGGAACACTCACAGATATTCTCATAATAATTCCTCGTTATATAATAACACATTTATATAATTATATAAAAGCACGTCAATCACAATAATAATGCATCAGAAGCGCCATTTTTTAACATTATTTTTTATTGTATATACAACTTCTTATAATATATCTTATGTCTCATTAGATAATGTCTTATTTTACGGCAATTATGTCCAGAAATTAATTTGAGAGGGACTTGAATGTCCCTCTCAAAAATCAATCTTCATTCGGCAGCATGATAGTAAAGACCGGAGAACAGTCATCACCACCTGAAACTATTCCTTTCAGTTGAACGTCTTTCGGAGTTTCATCCGGCTCCATGAGAAATAAAACTTTGAAAAGAATTGTGTCATGGTTTGCCCTACCCGCTTTAATAAGTTTTCTGACCTCATAGACAAAAACATTCAGCACATCCCACAAGCGCCCTTCACTGCTCTGCCCTGCTTCCTCAAGTTTTTCATTTGGTTCAATGAACTCATGCCATAAAGTCGCGGTCATTGCTATCGGAAATTTTATCCCCGCCTCTTTCCCGAGTTCTGATACATCGACCAGGACACCGTCTGAAATAGCCTCTCTTCTTGAATACGTGTAAACATATTCTTCAACATTCGTCTGCTGATTATTTTCCATAACAGCACCTCTCTTAAAAAGATTTCGAACGTCGGGCGCGGTTATTTAATTTTCCCGTCTGAGGGAAAAAGTGGCCTGCCCGCCTTCACTCTTCAGGCGGCAGGCACTTTTTTTCCTAAAGAGGAAAACATGAAATAAATGTAACGGGCGATGAAGATAAAAAACTATGCCAAGAGCATAGTTTTTTATTACAAATAAAGGGCGGGCGGGAGTTGCCGAAGATGAATGGTACTGAAAATTTAATTAGAAGTTGAGTGAATCGAGACGGTGGCGCTTTTTTGCGTAGCCCCCTTACAAAAGCCATTGGCGCGAAGTCTTGCACTGCCCTAACCCGCATTTGTAAACGCAAGACGAGTGCCAAAGCCGAGATTATGATTATTTAGTGCGATGAATTTCTTGTGGGGAAATTCCCCACAAGAAATATTTAACAATGAAGCAGATTGACAAAGCAGTTCATAATGTTTCTATGGTATCAGTTTGGCAGTTATAGAGAGAAGGTCGTAAATGTACCCATGCCGATCAAGTTAACCTTCTTATCGCCAATGCTACTGCAAGGAATACTGTGCAGGAGAATTGGACGCTGCCAGGCCTGAAATTATTTATTTATAAGAAAACCTCTTCTTTTCAGAAGAGGTTTTTTGTTTCTAATGATTGAAACATAATAAAATTAGATTAAATACATTAATCTAATTTTAATTACTTCTTGACGTTACTATAAAATATAAAAAGCTTTTGAAAAAAGAGGTGTTGTATGAAAGTTTTGCAAACAATATGTTTTCTTTGTCTATTTTCAATAGGTTGCACCATTCCTGAAAACATAAAGAAAGGATGGTTGGAAAGCGATGTCTCAAAATATCCGATAATTATTGATAGTGTTGAACCTAATAATTCCGGAGTTATTTCTGAAGAATCTTTTTCTGATTCTAATATTGATATCACATGGAATTTAGTATGTCACATGAAAGAAATGAATTTTATTTTGAAAAACAAAACAGATAAAACGATGACTATAGATTGGAATAAAGTAGTATTTGTAAATCATACAAAGCTTTCCAAAAAAGTAATACATACAGGTGTTAAGTTTGTAAAAAAAGATGAATTACAAACTCCTTCTATAATAGTAAAAGATTCAATGTTGATTGATTCTATTGTACCAATTGACAATATAACATTTAAATCAGAGGATACATTATTTGAAACTGCCGGTTGGAAAATAATTCCTGTGTTAGAACCATATGATAATAATAATTCATTGGTAGGTAAAAAGTTTAAGGTCTTATTGCCAATAGCGATTGGAGATAAAACAGTTGAGTATTTGTTTACATTTAAAGTAACAAAAAAAGAACCTGAAAAAAAATAATAGTAATATTTTTTAAAGGGCAAGAAAGAAAAAACGCCGGTGATATTTTTCACCGGCGTTTTTTCTTCATCTAAAAGGGTGGCGGGCATTTTAGAGCTGAATGATTTCATTAACTACCGATTCTATTCCGGAGCGCAATCTTTTCCGGAAAAGTTTGCGCTATGACAGATGAGAAAAAGTTAAATGAGTATCTGAAGCTGAATGAAACAGTAATAGGCGAGCCAGCTTTCTGAGAGTTCGTAAAGCTGCAACTTTACGAACTCTCAAGTCCCTCGCCCCTGTTGAGACCCCCCAGTCCAAAAAGCTTACATTTTGAATCAGGGAGAGGGGTAAGCGGGGGGCGCGCGACAGCGCGGTCTGGGGGGTCGGCGAAGGGGAGAGGGACGCGATAGCTGAGCGAGCTGTTTGGATGATGATTAATTGAATACTGAGAGAAAATGAATCAGATGATGTAGATAAAAGCAAAAAAGCACGGCGTTTTATCGCTGTGCTTTTTTTGCTACCATGTGCAAAAGTTCAGGTGGGGAAATTCCCCACAAGAATCAGGTCTATGATTTTCGTGATGAAGTTTAGAATAATGACAGGACATGAGCAGTTGAATTGCTTATCAGCTGCAGACAGCGCGCGAAGGACAAGCGCGCTGCCGAGCGAACAGGACGTTCGCGAGGAATTAAAGTTAAATGGAAAAGTATGTTAGATATAGATTTAGACAAATGAATCATTAACATTGTAAAATTCCCTATCATCGAATTCTGCTTTTTTACCGGGATTCCATTGATTAGTAGGACGAAAATATCCGACAACTCTTGAATAGACTTCAACTGGAATTACTTTTTTTTGTTTTGAGACAAATGTTCTTGTTTCCATTATTTCTCCGTTATTATTATGCATATAATTCATCGATTTTCTTAACATACTCCATTGGCAGCATTCCAGTGAATTTACGAACAGGTATTTTTTCTCCATAAGTCTTATGAAAAGCAAAACCATCGGATCTGAATTGCCAATCATTGTGTTCGAAATAGATTTTTATATCTTCATCATTTGCATTAGTAGAATTATTAATAAAAAGAGAATTCATAGAAGAAGAATCTTTGATTGAGCTTTTTTGCTCAGAGGTAGTGCTCTTTTTGGCGTTAAGGGATTGAGCTTTTTTGCTCATAACCTCTTTAACCATTGAGCTTTTTTGCTCAGAGGACGGAGAGCTTACAAGGCGAGTAAGTACTTCCGGATTGAAAGAAAAATAGGTATAAACTCCGCGCCGTGAACATTTTTTGCCTTTCAACATATAGCTATCCGAGCCACGAACAACCATTTTTTCTATGAGGTTGACCTCTTCCCATTTGCGCATTATTTTTGCTATGTGACGATTTGTTTTGATACCGAGTATCGGCATTTCTTCGCAGATAGTTCCGTACGAAAACCAGAACCATATTTTATTATTTTCAACTTTCTGGCACATCTTATCAGTGCTGAAAAAATCGAAAATATACCTCAGAATAAGTGCATCGGTGTGATCGAGACCGAGATTGAGGAGTTCAGCCTGCTGAAAACCGCAAATTGTATACTTCATTTCGCGCTCCGATAAGTAAAATTCTTGACAATACTGAACCTATCGGAGAATGTAACAGAACATTCCCGAAAGGGACAAACCAAAGAAAATTTTTTTAAAAAACTCAGAATTGCCGTTCTGGGTTTTTTACTTTTCTCCCTCGTTTTTTTCCGAAGAAGAAGTTAACTGTTTATGAAGAAGCTCGTCCACGAGGCCTGAAAAGTTTCCTTTACGCCACGGTTCTTTATCGAGTAATTCATTCAGCTTCTGGGCGACTTGATCCGAGAGAGTAATGTTTTTTCTTACGGTCATTCGCCCCACCTGATATATTAATAAGATACAATGACACTCAATGCCACTGGATAGTATTAATGTCAAGCTGTTTATGTCTCATTTTCGTTTTTTTATGACATATCTCCTATGAGTGTATAGTTATTAATTAAATATGGATTGATCGGAATAATGGTATCCGTCAAATTAACGCATAGATATCAGTATTTTTCGACATTTGCAATCAGATTTTAATGTCATTAGCTGATAGATTGCACGGAAGAAGCTTTTCAATTTCTTCATCAGATTTTGCTTCCGGAAGTTTTGTAAAAAGAT
>JAKPJF010000070.1 GCA_029554345.1 Spirochaetota bacterium | reverse complement strand
TGCATTACCTGATTATGTGAATGTAAAATGACATTTAACCGGAAGCATTATCGGGAGCCGTATGCCTTAATAGGGCACGTACGGTTCTGAGAGGGGGGCAGTCAGTAATGACTGTCTCTACCTCAACAGTGGTGTCGCGCTGTGCGCGACGTTTGAAGGTTTTTACAATCATTCGTTTTTTATTGTGAGCACGCGGGCAGGTTCTTCACGGTCATGAGATTGTAATTGAATATTAATTGTTTAGCGGAGAATGGAAACATAGCTTGATTGTGCTGTGAAAAGACGGGAGCAGGAACACGGTGGAAGGAAGAGGATGACAAAGAGGTGATGCCCTCTATTCGGTAGATTCGTTATGTGCAGTTCTTATGTTATTTAACATTTTATTTGTAAGTTGAAATTGATTAATTGATTCATGATATGTATTGTCTCGTAGTTATGAGAGATGATTGATTTTACGTTAGGTAGACCAAGTGCCATATAAGAGATATATCCTTCACCAATTTGCAATGAATGATGAGAGCCATCAGGATTAAAATAATCAACAGGATTTGCCTGATTTAATGATTTGTTAAATAACAATATAATAGGTATATTCAGTGTTTGTGCAATTTGCAATTCGATACCCAGCCCGATAGAGGGAAAACTAGCTTCTGCGATTATTAAACAAGAATCTTCGACCATTTTTCGATCCCAAATATAACATGCATTTGGTCTAGTTTCAATTGGCAGACTTGCTAATTGAGGATCGCTGTGTTTTAATGCGTATTTGACATTGCAGGCATATTTTTCTTCGATGTCTGTTGCCAAATCATGTATAAATGATGAGTATTTGTCAAATAACTCTCTAGGGACATGGGTCAGGGCACTTGCAATATATAATTGATTATTTAGGCACATTTTTAAGATGCCTGCCTAATATTAGGAATTAAAAATTGATGGCCCGTAATCTCACTAGCGATTTCATCGAGAAACTGTTTTGATGTCATATTTATAAATTCACTGATAAGCCAATTTTTTTGTCCTTCCAAAAAAGCAGAGAGTTCAATAGGTTTATATCTGCATAATTCACTTAGCCGATGCATGACTGCAAGCATAATGGTTAATGGATATCTGTCGATTCTTTTCGGATGGCATCTGTTGCATTTTAAATACCATAAAGCTGTTGCTCCATTAATATATTGCAAATCTTTTCGGAGTATAGTATTTAAATCTGAAATCTGATTAACATCGGATAAAGAAATATTATTTGGATTTGAAATAGAAATAGAGGGAATAGATCTAATGGTTCCATCTGTATTTATCATTTCAAATGATTCTGGTAAAATACTACTTAGTTTATTATCAACGAATTCTGATGTCACTTTTGCAACACAGTAAACATTGTTAGAACTGTCGTATTGATATTCACAATTTGTCAATGGTATGAAAAGATCCTTAACTGTTTTATAGGTTAAGCAAAATGTTCTATGAATACATGGTATATTATATAGAAGTTCTTCTAAGCTATAAATATCATCAATTGATGTTTCATTAAGATATAACGAGAGTGATGAAAGAATTCCTTTTTTTAATATTTTCACTCCTTCGTTACATAATGTTATTTTTTTTGAAACACCGCGCAAATTGTGTGATTTAATGCCGTGTATTTCTTCAAAACTAATATTTTTTGATACGAGCATCGCTTTGACCATATTCATAAAAGAATAATAGTGTAATAACGGAGATGATTGAATTGATAAACTGGAAGATGTATTTGAAAATTCATGGGCTTGATTCCAGAAGAATAAAGCACGATGCTTTTTTTCTTTTTTTAGCCATAGCGATACAAATTCCCAAGGGCTATTAGTTAAAACATTTCTGCTTTGCATTAAAGGATTTTTATAGGCTTTATGAGGTTTAACCGATTTATTGTTTATTATCACCGGATTCATGAAATATCCTCAATATAAAAATTTCACACAACTCTTCGGAAAGTATTTTAGTCAGTCAATTGCATGACAAGTCAACATAAAATCAATTATGGTTTAAAATACTTTTTGGGCTGAATGAAATCGAACCTGGAATTTACTTGTCGATACTATCATTGGTTAATTTACTCATTTTATAGCTCGGAATCATAAAGCAGACGTATGATCTGGATACTCAAACAGAGATTAATTCGAGCGACCAGATCAAGGTTGGTTACTGTTCAATGTAAGAAATTGCGGTGCTCTTATGATAGTTATGTCCCGAAGATCGAACATCATTCTGAATGAAGCAGGCGCAAAAGAGTGATTCAAATATTGACTAAGCGAACTAAGAATCGGGGAGTAATTTATATTGCACAAACACATTTTGCAATATTGTATAAATAAATAAACAACTTAATTAGATTATTATCCGAATCAGTGATTAAGTAATTGACAAGTCATTATAACACATTATCTTTAGTTTACGACTGCGAGTAAACGGAGGTCTTTATGAATCATTCAATACCAGAGAACAATTACCTTAAAAATATTGTGAATCACGTCCAATCAAATAATCATATGACAAAAATGGCAAATGAGGGGAAGCTTAGGTGTGAGGCAAGGTCTATCGATAATAAGCATGATTCTTTGGAAAATAATAACAGGTATAATTCTACCAAGTAATATTTGAGAATGTACAAGGCTTCCGATTACAAACGACAAATTGAATTTGAAAAAATAGAAAATTATCGATCTGATTTCCGAAGAGACTTTTCAAGGTTACTCCATTCCTCCTCATTTAGACGCCTTCATGGTAAAACTCAACTATTCCCTGGTTTTGAGTCAGATTTTTTCCGAAATCGGTTGACTCACTCCCTTGAAGTGGCTCAAATTAGTAAAAGTATTGCTTTAAAAATAAATCAATCTGAAGAAATTATAAATAAAGAACTGCAGATTGATACTGATCTTGTAGAGTTTGCTGCATTGGCTCATGATTTGGGACATCCTCCATTTGGTCATAATGGAGAATATGCTTTGGATGATTTATTGAAAGATGTGGGTGGCTATGAAGGAAATGCGCAGACTTTCAGAGTATTAACTAAAATTGAGAAAAAGGTTAAAATATCAAATAGCATAAGTCCCATAGATGTTGAAACGCATGAAGACTTAAGAAGGGGATTGAATCTGACTTTTAGAAGTTTGGCCTCAATTTTGAAGTATGACAATAAAATATCTTCAGGAGACAATAAAAGAGAAAAACCAGAAAAAGGATTTTATTATTTTGATGATCAATTAGTTAAAGAAATTAAAGAAGCAGTATCGCCTAATTATTGTGAAATGAAGTTCAAAACTATCGAATGTTCAATAATGGATATTGCGGACGATATCGCATATTCAACATATGACTTAGAGGATGCCTTAAAAGCAGGTTTTGTAAATCCATTAGATTTTACAAGTGTTAATTCTTATATAGTGGATGAGATTAAGAAGCGCTTACCAGCAGACATAGAAATTAGTAATGAAGAAATAAAAGATCAGTTGTATTACATTTTCGAAGATTTTTTTATAGATACATTCAATACGGGAATGAATGATCAAATAATTCAGAAAGACCTTTATGCTCAAAGCTTAATAACAAATTCATTGTACTATATCGCATCAAAGGAGATGTGTCAAGATGGCTACTTGCGGACACAATTCACATCAAAATTAATTAAAAATTTTATGAATGGAATAATATTCGATTTTAATAGTAAAAATCCTGAACAATCTAAAGTATATTTTGAAGATAATACATATAAGATGGTAGAAGTTCTGAAACAGTATAATTATGTTAATATTATTAATTCTCCTATGTTGAGAGTATCTGAACATAGAGGACGCGATATAGTGTCAAAAATATTTGATGCAATAAGTAAAAACCCGAAATTATTACCCAGAGATTATCAGGAAATTTATAATTATTCTGATGAAACAATGAAAAAAAGAACAATTGGCGATTTTGTTGCAGGTATGACTGATAGGTATGCAATTGAATTCTATTGTAGATTGTTTTCTGAAAGTCCAGAATCAATTTTTAAGCCTATTTAAGTTTTAATTAAACACATAATAAAAATTGGTTTACAATCGTTTCGAATAACTACAGATGTGAGCTGATTAGTTTTAGTAAATCGATTCTTTCTCCAAAATCCTCTCAGTAGTTTCCATGCCTGACTCAGCAATTATCGCTGTCGAACTACATAAATCATATCCGCTAAATGATCACTAAAATCTTTATGGAAAATCTTTTTGATAATGTCAAATCCAAAATAAACCGCTTGCTCCAGAGAAAATTACATGTGCCCTCTCCCGGAATTATGATTTATTTTAATCAAGTTGCAGGCTTCAGGGAGAGGACTTTCTGCCGTGATTTAATTGCTTCAGAAAAAGACGAATGAACTGAAAAAGAATTTAAAACGTCTGTCGCAGACAGACTCAACTCGCGCGTCCGCAGCATCCGGCAAAGCCGGTGTGAGGAATACGCGCGACAAGCACCGCGCAGCGGCGCCCTTTTCTTTCGTCCATTTCTTTTGGGCGACGCAAAAGAAATGGACAAACGGATTTAAAAGGTGCGGAGCACCTTTTGTGTTTTGCATGACACCATGCGAAAACCAGGTAAAGGGCGTGGAACGCCCTTTGAATATTTTTGCATGATCCATGCGAAATCAGATTCATAAGGCAGCAGGAACGATCCCTGCGAAGCGATACCTTCAATATGCAACAGGAGGTTGCAACAAAAGGCATCGCAAGAAGCCTTGTGTGGTATCCCGACCCTCGGGAAATAGCACCTTTGGGGGTTTGCCCGCACCGTGCGAATTTATTATTGAAATCAATATATTATTTCTTACTCTCAGCTAATGTCCTATTCGCTTCGAATGCGATTTTAAATTGATTTCACGCACCAATCTATGAAGTAACGTTTGCGTTTTCCCGCTGAAGACTTCGTCGTCCTCGCGGGCAATGTTTCCGCCTCCGTGCGGAAACTCAAAAAATATCTTGACCCTCAACCTCACCGTGAAAATCTCATATAATGACAGAATTAATGAAAGAAATCAGCATCGACGACATTTTCGCGGAAGACGGTGTGCTGTCTGCTGAGGTCGATGGTTTTGAGCCGCGCGAACAGCAGCTTAAACTCGCGCGTTTCATGGATGATTTTTTCGCCGAAGGCGGCAGCGCTCTTGCCGAGGCAGGAACCGGTACGGGTAAGACTCTCGCTTATCTCATTCCTCTTGCGAAATACTGCATTGAAAACGGAGAGCGCGCGGCGGTTTCTACCGAGACGAAATCGCTTCAGCTTCAATTGATCGATAAAGAAATTCCTCTAATAAAAAAAATATTCCGCGATAAGTTCGGAGCCGAGCTGAAAGTTTCGCTTTGTCTTGGTTCGTCAAATTATCTTTGCAAACGCAGATACGCCGAGATGATAAATTCGGGTCTTGTTCCTCTTACAGCTTCTGAAAAAGATCTTCAGACGATTGAGTCATTTGCTAAAAAAAACCGCGTCACTACGATGTTCGATGCGGATGTGTCAAAAGATCTCTGGAACAGTGTCTGCCGCAAAAGTGAATTCTGCTTTGCGGCTAAGTGCTCAAGATTTTCTTCGTGTGCGTTTACCCTTGCACGCGAAGAATGGAAAGAAGCGCATATTCTCATAATGAATCATTATCTTTATTTTTCAAATATCGCACTCGGCAAAAACTACCTTCCCAAGTTTGAAGTATCGGTGCTTGACGAGGCGCATTCAGCCGAACAGATCGCGAGCGAACAGCTCGGTTTCGGTTTCTCGGTCAATACGCTTTCGTCGGCTGTTTATTTTATGCACTCGAAAGAACGTAAGCAAGTTCTTGGTGTAATCGGCGACTCGGCTAAAAGGAAAAATCTTGAAGAAAGTTTCAACGAACTTGATGTTGAAAACAGAAAGTTTTTCATGAGTCTTGCCCAGAAGGATATGTTTGCCGGAAGACGCACTTTCAGCCTGAAAGAAAATCTCGATTGCGGCGATGATCTGATCGAAGCGATGACCCGCGTGCTCAAGGCATTTGAGGAATGTAAGGAATCGGCAAACACCGAAGCCCAGGAATACATGATTCTTACGTCGGCGAAGAACGCGGTATTTGAAGCGAAGCAGTCTTTGATGATGCTCTGCGTGCGTTTTGAAAACGACTGGGGTTACTGGGCGGAACTCGACGACCGGAAGGAAATCAGCCTGTACGGCATTCCTCTTGATATTTCATCATATATGAGAAGCGAAATTTACGAGGCATCGCATGCCGCAGCTTTCGTTTCGGCAACGCTAAGCGTCAACGGCGATTTTTCATTTATCAAGCATTCGCTCGGTGCGGAGGATTCTTCCGAAATTGCTCTGGGTTCGCCGTTTGATTATTCGAGCAATATGGGAATTTTCATCCCCGAGTCATTCCCCCAAAGCGGAAGCCGCGAGATCGCGGAAAACACAGCGAAGATCATTCACGAAATCGCGGAGCTCACAGATGGAAATACGATGGCTCTTTTTACTTCATACGACTCTTTGAATATGGTTTGCGAAGAGCTTGAAGAAATCACCGACCGCAAAGTTTATTCGCAGGCAGACCTTGACGCTTTCCGAACGGCGAAATATTATATTGAAAATCCGGGTTCGATTTTACTCGGCACGCATTCTTTCTGGCAGGGCATAGATCTAAAAGGCGATCTTCTCAAATCGCTTGTTATAACCAAGCTTCCTTTTCTGCCGCCCGAAAGACCCGACGTAGAAGCGAAATCGAAATATATCGAAAAGTGCGGCGGAAATTCTTTTTCCGGTTATCAGCTTCCTGCGGCTGTTATTAAGTTCAAGCAGGGCATCGGAAGACTCATTCGTAGCAGCGGCGACTGCGGCATTCTCGCGCTTCTTGACACGAGAATCGTGACAAAGAGCTACGGCCGTGTTTTTCTTTCATCGCTTCCGCATAAAAAAATAAAGACGAAGCTTTCTCTTTTCGAAAATTTTGCCGAGAGATCTTTCCGCAAAACCGATAATATAGATGAAGCCTAAAATGTTATTGACTGATGTGAAAAACAAGTTCTATTAAAAGCATTATTATTTCGGGGGATTTCAGATGAGAAAAAACTGTTTAATATTTCTTGTGCCGCTTTTATTTTTTGCGGTATCATGCGGTTTTGAGCTTCCTCTGAATGACATGGTTTCCGCCAAGGTTTCTATTTCTAAAGCGAAATCGGTTGATGCTGAAAAATTCGCTTCAGACGAATATAGCGCTGCGTCTGATTTTCTGATGAAATCTCATGAAGCTATCAGAGACGAGAAGGCTGAAGATGCCAAAGCAAATGCGCTAAAAGCTAAAGCTTCTGCCGATCAGGCTTACGAAAAAGCTCTTCCGCTTTGGTCTGAAAGCTATCTTTCTGAAGCCAAAAAAAGCGTTGATGAAATGAAATCCGCCGGATCGGAAAAATTCGCTACTCAGGAAAATGATGCTGCGGTAATGCTTCTTGCCGATGCTGAAAAAGATTATAATGACAAAAAATACTACGAATCGAAAGATAAAAGCGTTCAGGTGAAGGCTCTTGCGGACAAGGCGAAATATGCCGCTTCTGCCGCGATAAATTCTAAAAGAGGTTCTTTAAAGGATCGGCTCAATGCTCTCAAAGCTTCTCTGTTTGATCTTGAGTCTGACGGAGCATCGAGACTTTTTCCTGAAAAGACCGAATCCGCTAATGCAAAAGTAAAATCGGCAGATTTCAATATAAATGAAACTAAATTCGATGATGCTGACAAAGACCTTTCTGAAGCGGAAGCTGTTGTAAGCGAACTCAAGCTTTCTCTCGGCGGCAAAAAAAAGACTGCATCGGATAAAATCGCATCTGTTGAAAACGAACTCGCGGAACTGAAGAAATCAGCGGACAAGGATGTTTCTAAACCTGAATCCCTTCTAGCGGATGCGAAAAAGTTCAATGACGAAAAGGATTATGATTCGGTTATCGTTAAATGCGACGAAGCTCTTGCGGAAATTGACAGATTGAAAACTGAAACTGCAAAAGTTGAAGTTGAAGAAAAAGCGGTAGAAGAAGCCGTAGCAGAAAAAGTCAAGGACGACGACGGATTTCCGAAGGAATATGTAGTTAAGTATGACAGAAAAAAACGCGATTGCCTGTGGCGAATTGCAGGGAATTATTATGATAATCAGTACGACATGTGGCCTTTGATTTACATGGCGAACAGGGACAAGATAAAAGATCCTGATCTTATTTTTCCCGGCCAGAAACTGATAATTCCGTCGCCGAGTCTTTATTATAAAAAGAAGTCTGATGAAGTTTCATCAGATGCCGAAAATAAAAATACTTCCGGTGTTGAAAACAAAGACTCCGGAACGGTTGAAAACATGGATTCTGCCGGAACTGAATCTGTAACAGATGAGTCGGGTGAAATTGATAAAACTGACGAACAGAAAAAGAATCCGGATTCATCAAAAAATGGATCCGTAGAATCGGAGAAAAATGCTTCTACTTCAAATGAAGCTGATCTCAATGGTTCTGACGGTAAAAAAAAAGCCGATAAATCCGAAGTAAGCACGAAATCGTCACAGACTGATAAAGTAAAAGCTGATTCGGCAAAAGAAAAGACTGCTGTAAAAGAAAATGCTACTGTAAAAAATAAAACTGAAAATAAAGATTCAAAAAGCGCCGTATCGAAAAGTAAAAAGTCCGGGCAGACAGAAAACGTTTCAAGTCAGAATAAAAAAGCTTCCTCTGACTTGAAAAAAGATGACAAAGCTTCTAAAACTGAACAGGTAAATACTGCATCCGGTGATTCAGCAAAAGACAAAAAGAAAACCGTTTCGGCTTCCAGTGATAAAAAAATATCTGAAAAGAATAATGCCGCTTCTGCTGACGCGAAAAGTGCAGATAAAAGTGCTGAAACGAAATCTATAAGCGATGATTCTGATGAAGCGCTTTTTAACACGATAAATAAATATGAGAAAGATCCGGTTGAGAAAAATAAAACTGCAGAAAAAACTGAAAAGTCTTCCGACGAAGACAAACAACTTAAAAAGCCCGACAGCACTTTTGATATCATTACAGAGCATTCCGGAAAATGAGATTTCTTTTATTATGCCTCTTATTATTTTCGTTTATCTCCGCGCGGGAAATTAATCCCGACAGCATTTATTTCAGACAGAACTCCAAGTCCTTTCTGACTCTGACAAATGCCAAGCTCGATCTCTATAGATTTGCAGGCGCTTTTGAAGCAGACAGCGGCGTTGCGTTCTTCGGTTGGCTTTCGCCTTCAAAATTATTTTATGTAAAGGAATCCGATAATCCTCTATATTTTGTTTGTGTTGAGTATGATGTTTCAAAGCGTTCTAAAAGAGAGCTTTTCCGCTATAATGGAATCGTTCAGTCGGCAAAGGCTTCGCAGGACGGAAGATTTATTGCCGTTAAGCGGATGATCCGCGAAGGCTACCGCAAGTTTTCAACTGAAATTATTATAAGAGATATTAAGACTAATGTTTCTGATATTCTTTATCCGAAGAATCCTTTCAGTGAGTTTTCATTCGACAATTCATCAAATCTCATCTATGAAAAAAATGGAATAACCGAATATAATCCTTTTATGCGCAAAGAACGGATTATCCTTAAGGAAGAAAAATATTCCTCAGTGCAACACGGAAGTGTTTCAGCATATCTTTCTCCTTCAGCATCCTTTCTCTTTCTTCTTGCCGGCGGTGGAGGAAGTTACAAGGCGTCCATCTATAAGAACGGATCACTTTATGCTGAAGTTGACGGAGTTACTTCTGTATCCGAAGCGGGGTGGCTAAATGAGAATGAAGTTTTTTTCAGAAGGGGCGGAATAGGAAATTATTCTCTGTGTGCATTTTCGCATTCATCAAAGACTTACAGAAATATTTCTCCGTCATCGTATAATACCGCGTCAGTCTTTTCAAGGGAGCGTGTTTCTTTTTCCGTTAACGGTTCGGCAGGATATTTTGATTCGTTAAGTTCGGCTGTGCGCATGCTTCCTTTTGACGGCGAGGAGCTTTCTTTTTCGCATGATAAAAACAGATTCGGAGTTCTTTTTTCCAAACGTCTTTTTATCGCGGAAATCTCCGATGTTTCAACTTCAGAATACCGCCTCAAAAAAATGATGATGGAAATTTCGGGCATTTATAAAAAAACGCTTGAGGCGGAAAGCGACTGGGAAAATTCTTACGCTTCTGATTATATAAAGAAAAAAATAGAAATTTACAATACATACAACCGGGAAAACAAATGAAAAGCTTAATCGATTTATTCCATAAATATTCATCGGAACCTGCGGTAGTTTTTGCAGTCGGCGCATTATCAGCACTGCTTCTTCTTTTGATAATAACAAAAGTGAAAAAGTATTTTGCCTTTATTCTTACTGTTGTAATTGTCATTGCGCTGGCTTATTATCTCAGCGGGCGGAAGTTTTCCGATATCAAAAATATCGGAAAGGAAGATGTTAAAAAAATCAGTGAAGAAGCAAAAACCAAGGTCAAAGAAGATTTTTCCAAAGGTCTTCCCGGGCTTGCCAAGTGATTAAGACAAAAAACATTCTCATCGACGGGTTTAATCTCATCTACAAGTTTCCTCACCTTGAAGAAATGATGTATGAAAAAAACCTGATCGGTGCGATGCATGGTCTTGTTGATTTGATTGCTGAATATTCCGTGAAAGCGAAGAAGAAGTCCGTTATTATTTTTGACGGAAAAAGAAAAGAAGGCGACAATACGGAAAAGGAAAAAGTAAAAGGCGTCCAGCTGATTTATTCTCATGATCTTTCTGCCGATTATCTGATAATGCAGTCAATCAAATATGATAAGCAGCCAAAAATGACTACTGTCGTTACATCAGACAAAGCGATAATCGGTTATCTTAGAAAGTTCGGAACGCCGGTTGTTAAAAGCGAGGATTTTGCTCCCCTTGTGACAAAGGTTCTGGATGAAACTGAAAAAACAGAAGAGAAGCCTTCCGATGTAAAATTAAGCGATGATGAACTTTCTTTCTGGGAAAAGCTTTTTTCCGGAAAGAAATGATTATTAAATTGTTTCATATCAGGTGATGACAAAACAGTCATAATATGTTATATTGGTTATGGGTGGAAAATGAATAAGATATTTGTTTATATTATCTTGCTTTTTTCAGCTTTTAGTCTTCAATCCCGTTCTTATTATTTCGTCGGTTTTGAAAGGGAGAAGAGCGCATTTATTACTAATAATTTTATTCATCAATTCGGGTTTATAACTTTCCCGATTCTGGGTGATAATATTGAATTTGAAAGAACGCCATCCTATAAAAGGTTTTTCATAGAGCCTCAGATCGGACTTTTCGGTTTTTCAAGGTTGAATCCTGTTTTTGACGCTTCATACATAAAGATTCTTTATAAAGACGATAAGATGAAGACAATGGTGCTTGGCGGATCGCTTGAATTTTTTAAAAAACCGCTGGGTATTCCCTTGGTTCCGTATTACAGATATGTGAACTCTTTTAGGGAATATAAGTCTCATGAAGCGGGATTGATGATGACAATTCCTTTTAGTGTTATCGGCAAATAGTGCTAAAGTTTATTTAAGTGTGTACCGATAATATTTTGCGCAAGTTTCGGATTAATCCGGAGGAGGAAATATGGAAGGTGTTAACTCGGTTGTTTCCGGCATAGCGGATATGGGAAGTCTTTTGAAAGACATTACTTCAAAATCAATGGGTCTTGAAGAAAAGATGATGCAGCAGAATGTCATTGAAAAGGTTTCTAACGCGAGTATCGGTCAGAATATTGATATAACAGCCTAATTGATGAACACTCTCGGAACTCTTTTGGATATGTTGCAGGTTATTTCGTACGGGATAGTGTTTATTGCTGAAGCGATAGTCTGAGCGTTTATAGTTTCTTTTCCGAAAAGAATTATTTCTTCTCCGGCATCGTAAATATCATCGAAGGTGTTGATTAAAATCTGATCCATGCAGACTCTTCCCGCAACAGGGTAGAGTCTGTTTCTTATTATTACATGTGCGTTGTTTGAAAGAAGCCTGTTGTAGCCGTCTCCGTAACCGATAGCGGCAGTTGCTATGTTTGAGTCCTTATCCGGAGCATAAGTCAATCCGTATGAAAGCCCTGTTCCTTTTTTTACTCTTTTTGAAAAAATAATTCTGCTTTTCAAGGTCATCACCGGAATGAATTTATCTCCGGTTTCTACAGGCGGATATCCGTAGCAGACTATTCCGGCTCTAACCATGTCAAGATGTGTTTCTTTAAATCTTAATATAGCTCCGCTGTTTGCCATATGTTTTATTAGTGATGTGCCGGATATGTTTTCAGCGAGCGCCGCTGATGATTTGAATTTCTGCAGTTGTGTTTCGTTGAAGATGCTGTCGTCAGTGTCGGACACCGGCATATGAGTGAATATCCCTTCAAGCTTTATGTTCTTTGATGAGATTAACAGTTTTGTAAGTTCTTCTATTTCGTCAAAAGAACATCCGATTCTGCCCATTCCTGTGTCTGTTTTAATATGAACGCGTATTGTTCTGCTGATTTTTTCTGAAAGTATAACGAGCATTCGTGCAAAAGAAATATCGGCGACAGATAAAATAAGTGAATTGTCAACAGCTTCCATGATGCAGTCAGTATCATGAAGTATCAAGCCCAGAAGAAGAATGTCGGACTTGATGCCGGATTTTCTCAGTTCGCGGCCTTCCTCTATTGACGCTACACCGAAAGCATCAGTCAGTTTTTCGCTTTCGCAGAATCCGGATATTCCGACCGCGCCGTGTCCGTACGCGTCGGCTTTTACTGCCATGAGAATTTTTGAATTTCCGCAATGCTGTCTCAATATGCTCAGATTGTGTTTTATGGCTTTTAAATCGATTTCAGCGAATGTTCCGCGGCAGTTCATTTTGTTTCCTGTGGAGATAATTGATTTCTTAAGTAAAAGTCTAAATGAAATCTGAGGTAAGAATGATTTCTGTTTGATTTTATGCAAGAAAAAAAGAAATTAAATTACAGTGACCATTTTTAACGCTATTTAATGAATGAGCAATGCTGAATAAGCTTCGGGAATATTTCTTGACTCATGCGTTGGCTGGAAATGAATTGTAAGTATTCATAATGAAAATGATGTCTTTAATATATGAGGTGATATGAAAAATCTTAAATTGGCTGCACTCGGCGCCGACAAAAAAAGAACAGTTGTGCAGGTAGGCAATGTCAAAATAGGCGAGGATTTTGTTGTAATGGCCGGCCCATGCGGAGTAGAAAGCGAAGAGCAGATGATTAATACGGCTATCGGCGTCAAAGAAGCCGGCGCGCATATAATCAGGGGCGGAGCGTTCAAGCCGAGAACTTCTCCATACGCGTTTCAGGGTCTTGGTCTAAAGGGGCTTAAAATTCTTGCAAAGGCAAGCGAGATAACGGGTCTTCCGGTTATTACCGAAGTCGTCGATCCGCGTGACGTTTCATGGGTATGCGAGTATGTCGATATTCTTCAGATCGGTGCGAGAAACATGCAGAACTTTACGCTTCTGCGCGAAGTAGGAAAATCAAATAAACCGGTTCTTTTGAAACGCGGAATGTATTCAACTCTTGCCGAGTGGCTTAATTGCGCGGAGTATATTCTTGCTGAAGGAAATCCTGATGTCATTCTTTGCGAGCGCGGCATCAGAACTTTTGAAACATATACAAGAAACACTCTTGATCTCAGTATAATTCCTGCAGTAAAAGAATGCACTCATCTTCCGATTATCGTTGATCCGAGCCACGGAACAGGAAAAAAATCACTGATCGAACAGATGTCAATCGCCTCTGTTGCTGCCGGCGCTGACGGACTCGAAATAGAAGTTCATTGTGATCCTTCAAGTGCGAAGAGCGATTCCGATCAGCAGTTGACTATTGACGAGTTTAAGCCTTTGATGGCAAAGCTCAATAAGACTGCAGAATTCATTAAATCGGTGATGTAGTTTGAATGCCGTAAAAGTTTCGTCAAAAAGGGTGAACCGTTCTGTCATTCACGTGGGAGGCGGTTTCGCATCTCTTTCTGAGATGATTGATTTAAAAAATACAATAATCATAACCGAGACGGAAGTTTTCAGGCTCTACGGAGATAAGTTTCCGTCCGCTCCGCTTATTGTTGCAGAAAGGGGAGAAGCCGGCAAGACTATTGATTCGATCATGAATATTTGCGAAAAGCTTCTGTCTATGAATGCAGACCGCAAAAAATTTATTCTCGCAATCGGCGGAGGTGCTCTTACCGACGCGGTCGGTTTTGTTTCTTCAATATTTTTGCGCGGTGTTCGTTTCGGATTTGTTCCGACGACTCTTCTTTCTCAGGTTGATGCGAGCGTCGGCGGAAAGAACGGAATCAACTTCGGCGGTTACAAAAACATGATCGGCACAATCAATCAGCCTGAATTTGTTCTTTGCGATCCCTCATTCTTTAAAACACTTTCTGATGAAGAATATCTTTCAGGACTTGCCGAAGTCATCAAACATGCCGTTATAAAAGATAAAAAGTATTTTGAAAAAATAAAAAATAATAAAGATATGATTCTTAGCCGGGATGAAAAATTCATGTCTGAAATAGTTCTCCGTTCTGTTGAAATAAAAGCAGGTGTTGTGAGCCGTGATGAAACGGAGCAGGGTGAAAGAAAACTTCTCAATTTCGGGCATACTCTGGGTCATGCAGTTGAGATTCTTGAAAAGCTTCCTCATGGTATTGCGGTCGGCGCGGGTATGAATCTTGCCGCTGAAATATCAAGACGTTTGGGCTTTCTTTCTGAAAAAGACTGTGTTCAGGTACGCTCTCTTTTGGATTCATTCGGTTATCCGGCTTCTTCAGCTTCTTCCGCGGATGAGATTAAGCGTCTTGTTATGAAAGACAAGAAGCGTGAAGGAGAAGGTGTAAATTTCGTTCTTCTGAAAGGAATCGGAAAAAGTTTTTACAAAATGATAGATGTAAAAAAACTCGAGGTAATTATAGATGATATGTGTCGCCCTGTCTGACAAGAAGTCACTTGAAGATATCAATAAATTTAAATTAGCCGAGCTTCGTCTTGATATGCTTAAACTTGATGATGCCGAGATCTCGGATGTATTTTCAAAAAATAGAAATCTGATAGCGACATGCCGTGAAACATACTACAGCAGGGAAGAACGCCTGTTCATCCTGAAAAATGCTGTTTCATCAGGTGCGGCTTATGTTGATGTTGAAATTGAAGCTGATGCTGAATTTAAAAAAGAAATTATATCCCTTGCAAAAAGCAAAAACTGCAAGGTGATTATTTCTTATCATAATTTTGACAATACACCGTCAAAAGAAGATCTTGAAAATATTATCATAGAATCGCTTAAAGACGGTGCAGATATAGTTAAGATTACCACTTTCGCAAATACTCCCGAGGATGCTGCGCGGGTTTTATCTCTTTATTGCGTTAACCGTCCCCGTCCGCTTGTCGCTTTCTGCATGGGAGATGCGGGAAGAATCACGCGCGTTGCATGCGTCAGATTAGGCTCGCCTTTTACCTATGCATCATATTCGTTTGCAACACAGACTGCGAACGGTCAGATATATTACGAAGACATGAGGTATATCTTTGACCGCATTTAAATTATACGCTGTATGCGGAAATCCTGTACTTCACAGCAAATCGCCTGATATCTATAATATGCTTTTTAAAAAAAACGGAATCGATTCGTGTTATATCCGCGTGCGGCCGGAGAGCGCTTCTGAAGCTCTTTCAATTTATGACTCACTCGGTTTTTCCGGAATGAATGTTACGGCACCTTTCAAAGAAGATTTTTCTAATCTTCTTTCCGCTAAAGATGAAAATGTAATTCTTACAGATGCGGTAAATACTATTTCCGGAAGTGAAAAATCCGCCCATAATACGGATATTTACGGAGTCGAAGCGGCTCTTAGAATCAAATCCGCTGTACCGGGAATGAAAGCTGTTGTTCTCGGCGCCGGCGGTGCTGCGAAAGCTGCTGTATGCGCATTGAAGAATATAGGTGCAGATATTGTTATAATCAACCGTACAGAGGAAAAGGCAGAACTTATTGCTGAGAAATACTCGGTTAAACATGCTCCTTTTTCTGAATTAAAAAAAGAAATTGAATCATGCTCAATTTTAGTTTCGACTCTTCCGGCATCGGCTTCAGCTTTTGCGGGAGACTTCATACATGCTGGCATGATAGTTCTGGATGCAATATATAAGGATTCATCGCTTGAAGCAGCAGCCTTAAGCCGCGGCGCGAAGTTCGCCAAAGGGATTGACTGGCTTATAAATCAGGGCATTAAGTCTTTTGAAATTTATACGGGAATGCAGGCTTCGTTTGAAGAAATTTCTTCTTCCTTCAATCCTGAAAACGTACTCGGGAAAAAAGAAAGAATTGCATTAATAGGATTTATGGGTTCGGGTAAATCAACAGTCGGTAAAATTCTTGCGGAAAAAACCGGAAGGAATTTTTATGATATTGATGGGCTTATTGAAAAAAAAGCCGGAATGAGTATAAATGAAATATTTTCAACTTCCGGTGCCGATTACTTCAGAAGTCTGGAAAGCGAAGTGCTGGCTGAAGTTCTGAATTTTAAAAATTCAGTAATTTCGTGCGGTGGAGGAATTATTCTGCGGAAAGAAAATGTTTCATTGCTTAAAGAATCGGCCGTAACGGTCTGGCTTTATGCTTCGATTGTTTCATCCGTCAAAAGGCTGGATTCTTCGCGCCCTCTTCTCAATGTCGATGATCCGGCATCACGTGCGATGGAACTATTTTTAGAAAGAAAAAAACTTTATGCCACGGCGTGCGATCTATTGGTTTCAAACGAAAATAAAACTGCTGAAAAATGCGCGGAAATAATATATGAAGAAATACGTTAAGATATCATCTGTAAAAGGCTCAATGCGCATATCCGCTTCCAAAAGCGCTGCTCAAAGGGCTGTAGCCTGTGCGCTTCTTGCGAAAGGCGAATCGCTTATAAAGAATATTGATCTATGCGACGACATTGAAGCTTCCGTAAGGGCTGCAACAGCTTTAGGAGCAAAATTCAACTGGAACGGTTCGTCACTGGAAGTGACGGGCGGGCTGAAGAAAACTGATGCTTCGATAGACTGCGGTGAAGCGGGTCTTTCAATGAGAATGTTCGCGCCTATCGCGTCTTTGCTCTCTGACGAAATAACATTGTGCGCAAAAGGTTCTCTGACGCGGCGTCCTCTTGATATGATAGCCGCGCCGCTTAAGCAGCTGGGTGCCGATATCGAGCTGATCGGAGAAAATGTAAAGAACGGTGCTCCGGTAAAAATCCGCGGTCCGTTGAAAGGCGGCACTGTTCATGTTGACGGTTCTGTCAGTTCTCAATTTTTGACAGGTTTACTAATTGCGCTTACCCAGACGGAATCTGATTCGGAAGTGATTGTCGAAAATCTCAAAAGCAAACCTTATGTTGCGATGACTCTTGATATGGTTAAACAGTTCGGCGGAAAAATCATCAATCACGATTTCAAGCGTTTTGAAGTTAAACATTCTCCGTTTACTTCCGGTGCAATTGATGTTGAAGGCGACTGGAGTTCGGCTTCTTTTATAATTTGCACTGCAGCTCTTGCCGGGGATGTTGTTATAAAAAATCTTTTAAAAAATTCGCTTCAGGCGGATATCGCCGTTCTTAAGGCGATCGAAAGAGCCGGAGTGAATTTCTCATTTGTAGGTGATTCGCTCCTCGTCAACAAATCAAAAGTTGAGTCTTTTGATTTTGACGCTTCGGACTGCCCGGATCTTTTTCCTCCGCTTGCCGCTCTTGCTGCGCGTGCTGAGGGTATCAGCAGAATCCGCGGAGTATCCAGGCTGACTCATAAGGAAAGTAACCGTGCGGCGGCAATTGCTGAAGAGTTTGCACGCGCTGGAATTGAAATAGAAATTGATTATCCTGATGATATAATGATAATTAACGGCGGAGAAGTCAGATCTTGCGAGATGGATTCGAGAAACGATCATCGCATGGCGATGTGTCCCGCGGTGCTTTTTGCCGGAAGCGGCAAAAAAGTCGTTATAAATAACGCTGATGCCGTTGCGAAAAGTTATCCTCTTTTTTTCAATGATTTGAAAATGATAGGTGCGGAGGTCGGTGATGAATAGTTTCGGAAGAATCTTCCGCGTTTCAATTTTCGGAGAATCTCACGGAAAATCCGTAGGAGTTGTAATCGACGGAGTTCGCCCGGGCATTTCTATTTCGAAAGAAGATTTTGAAGCCGATCTTTCAAGAAGAAGAGGCGGATCGGTGCGCGGAAGCACAACCAGAAGCGAAAGCGATATTCCTGAGTTTTTCAGCGGAGTATGCGACGGAAAAACCACAGGAGCGCCTCTTGCCGTAATTTTTTCAAACAATAATACAATGTCAAAAGATTATTCTGAATTCAAATCTCATCCGCGGCCGGGACATTCAGACTTTGCCGCGATGAAAAAATATAACGGTTTCAATGATATCCGCGGCGGCGGACATTTTTCGGCGCGTCTGACGGCCGGTCTTGTCGCCGCAGGCGTTATTGCAAAGAAGATGCTTGATGGTGTTACATTCAATGCAGAGCTGATTTCCGCAGGCGGAAGAAAAGATATCGCCGAAGCGGTCGAAGAAGCTCTGAAGGCTTCCGACAGCATCGGAGGTCTGATTGAATGCAGAATAAACGGAGTAAAGTGCGGAACCGGAGAACCTTTTTTCGGTTCAGTTGAATCCGAAATCGCGCGGATTCTCTTTTCCATTCCGGCAGTTAAGGGTGTGGAGTTCGGTGCAGGGATGAAATCAGCCGAAATGAAAGGAAGTGAATTTAATGATAAATTCATTGATTCAGCCGGCAAAACATCATCCAATAACAGCGGCGGAATTAATGGCGGAATAGCTAACGGAAATGAAATAGTTTTCAGGGCGGCATTCCGTCCGACTCCAAGTATTTTTTCGGCTCAGAATACATTCAATTTTGCTTCAGGAAAAATGGAAGAACTTGTGATAAAGGGCAGGCATGATTCATGCGTGGCTCTCCGTGCGCCGGTCATCGTTGAAGCGGCAGCGGCAATTGCTCTTTGTGATTTATATTTATCTGCTCAGAGATAATTACGGAGGAATATATGGATTTGAAAAAAATCAGAGAAGAAATAGATTTAAAGGATTCACTTATAGTAAAACTTCTAAACGACCGTATGGAACTTGCGATTCTTTCGACGAAGCTCAAAACAAAAATTGAAGACGGCGACAGAGAAAACCAGGTTATTGAAAACATAAAATCAAACGCGCGCGGTCTGATCGATCCGGAATTCTGCGCGAACCTTTATAAACAGATAATGACCGAGAGCAAAAGACTCCAGAGTAAAAATTATTCGGTGATTGGTTTTGCCGGTGAGCACGGAGCTTATGCTGAGCTTGCCGCGCGCGAATGGAATGATGTTCTCGTTCCGGTATCGTGCCCGGATGCTTCATCAGTTTTTGAAGGCGTTATTGACGGAGTCTTTGAATTCGGCATCGTTCCTGTTGAGAATACTTTCGGCGGAGTGGTTGATGAAACCAACAGCCTTCTTATTAAATCTGATGTTAATGTAGTCGGCGCAGTTGATCTTCCGGTTCATCATTGTCTTCTGACTCTTCCCGGCACGGATTACCGAGATATCCGTGCGGTTTATTCTAATCAACTGCCTTTAACCCAGTGCAGAAATTTTATCGCAAGAAATCATCTTGAACCTATATCTTACGGAAACGCTGTTTCTGCTGCGAAACTTTTTTCAGAGAAACGTCCTAAGGCTGCAGCGCTGATTGCAAGCAAGGCTTCCGCTGAATTGTATAATCTTGAAATTATTAAAGAGAATATTGAAGACTATAATGTCTGCCGTACACGTTTTCTTATTATTTCAAAAGAAAGAAATACCGAAGGCGGAAACAAATGCTCTGTTCAGTTTTCAACAGAACATAAGGCCGGGACTCTTTTCAAGATTCTAGAGTCTTTCGCTAAAGAGGATATCAATCTGACAAGAATTGAGTCTGTTCCTGAAGATTCAGGCAGTTTTGTTTTCTTTCTTGATTTCGTCGGCTCTCTTGATGACGCAAAAATAAAAAGCATTATAGGTAAAATGAATGATCTTACCGGCGAATTAAGAATTCTCGGTTGTTATAATGAAAAGGTGGTAAAATGAAAGTAGCGGTGCTTGGATTTGGAAGAATGGGCGGATGGTTTGCGGATAATCTGAAAGCTGACTGTGAGGTCGCGGTTTTAGATACCGATTCTGCAAAAACTAAAAATGCGAAGGGTGTTAAAGTCCTTTTAAAATATGAAGAGCTTGCCGCATTCGCGCCTGATGTTTTGATAAACGCGGTAAATCATAATTCGACATTCGAAGCGTTCGATGAAGCGATCAAATATGTTTCTAATAAGTGCATAATCGGAGATGTAGCCGCGGTAAAGGACGGCTTGAGTGAATATTATTCATTGAAAAACAGAAAGTTTTTTTCGCTTCATCCAATGTTCCGCCCTGCAGACAATCATGATTATTCAAGCGAGTTCGCGGTTATAATCAATGAATCTGATTCATCGATGAAGGATTATTTTACCAAGTATTTCGATTCATTTAAAATTAAAATTTATCAATACAGCTTTGAGGAGCATGATGAAATGACAGCATCGGCTCTTGCTGTTCCGTTTATTTCATCGATGGTATTTGCTTCCTGCACTAAACTCGAAAACGTGCCGGGAAACACATACAAGAAACACATGGATATAACGAGAAGCCTGATGAGTGAAGACGATTATGTATTAGCTGAAATTCTTTTTAATCCGAAGGCTCTTGCTGAAATTGAAAAAATAAATTCAAAGCTGTCTTATCTTACGCATATTATCAAGGCAGAAGACTTTGACGAGGTTCATAAATTTTTTGAAAATCTCCGTTCAAATATAAAGTGAGGTTAGGATGAATCAGAGTCAGGTTAAGGAACTTCTGCTTAGACTTGAAGGCGACGTTGAAGACTTTATGGTGACGTTTACCGGAAAGAAAAGCAATAAGGTGGACGGATTGTATTATGCCGAACGCCGAGAAATCCTCATTCATAATACTAATGTTCAGAGCGAAAACGAAATAATATATACAGCAATTCACGAATTTGCTCATCACATTCAGTTTACGAAATCCGCTCAGCCTGTTACGGCGCGTTCGCACAGCACGTCATTTTGGAATATATTTCATAAGCTTCTTTTTAAAGCAGAAGATATGAATATATACAAGAATCCGTTTAAGACTCATCCTGATTTTGTGAAACTGACTGAGCGTATCAAAAATGATTATCTCCGTGAAAGCGGAGAGAAAATGAAAGAATTCGGCGCGTGTCTGATTGAAGCGATGCGTCTTTGTGAAATGCATAAAACCAGCTTTGAAGATTATGTTGACCGCGAACTTGGTCTTCACCGTTTTGCGGCAAAGACCATGATGAAAAGTTATGCGTATAATGTGAATCCTGCTATCGGCGCCGAAAACATGCGTTCTGTCGCGCGTATTGCCGACAGTGATCTCCGTAAAGACGTAGAAAACGCATATTTGTCGAGAATGAGTCCCGATATGGTTAAGGCGGAGTTTTCTCCGAGACTTGCGGAAACAAAGGATATGACGCGTCTTCAGTTTCTGAAAAATGAAAAAGAGCGTTTGATTGAATCGCTCGAACGGCTAAATCAGAAACTCATCGGGCTTAACAGCCAGATCAGATCTCTTGAAACTGAAATTAAATCCAAAGAAGAACGTATCGCAAGAGCTGAAAAAGAAGAAGAGGAAGAGACCAATGAATAATGACATAACAGGAAATGTGAAAGACGACCGTTTCGCAAAATACGTCGGAATTGAACTTATTGAAGTCCGCGAGGGATTTGCTGTTGCGGAACTCATTGTCCGTGATGATCATTTGAATGGAGTCAACTCTGTTCAGGGCGGAGCGATTTTTACTCTTGCGGATTATGCTTTCGCGGCGGCATCTAATTCATACGGTTTCGTTACAGTCGGCATTAACGTCAACATCAGTTACTTTAAGGCTCCTTCAGGAAAGAAAATCCGGGCGGTTGCCAAAGAAGTCAGCTCCCAGAACCGGATATGCGGATATGATGTTGATCTATTAGATGAAGACGGTTCAATTTTTGCGAGATTTAACGGACTCGGATACATCAAAAGAAAATAATCATCCGTAGAAAGAACTCCATTTAGCGTAGCATTCCGAGAAGCTTCCCTCATCAAGAGCTTTCTGTATATCGAGAATAAACTTCCGCATAAAGTAAAGATTATGATATGTGTTGTAAACTGCTGATGTTATTTCCTGCATTTTAAAAATATGACGAAGATACGCACGGGTATAATTTCTGCAAACAAAGCAGTCGCATCCCGGATCAAGCGGCGAGAAGTCTTTTTCAAACTGTGCATTCTTTAAATTCAGTCTGCCCTGAGTTGTGTACATCGTTCCGTTGCGGGCAATGCGCGTCGGCATTACGCAGTCAAACATGTCAACACCGTGAGCAATTGAATCTAATATTTCCATCGGCGAACCGACTCCCATCATATAGCGGGGTCTGTCATCCGGAAGAATTTCAGTAACAATTGCCGAAATATCGCGGTACATTTCCTTCGGTTCTCCGACTGAAAGTCCGCCTATCGCGTAACCCGGAAAATCAAGATCAAGAAGTTCTTTCGCGCATTCTTTTCTGAGGTCATGGTGAGTTCCGCCCTGAACAATTGCGAAGCAAGCCTGCTTTTCTTTGTCAAAATGCTTTTCATAATGCTCTCGGGATTCTTTTGCCCATCTGATTGTCCGGTCCATTCCTGCACGAACGCGGGATTTTTCGGCAGGGTATTCGACGCATTGGTCAAGAATCATCATGATATCCGAACCGATAACTTTCTGCACATCAAGAACCATGGATGGTGTAAAGAGGTGCTTCGATCCGTCGATATGCGAAGAAAATTCAACACCGTGTTCCTTGACCTTGCAGAGATTTGAAAGTGAGAAAACCTGAAACCCTCCGGAATCCGTCAGAAGAGGTCGGTGATGATTCATGAAATTATTGAGGCCACCTGCAAGGTTAAGCACATCCAGGCCCGGACGAAGATACAGGTGATAAGTGTTTGCAAGAAATATTTCAAAATCCATGTCCTCGACATACTGCATAGGAAGCGAGCGCATTGCTCCTTTTGTCGCGACAGGCATAAATACAGGAGTCCGTACGACGCCCCTATGAAGATGAAGCTCGCCGCGGCGCGCCTTGGTTTTAGAATCTCTTTTGATAATTTTGAATTTCATAAGCTCACACGGGGTTTAAAGATATTGCCAAAGAAGCTTTGAGCCGTCAAATACAGGTCCTTCGACGCAGGCTCTTTTTTTGCCGTCAACGGTATCAACACTGCATCCCGAACATATGCCGATTCCGCAGCCGAAATAATTTTCAAGTGATACTTCAAGCGGAATATTTTCTTTGATTAGAATTTCTGCGCATGATTTCATCATAATTGTGGGACCGCAGATATAGGCTCTTGAAAACTTTGTTTTTGCTATGACTGATTTCAATTTGTCTGCCGCGAATCCTTTATCTCCGAATGAGCCGTCATCTGTAACATAGCAGATTTCGTTTGACTCGGTGCAGAATCTGTCGCCGCAGTAAATGAATTCCTGAGAGCGTGCTGCGTAGATGAATGTAATGCTGTTATTTTTTGTTTTTAGAACTTTGCTTAAATAATGAAGAGGAGCGTTTCCGACTCCGCCGCCGATAAGAAGTACGTTTTCGTTTTCAGTGACGGTAAATCCGCGTCCATAAGGGCCTGACACATCAACGTCTGAAAAATCAGTCATGTTTTTAAGCATCGATGTTACTCTGCCGTTTTCCTTGAAAACAACCTCTATGTCATTTCCGTTTTTGTTAAAAATGGAAAAAGGGCGGCGAATCAGAGGATCGGTAAAGCGTCCGAGTTTAAAGGATACAAACTGACCCGGCAGGCAATCTTCAGCGCATTCGATATGAAGAAGATAATGCCCCTTGCAGAGTTTTTCGGGGGTTGAAATAATTTTCACTCTATTATCCTTGGTACTACGAAATGTCCGTTTTCAAAAGCCGGAGCCATTTTTTCTATTTCTTCAAGTGATACAGCCGGCTTAAGCGCCGTATCTTCGCGGAAGACATTTTTGATGTCGGCAATGTGATCGGTTGCTTCTACTGAAGAAGTGTCGAGTTCACTGATTTTATCTACATAAGAAATTATGTCCGTCAGCTGTTTTGCGAATAGCTCTTTCTCTTCATCGGAAAGTTTAAGGCTCGCGAGCTTTGCTGTTTTTTCGACAATTTTTGCGTCAATTACTGCCATAAAACCTCATTTTGTCCTATATTCTGTTTGGGTGTATTCGAAATCAACGATTTTTTCGCCTTTTGCAAGCGGCATTTTCACGGAGACTGTAATTTTTCCGGATTTGATATAGGAAGGAAGCTTTAGATAAAAAACCGCATAATCATCCGGAAGAATGAAATTGAAATTATATTTTATGAAAACGGGCTTGTCTTCATCATTTTGTTTGTATTCATCCGGAGTCCGGAAATTCTGAATCAATTCAAATGGTATTGCTTCGTTTGTTGTTCCTCTTGTATGTTTAATTGAAAAAGAAGGAAAGTCGAGGAGATTTTCGGAAGCATTTCTGACAATTGCCATAAATGCAGGATTCTCAGTGGTGTCTCCGAATGTCTTCTTTAAGTTATTATTTTCGTCAATATAATATACGGACGCGTCAAAATAAAGCGTTTTTATTGTCGATCCTGTGCTTGATGAAACCACATAGTTGTTTTTTATCGGAATTATTTTTTGGTGTATCGAAGATGAACATGAAATGAAGGCTATCGGTATTAGCAGAAATAATTTCTTCATAAAATAATCGGACACGGCGGAATTTCCGTGTCAAGATAATATCTTATGAAAGCGAAAAGAGAAACGCGCGACCGTGTTTTGTGAGGCGTACTGATACTTCGCTGTCCGTAGAAATATACTCTAGAAGACCGAAACGCGTGAGCAGTGATATAACTGAAAAATCAACGAATGACGAGAATAGAAGAAAATTCTGATATTTTAGGCCTGTGAGCATGCAGTAATCGCGCGAGAGCCTGTCTACGGAAAAAACTTCATCATATGAAAGGATCAGTTCAAGAAGCGCTGTTTTGTTTTTCTGCATCGAATCCGCGAATTCGGGTACAGATGGAAATAGGGCATTCCACGGATTATAATTCCAGAATGCGCTGAAGAGATTGCCGAATGTCATTTTTTTTCTATCGGCTAAAATTTTATCATCTTTTGAATAAATAGCTCCGCATTCTCTAAGTATCATTGATGTCTGTTTTAAAAATATCAAAAGACTTCCGCTGTCCGCATTTTCCATCGTATAGAACAGTCTGCTTGCGCAGTTTGTATAAAAACGCGGCGGAAGAAAGCAGTCTTCGCCGACCATCATATTTTTTCTTAATATCTCTTCGATGATGATATCTGATGCGGCTATTATATCGCAGTCATTGTTTGAAGGAACGGAAAAGACGTTTGTTCGTGCGAATTCGCGGACATATGTCTTTTTAAAAAGAAGGGGGTTTTCTCGGGAAGTATTACCGGATAGCGCCTTAGTTTTTTGAATCATTATCCGCTCCATTAATCGGCAAAAGCACCCGCTCGGGATGCTTTTTTAAGATGTTTGATTATGTCATATATATTAAAATTAATTTGCCGTCAATTAGAAAATTGCTTAGATTAATGAAAAATAGTCTAATTAATCGTTTTTTTTCTTTTTTTCCTAAAAATGAAGAAAACTAAAGCCGATACTGCGAAAATGATTATAATAACGGCGCCTGTGATGAAAGATGCTTTTTTGATTAGAGGAATGATTGAGCTCCCGAGAAAGTATCCTCCGTATGTGAGAATTCCATTCCAGACAAATGATGAAATCAGGCAAAAAAGAAATACTTTAATTTTACTGAGGTTTAATATTCCTGCTGTGACCGAAATTACCGATCGTACGCCCGGCAAAAATCTGTTTATGAGTACAATGTAACAGCCTGATGATGCAAAGCGTTTTTCGGCTGCAAAAATGTATTCCTTCCTGAAAAAAGGGATTTTGCCGTCTATGAAATAGTTTCTTCCGTGTTTATGCGCGAAGTAAAAAAGAAAATAGAATCCGGCTGAACCGCCCAAAGCAGTTGAAATGTGCACGCTTATCGGTGAGAGATAGCCTCGTGAAGACAGTATTGCTCCGAAAAGAACTACACTGTCTCCCGGAACCGGAGGAATAAGGTTTTCCAGAATTGATGCTCCTGTAAGAAAGGAGTAGGCGAGAAATTGATTTTCCTTGACAGCATCGAGAATAGATAAGAAAAATTGTTCCATTGTTTCCCTTTTATATGATTATATGTACTGGTGCTTTATATTTCGTTGCAATAAAAAAACGGAGAAGGAAATGAAGAAAATTCTGCTGATTGCCGCAGCTTTGATTATCGGTTGTGCGGCTCCTCAAAAAAAAGAAGAAAAGAAAAACTGGCGCGATGATGCATTTCTGACTGAAAGTGCAAAAAGCAAGGATGAGGTATTCCGCGTTTTGATGACTGCGGATGATTATATCGTTGCTCAGAAATCATTTAATGATTCCATATCACGTACGCAGGACGATTCGGGTGATAAGTATTTTGTTTCTGAAATGATGAAGTTCAATAAAATTGATGAAGTCTGTGAAGGGATCATTTCTGTATGGCTTTTTCCGGATTCGGGAAGGCTTATGCAGGTGCGATTTGTAAGATCAACTTTTATACGCGAACTTGACACAATGATTATGGATGATATTCAGAGATGGAATTTTGCGTTTCAGAACAAGCGGATAACTCCGATCAAGTTTAATGTGCGCTACAAAATTGTTCTCGAAAAAAGACTTTCTGATGAAGAAATCATCAATGATATGCGTCAGAATTTGAAAGAGAGAACCGGTCAATAAAAGACGGGCAATGCCCGTCTACATATTTCTGCTGATGCTTGCGTATGCTGAATGATTGTGAATCGATTCCATATTTTCGCTTTCTACGGAAAATCCCAGAATGTGCTCCATCGCTGACAGTTTTTCGGCTGCGCTTCTTACCATATCTTCTACAAACATAGGATTATCATACGATTTTTCGGTGATAAACTTTTCGTCTTCTCTTTTGAGAATAGAGTAGATGTCGCTTGATGCCGATGATTCCGCGATTAGAATAATATCTTCAATCCATATTATTTCGGAAGCTTTGATTTTTATCGTAATTATGGATCTCTGATTATGCGCGCCGTATGAACTGATTTCTTTCGAACACGGGCATAATGAAAGTACCGGAACTCTGACTTCGACCATATAATAATCTGCAGAAGAATCTCCGAAAATTTTGCACATGTATTCCATTTTTCCGGTAGAACCTGATACTGGAGCAGCTTTTCTGATGAAAAACGGAAACTCAATTTCGAAATAAGCTTTTTCGGCGTCGAGTTTCTCCTTCATGTCGGATAGAATTTTTTTAATCCCTGCTGTAGAAATTCCGTTCATGTGAAGATTGAGGATTTCAATGAAACGGCTCATGTGAGTTCCTCTGAAATTGTGAGGAAGCTCAACGAACATGTTGATATTGCCGACTGTATGCTGTTTTCCTTTTTCGCGTTCAAGAACGATTACTGGATACTTGATGCCTTTTACCCCGACTTGATCGATCGGCATGTTTCTGTTGTCGGGCTGTGACTGAATATCTGCTAGACTCATTTTGCGTTAAATTTTCCTTTTTCATCAAATGACAGTTTAAGAGGATCCTTTTTGATTTTTTCCGGAAGATTGATGAAGGTCGAACCGATAAATGCAAAATCACCTTTCTGTTTTTCAAAGAAACCAAGCATTGATTTTCCTAGGCTTTTTGAGCTGAATTTATTGGAAACCTTGATTATAGAAGTATTGCCCTGCATTTTTATATCTTTGGTTGTTCCTTTCACCAGTTTTTCATTGTTAACCAAGAAGTCATAATTTATGCTGTTGAAAACAAGTTTATGGGCAGTTTCATTTTTAAGAAGAATGTCGAAATCGACTGTTATCGGAAGATCAAGACTTGCCGGATCAATAACCTGATCGGTTTTTTTTCCGCTTAATATATCCGCGAACATTCCGGCAACCTTTTCTGCTGAAGCCTGTTTTTTCTTTTTTGCAAGTTCTGCGGCAATTTCAGCAGTTGAAGGTTTTTGAACCTTGAAATTCGCAATGCTGATTGTCGGTTTAATTGCCGGAATTTGAGTGTTTACAGAATAGTCGAATCTGATGTTTTCCGGAAGTCCTGAAATATCAGGAAGGGGAATGAGGATAGCCATGTCGATTTTGCAGTTGAGATAATCTTTTTTGGAATACGCCTTTACTGTTTTGATTATATCTTCGTATTTGACATTCACGCGGAACTGATTAAGTTTTTTCCCCTTAGCGCTTATCTTGAGTCCCTTGGATGTAGTGGTTTTGAAGAACTGATTGTTTTCGACAAAAAATGTAAATTCGACTCCGTCGAGCTTCAATCCCACCGGGTATGGGTTTTTAATTTCAACATCGAAAAGAAAATTTACATCGCGCAGGGATATGGATTCAATATCGAATCCTTTAAAATCTGCTGTTGGTTTAGGCAGTGATTTAGGAATGGTAAAAGCCGAAAGTGCCGCTGAAAAAATTATAAGAGATAGAATTGCAATTTTTTTCATTTTTCCCCCGTCGAATGACTACCATTAAAATACCGGTATAGTTTTTCAAACACAAAAAAACCGTATTTCAAGGTGAAATACGGTAAAATAATTCATGAACATTATCAGTAATCTGTTCCGAAACGAAATCCGAAACAGATTAATAATTCTCAGCATGCTTTATCTTTATCGCGGATGGCGACACGTCTTATTTTGCCGCTTATTGTTTTCGGAAGCGATTCAACAAATTCTATTATTCTCGGATATTTATAAGGCGCTGTGGTTTTTTTGACATGATTCTGAAGTTCATGTTTGAGTTCATCACTTGCCGTGAAATCCTTGCCTAGAACGATTGTGGCTTTGACAACCTGGCCGCGTTCTTCGTCAGGTATTCCCGTTACTGCACATTCGAGAACGCTTGGATGCTCAATCAGCGCGCTTTCGACTTCAAACGGTCCGATTCTGTAACCGGAGCTTTTTATGAGGTCGTCATTTCTTCCTACAAACCAGAAATAGCCGTCTTCGTCCTTATATGCCGTATCACCTGTATAATACAGGCCGTCATGCCATGCATTAGCGGTAAGCTGTTCGTCGCAATAATATCCTTTAAATAATCCTATCGGCTTAGATGGATTTGTTTTGAAAACGATTTCACCTTCTTCTCCGGCTTTGCATTCCTTTCCTTCCCTGTCGAGAAGAATTGCATTGTAAGTCGGTGAAGGTTTACCCATTGAGCCCGGTTTCGGTTCAACCCATGGCCAAGTCGCTATTGCTATTACCATCTCGGTTTGCCCATAGCCTTCTTTGAGCTTGATTCCGGTTGCGGCGAGAAATTTTTCATAGATTTCCGGATTGAGAGGTTCACCTGCAACAACGCAGTATTTGAAGCTTGAAAAATCATACTTGTGAAGATCTTCTTTGACAAGGAACCGCCATACTGTCGGAGGAGCGCAGAATGTTGTCACTCCGTGCTTTGTTGCTTTTGAAAGAAGATTTGCGGCTATAAAACGGTCATAATTATAAATGAAAACGGCACTTCCGGAAAGCCACTGTCCGTAAATCTGACCCCAAACGGATTTTGCCCATCCGGTATCTGCAACGGTGTAATGAATTCCGTCTTCAACGACATTCTGCCAGTATTTTGCAGTGAGTATGTGTGCAAGAGGGTAGGTGTAATCATGAGTTACCATCTTCGGAAGCCCGACGGTTCCTGATGTGAAATAGAGCAGCATTGTGTCGGCATTGGTTGGAGCATCGGCGCCCTGCGGACGGACGAAAGAAGAATCGTGCTTTTTCATTTCATCTTCGTAGCTTAGCCATCCTTCTTTGCTTCCATGAACCGTCATTTTCATGATTTTATTTCCGGTTTTGCAGTCCGCTTCATCGGTATACTCTGTCAAATGATCGGCAGAAACCGATATTATCATTTTTATTCCGGCAGAATTTATTCTGTATTCTATATCGTGTGCACTGAGCATGTGCGTGGCCGGAATCGCAATTGCACCTATTCTATGGAGGGCAAGAAGAAGAAACCAGAATTCGTAACGCTGTTTGAGTATTAGCGTAACTCTATCTCCTTTTTTGATTCCGAGCGACGAGAGCATTTTTGCCGCCTGAAGACTCATTTCCTTCATTTCTTTGAACGAAATGATCTTATCATCTTCTTTTTCGTCGCACCATACAAGCGCTTTTCTGTCAGGCTCGTTTGCGGCATAATAATCAACAACATCGTAAGCGAAATTGAAATTATCAGGAAATTTTATTTTGTATCCGGATACAAAATCTTCATAAGAGGAAAAATCTTTTCTTTCCAGGTATTTATCGATAAGAGACATTGAAAACTCCAGTAGTATTGAATTGGTTGGAATTAACCTTACTAAAAAAGACCGGATGAGAATCAGTAAAGTTGCAACTTTTTCAGCCATTTTCATGTTTTTGTACAGTTGCAAATTTTTTCAATGAAGGATTAATCTTGACATTAGGCAAACGTTTGCTTAAATGCCTGCGCCGAGGTCAAAATGTTTAAAAATCCTAACATCAAGCAATATAAAATAATATTCAGAATCGGAATTCCGATAGTCATCGCCGGAATCATCCAGCAGACTGAAATTCTGATTAATTCAGCTTTTCTCGGACGAATTAATACTGAATATTTTGCAGCAGTCGGCAACAGCATTTTTCCGTTTATTCTGACTCTTTCATTTTTCTGGTCTGTTAATACCGGAACGACTGTTCTTGCCGCGCAGAAATTAGGAGCCGGGAAAAAAGTTCAGGCGGCAAGATTGTCTGCAAGCGCATTCAAGTTTAATACTCTTTTTTCTCTGGCTTTTTTTCTGTTCTGGATAATATTTCCCGAACAGGTTTTTCAACTAATGGGTGTTCGTGAACCGATTTTGTCCTATTCTGTTGAATATATCCGGATTCTTTCATTTGTATTTCTTTTTGTCGGTGCAGAAACCACTGCCACCGCTATACTTCAGGCTCACGGGAAAACCTTCCCTCTTTTTATTTCAGGAGCAGTCAGATCAACGATTAATCTTTTTCTGTCATGGGTTCTGATTTTCGGTCATTTCGGATTTGCTCCGATGGAGATAAGAGGGGCCGGAATAGCGCTCGTCACAGCTGAGTTTATCGGCGCCGCGATAACTATTTCATTTCTTCTCGTAAATAGCAGAAAGTTCGGAATTAATCTTTCGAAAATTATAAAATCCAAGTTCGAGAATTACAAGAACATAGCCCGAATCGGCATACCTTCAGGACTTGAAGAAATAACATGGCATTTCGGGAATCTGATTATTGTGCGCTATATGAATTCATTAGGTCCGGGCGAAACCGGAATTTACACTCTGGTAATGCGTATTGAAGTTGTGTGTTTTCTTTTTTATTCAGGTTTTGCAAAAGCGGCGCAGACACTTGCAGGGCATGCCACCGGTGCAGGAAGAAAAAATGAGGCGGCGCGGGCGACATACCGTTGTCTCAAAATTTCTATTCTGATTAATGTTTTTTTCATGATTCTTTTCGGGGGATTCGCAAAGGATATAGTCTCCATTTTTACAAAAGATTCCGCCATGATAAGCAGCAGTTATCCATATTTGATAATGGTAGCTTTTTTCCTGATTCCTAAAGCTTTTAATGTTGTTATAGGTCACGGAATACGAGGAATCGGAGATACCCGATGGATGCTTTATACCCAGATTTTCGGTACTGTTTTCGTGGTTGTAATGTCCTATATTATGATATTTCCCTTGGGACTTTCTCTAACAGGCGTTTATATTACCTGGATAACGGATGAATTTGTCCGTGCAGTAATAAATACTCTGCGATTTGCCAAAGGAAGAGATTTTTTTCTTTCCTTTCTGAACAAGCTTGATAGGATTCGTTTGCGTAGAACTTAGAGCATTAAAAGAGGAAGATCATGGCAACCATCAAAGATGTGGCTAAAAAGGCGGGAGTATCCTACACGACTGTGTCGCATGTTATTAATGAAACTCGTTTTGTGAGTGAAGATGTTGTAAAGCGCGTGAATAAGGCGATCAGGGAACTGAAATACCGTCCGAACCAGGTCGCGAGGTGCCTCCGTAAGCAGGAAAGCAAGACGATAGGTGTTCTTTCTTCGATAAACGTAAATCCCTACTTTTCGGAAACTCTTACCGGAATTGAAAAGAAGGCTTATCTTGAAGGTTATAATATAATAGTATGTTATTCTGAGTGCAATCCGGAAAAGGAAAAAGAAAATATTGAAATGCTTCTGGATAAGGGTGTTGATGCCGTCATAATACACAGCCTTCTTGATGAGACAAGAGTCCCGAATCTGGTCAATCTTGAGATACCTGTTTTGTTTCTTCAGCATTATATTGAAGACAGCGGCATGGATGCAATCTGTACGGATGATTTCATGGGGGGATATCTTGCTGCAAAGCATTTCATTGAACTCGGTCATACTAAAATTGCATGTGTTTCAGCTGAAGGTAATGATAATTTTTCATACCGTCAGCGTATTAAGGGGTGGGAAAAAGCTCTTAATGAAAATGGCATTGAATTGAATAAGGATTATATTATTGAAACAGATTTTCATACTCATGCCGGCTATGATTCATTCGTAAAGTTTTCGAAGATGAAAGTTCCTCCCACTGCTATATTTTTCTATTCTGATAATCTGGCAATCGGCGGTATCCGTGCTGCTGCGGATATTAATATCGCAATACCCGATCAGATATCTGTTATCGGATTCGATGATCTTTTCATGTGTCAATATACAGTTCCCAGACTTACGACAGTATATCAGCCTAAATTCAGCCTCGGAGAAATGGCGTTTGCAAGAATATTCGAACGTATAAAAGACAGAGAGCTGAAACCGCAAAAGCAGCTTGTTGAACCGAAGCTTGTCATAAGGGAGTCTACTAAAAGGCGGGCTTAAAGAACAGGCGGAAGACCGTTAATGAAAACTTCTGCATCAACAGATCCTGTGTTATTGATCAGGCACTTGTAGTATGATTTGTAATTCAGTGAATCCTTTTCCTTCAGCAAAAAGATTTTTTCGTTAATAGTAATTTCTATAGAACCGTTTAAAATATAAAGGAAACGTTCACCGTTAAGCTCATCAGGCAGTTTTTTTATTTCAAGCGAACTGCCCGGCGAAAAAATTACGGAGTATGATTCAAGTACATTATTTTCGAGTTTTGATGCAAGAAGATTGATGGTTACTCCCATATTGATTGTTTTGAGTGATTCGATTTCAGCGGATTTGACAACTAGAAGATCCTTGTGCTCAATCTGCTTAAAAAATTCAGACATTGGAACTCTGTAAAAATTGAGAATATCCGATAGAGATGAAATTGAAGGTGAAATTTTAGAGTTTTCTATTTGAGAAAGCGAGCTTGGAGTAAGGTTTACCGCTTCTGCTACGGTCGAAAGCGAAAAACCTTTTTCAGTTCTTATTTTTTTTAGTAGACGGCCAATATTCATAATCTCACCAGTTTATCCAATCTATGTCATAATTTTGTCTATGTGAAATATTCGTCAAATAAATATTAACGGCATAATGCTTATCTCTTGACAGGCTGAAACTTCTTCTTTAGAATTATGGGCAGTGCCGATTTGCCGGAGGATGATGATGAGACTGGTAATTATATTTTACAGTATTTGCATTCTTGCATCTTTTTTCGCGATATTGGTGAAATACCGTAAGGAATTTCTTTATAAATATGTGAAACTTGCCCCTATAATGATTTTGTTTCTCTTATTACTTATATTATCGGTTCTTTCCGGCGGAACCCATTTCTCATATCTTGTTGCAGCCGGACTATTGTTCAGTATGTTTGGAGATTTTTTTCTTCTTGATGACAGCAGATACCTGATTCCAGGAATGATTTCTTTTTCACTTGCACATATCATTTATATCGCTGCTTTTTTCCACACGGATTTGTCAATTACTGTTCCGGGAATAGTGATTGTTGTTCTTTCTCTGATTTATGTTTTTACGGTAAAAACTTTTCTAAGAACAGGTTTTCAGAAAAAAATGTTTTTGCCCGTGATCGTCTACTGTGTGCTTCTTTCTGCAATGAATTTAGCCGCTCAAAGTTACGAAGCGGAAAGAGGCGGTCTTTCTGTTCTTTCCGTAGGTGCAGCTCTTTTTTATATTTCTGATGCATTTCTTTCGTGGGAAGTTATTGTTGCGAAATATAAAGCATCGGCCTTTGTCGTATTGGTTACATATTATTCGGCACAAATGCTGATTGCCTACAAAGCCGTGCAAAGTATACTTTCTTCTTCAATTTTATAATTTTCCGGTTGTGTTTATTACTTTGGTTCCTTTTGGTATTTTGATGTCAAAAATGTTGTCGCTTATTGACTTTTCTATGGTGACATTTTTGTATATAAACTCAAAATAATCACCGCTTACGGTTTCTTCTGCGTGTATTTTTTTGTAATATGAATAGTTGTCAGTTTCAGAAAAAGTGTCATAGCGGATAACGAAGTTCATCGCGAGTTTTTTGTTTTCAATAATAAGATCAGATACTTTCTTTTTGTCGGAAAAACTGATTTTTTGAAAAAAATCGGCATCATCATATTCGAGGCCCGCAGTGGTTTCCTTAAATTTTGCAGGTTGAGCTATTAAAGGAATTCTGCCTGAGACTATAGCGAAAATGGAAGAAGGATTATAAGTTGCCGAAAAAAGGTCAGGTGATTTCGCATCAGAAAGAAACAGAATCTTGTCATAAGTTGAATATGCATTAATTATATCATTTTCAATCAATATATGAAAAACAACTGTTCCGAAATAAGGGTCGCGGATAACGGCTCTCCATTTTTCTGTGTCTGCAGAATAATATATTTTTCCTGATGCGGAGTTTGATTTTCCGCTGAGTTTTATTTTGAGGGAGACATCAGCCGAAAATGAAGGAGCTTTTCTTTCATTGAATTCGATGATTGCTGAAGTGAGCTCCGATTTAGAAAAAACGGTATTAATTGAAGTTTTTTCCGGAACACTCTTGCATGAAAATGATAGAGCTAAAATGAATATAAGTGTTGATTTAATTTTTGACTGCATTCTTCACCTTCGCTTCAATTTTGGGATCAGCTTTAAAAGAAAGGGCTTTTATCCAGTATTCGATTGCTTTTTGTTTTTTGCCGAGTTTCAAGCTGGTATCACCGAGATGATCGTATACTACCGGGTCTTCGGTTTTTGCGGCAGTCAGGTTCTGCATTCCGCGGTAAAGATACTTGAAAGCTTCATTGTAATTCTTTTTTCTGTAATGAAGCCAGCCGAGAGAATCCAGGAATGCTCCATTGTTAGGTTCCTTTGACAGAGCTGACTGGATCATCGATTCAGCTTTATCGAGATTAATGTTTGAATCAACATAAATATAGCCTAGAAAATTCAGATATCCCGGATTTTCTTTATCATACTTGAGAGCTTCTTGCATTTCCCGGGCGGCATCGGCAGTTTTCGAAAGTTTTTCATATGTTATTGCCGCATGAAAGCGTATGTATGGATCTTCGGGTGAAAGCTCAATTGCTTTTGAAATATCTGTAAGAGATCCTTGATAATTTTTGACGTCAAAATTTGATAAAGCCGATATGTAATAAACTCTTGGATTTTTCGGTTCTAGTTTTTTGGCATTGTTTATGATGTTTTCAAATTTGCTGCGGTTTTTTATAACAGAATAGAGATAACCTGTATATAGATAATTTTCGATGTTGAACTCTGCTGAATTTGATTTTTCAATCATCAGGATAGCGTTTGCGGTTAATTTTGCTTTTTCGAATGATGAAGCGGCATATCTGTAATGAGCTGCTGAATTGTTGAATTCTGCAGCTTTTCTGTTTATTTTAGCGGAAGGCAAATGCAGGTCTGTCTGATTGATTAATTCACCCGCACGTGAATAGAAAGCCGCCGCAGATTCTTTGTCTCCGGCAGTTTCACTGACTTTCGCGCCTGCCAGCACTGCAGGAAGATGAGCATCTTCAGTGGTCAACAATTCATTTATTAAAGGCATTGCCGCTTTGTCGTTGCCTGCTATCGCATAGAGGAGTGCCCGGGCAAGCTTATTGCTTGAAGTTTTATCTCCCAGCGAATATTTCAAGTATGCAGAAGCGCGGGCATCACCGTTGAGGTAATGTATCGTTCCGATGAATGCAGATATTTTATATGCAAGAGGATCTTTTTTCTGTTCGGGAGTCATGGAGTTAAAAACTGATTCATAGGCTCTTGCGGAACTTTTAAGCTGATTAAGTCCGGCAAGGAATCCTGCTATTTTAAGCATCCGTTCGGAATTCTGGGCATTATATTCCATTGCGCTTTTTATGTTTTCAATTGCTTCATTATAATTGCCGAGTTCATAATTGATTTCAGAAAGTACGATATGAATTCTTTCCATGTATTGCGCAGGTATACTTTGTTCATATGAAAGATTAAGAAGAAGGTCAAAGCAATATTTGGCCATGATTATATTGTTGAGCTGATTATAGTGAATTGATCCCAGTATGTAAAGGAACTCGGGATTCTTGGGGTTCATCAGGGTGAGGGTGTAGAGCGTGTCAGCAGAATCCTCTGTTTTTTGAAGTGAATTCTGTGAATTATAAAGAACGATGTATGCTTCTGCGAAATCGTCTTTAAGCTCAATTGACTTTTTTGCGTACTCTTCGGCTTTAGCGAAATCCTTTAGCTGAAGATATATTTCGGCTATTTGATGGTATATTCTGTATTGTTCCGGATGATTATCAATTTTAAGAAGAAGTTCGACCGCTTCAGAAAATTTGTTTTCAGATCTCAGCATTTGCGCTTTGCTGTAATTGACGTCAGCGCTTTCTGCGAAGAGGCATATCGAGCTTGCGCTGATTACAGCGGCGAGAAACTTTTTCATTTTTTTTATCCGTAATATCATATTACCTGGTTTTGTCCACAGTACTTCAATTATCGGATTAGTATTAAAAATCAGCAAGAAGAAAAAGGGAAATAATGGAAGTCTGCCGATAGCCTTATTTTTGAGTTATGCGGGCTACCCGGTCAATTCCTGCATAATCTGGGCAGAAAACTGTTTCAAAACCGTTCAAATGAGCGAAATCCCTGACTGCATTTTTCTGAGATGCACCGATTTCGATTAGAAGGATTCCATTATCAGTGAGATATTTTTTTGCATCGGAAATAATTTTTTTTATTATTTCCATTCCGGAATCGTCCGCAAATAAGGCCTGCTTCGGTTCAAATGAAAGTTCTGCTTCGAGAGTTTTTTTCTCTGACTCTGCGATATACGGCGGATTTGCGGTAATCAGTGAAAACTTTCTTCCCGCGAATGCCGAAAAGACATCGCTTTCTTTAAATTCGATTTTTCCCGAGACGATGTTTTCGGCGTTAATTTTGGCGCATTCTAGCGCTTCAGAAGAAATGTCTGATGCGGAAACCGAAAGATCCGGTCTGTTGTATTTTACCGATATTGCTACGGCGCCTGATCCTGTGCAAATATCAAGAAAATCCGATTTTTGCGGAGCAAAGTAGATTGCCTGATCAACAAGAAGTTCAGTTTCAGGACGTGGAATTAAAACAGATTTGTTTACCGAGAATTCAAGGCCGTAAAACTCTTTTAGTCCGGTGATGTAAGCCAGCGGTTCCCTTTCTGCACGGCGCTTTGCCATAGAATGAATTAACTTGATTACATCGCCGGAAATTTCTGTTTCAGGGTGCGATATTATTCTGTGTCTTGCGATACCGGCGGTTTCGCATATTATTATTTCAGCATCAAGGGAGAAGGTCGGTATCCCCGAAGATTTCAGTTCGGCGGAAACTTCACTAAATATTTCACCGAGAGTCATAGATTATCCTGATCTTTCAGCAGTTCCTCGATTTCAAACTCTTTCAGAGACTTGATTATCTGGTGCATTTCGCCGTTTAAGAATGTTTCGAGATTGTAGAGTGTAACTCCGATTCTGTGATCGGTAACGCGGGATTGCGGAAAATTATATGTTCTGATTCTTTCGCTTCTGTCGCCTGAACCGACTTGTGATTTTCTGAGTTTAGATTCTGTTTCTCTTCTTTTCTGATCCTGAACTTCAAATAGACGTGTTCTCAAAACCCTGAGAGCCTTTGCCTTGTTTTTAATCTGGGAACGCTCGTCCTGACTGGTAACAACGAGCCCGGACGGGATATGCGTTATTCTGACGGCAGAGTCAGTCGTGTTAACGTGCTGACCGCCGCTTCCGCTTGAACGATAAACATCGATCCGAAGATCCTCAGTACGTATATTGACGTCGCTTTCTTCGGCTTCAGGCATAACTGCAACTGTTACCGCGCTTGTGTGGATTCTTCCGCCGGCTTCGGTTGATGGAATACGCTGAACGCGATGCGTTCCCGATTCGAATTTAAGGTCGTCATACGCCGCGTCTCCGGAAATAGAGAAAATTATTTCCTTGAAACCGCCGATTTCGGTTTCGCTTTTTTCCATTATCTCTAGTTTCCATTTATTGATATCCGCGTAACGGGAATACATTCTGAATAAATCAGAAACAAAAAGAGCCGCTTCATCGCCGCCGGTTCCCGCGCGTATTTCCATGATGACGTCTTTGCCGGAACCCGGATCTTTCGGCAGAAGAAGTACCATCATCTCCTTTTCGAGAAGCGGAAGATTTTCTTCAATTGAATGTTTCTCTTCTGTAAGCATTGAACGCATTTCCGGATCTTTTTCTGTCTGAAGAAGAACTTCAGTTTCAGATAGATTCTTTTTGAGGTTTACATATTCTTTGTATTTCTTGACTGCAGGTTCCAGCTGGGAAAATTCGCGGCTTAGTTCGCGGAATTTTTCCTGGTTTGATACAACCGACGGGTTGCTCATTTCCACTTGAAGCTCATTAAAACGTGTATTTAATCTTTCGAGTCTGGCTTCCATATTTCTCCGGTAGAACGATTGCTCCCGAGAGGATTTGAACCTCTGGCACATAGTTTAGGAAACTACTGCTCTATCCACCTGAGCTACGGGAGCGTTATCTTGTGAACATTTGTTTTCGGCGGGAATTTACAAGTCGCTGGAAGTCGCGAATATTTTTAACAAAAACGCTGTCCGCCTGAATTTCAATCTTTCCGAGATTGGCTAATTGTGTCAATGCTTTTTGAGTGTCTTCCATAGGGAGTCCTGCCCAGTTGCATATCTCATTCGGATTTGTTTTCAAAATAATAGGACTGTCGAGATCGAATTTCTGTTCGGCTTCGGCAAGCATGTTGAGAACGTCCATTACTCTCAGCTGAGGTTCATTTAGAAGAAGAATCATCAATCTTCTTTTGGCATCATAAATCCTTTTTGAAAAAATTACGAGGAGTCTGTATGCGAGCTGGGGATTTCCCTGAAGTATAGCATCAAAATTATCGCGGTGAAATTTTAAAAGTGAAACTGTTTCAGGGCCCATTGCCACAGCAGATGCTGAACGCGGTTCTGCTTCGAGAATCGCCATTTCGCCGAAGACGTCGCCTTCTTCAAGCACGTCAAGGGTCTTCTCGCGGTTATTGATTATTTTAACAATGCTGACACGTCCTTTTTTGACGAAGTAGAACTCGTTTCCCGGTTCGTACTCGCAGAAGATTATTTCGCCGGGAGCGTAATCAACTGAAAATTTATCGAGTTTTTCCATAGCATTTTTTTCTAAGAGAAGCATACGTACTCCTTACTGAAGCTGTGTGAGACGGCGTTTCGCGTCAAAAGTAATATCATCCGCAGGAGGCATCGATGCCGCTTTCTGCAGATATGCTGCTGCCTTCTGCTTCTGTCCTGCCTGCATAAAAATCAGACCCGAATTATAAAGCGCCGCTTTCGCCGATTTGGACTGCGGAAATTTTTTAACAAAGTTAGAAAAGGCTGTAAGGGAATCCTGAAGTCTGCCCAGCTTCATGAGAACTTTTCCGTATTCTATATGAGCTTCTTCGAATGTTTTTGCGGAAGCTCCGTGTTCAAGCGACGCATCTTCAATTATTTCTTTAAGAATCGGTTCAGCGGAACGCGGGTCGCCTGATGCAAATAGCGATCTGGCGTTTTCAATCTTGTCTTCCGGAGAAAGCCCGCCGCCTGCTGATGATGTTCCTCCGAGAAAATCATCCATTTCGCTTGATAGTTCAGTCGCGTGTGAGACGGAAAATCCCGAATCAAAATCGGTCATGTCCGGAGGTGAATCATTTGAATCTGTTCCAAAATCCGAAAAACCTCCGAATCCGGAATCATTCGCTGCGGATGATGAATCCTGAAAATCATCCGATGGAGGCGGAAGTTCATTCGAAAAATTGCCTGACTGGATGTCTTTTATACGCTGCATTGAGTTCTGTGCATTGAGGCCGTCAGGATAATATCCCATGTATTTTTTGAAGGCATAAAGTGCCTGTGAATATTTCTGAGTGCGGAAATAGTATTCACCTATTTTGAAGAGCTCGGCTTCGGGATTTACAACATTCGTTTCTCCGAGAACTTCTCTCTGCGCTTTTCCGATACGTCTGAGCTGATTGCTGAATACCGAAAGCATTTTTTTTACGACGGCGATGTTGCCGAGAACTATACTTTCGAAATCGCCGAGAGTAAGAACCAGTACGACTACATCCGTTAGTGTCTGTGCTGTTTCTTCTCTTGGATATCTTCCGAGAGCTGATTTTACTCCGAAAAATTCACCCGGTTTGATGTGTTCTTTTACCTCTTCACCTGTTTCTGGTTTGAGATATGTGAGAAGGACTTTTCCGGCTTTGAGAATGTAAATGTATTCGCTTTTGTCGCCTTCAAAATAAACGACACTTCCGGACTTGTAGCTTCTTGTAGTAACTTTACCGACTCCGCTCGACATTTCACACCAACTTTTTTTATAGTTCTACAGGCATAAACGGAAATTTTTTCTTAAATCCGACAGCCTTGTTGATTCTGTTCAATACGCCTAAAAGATCGCCAATTATGAAGCGGTCAATTCCGGCAATTCGTACAGTCTGATATTTTATACCGAAGTTTTTAAAAGAATCAAGAAAAACAGCATGACCGTAGACCGGAATTCCATTAATTATTGCAAGTTTGACATCCTGTAGGTTTGCATTTACAACTGATTCGTAAGGATCGTCATTTTTCTTATCGAAGAGAACTATGTCTGCAAGCATTCCGTGTGTGAGCTTTCCGTTTTCCGCAAGCCTGAAAGCCTTTGCAGGATTTTCGGTCGTCATTTTGAAAATCTGCTTTGCAGGAAGATCTTCCTTATAATGTTCATTGTAATATTTTCTGCCGAATTTCATTTCATGGAGTATGTTTTCTCCGCCCGACATCGGAGAATCTGTTCCGATGCACACGTTGACGCCGGTTTTGAGCATTGTCTTTATGTCTGCAGTTTTATTATACATGAATATATTTGAATCGGCACACCAGACGACACTGGCTTTTTTCTGTTTTACGAGAGCTATTTCTTCGGGCGTGAAAGCTATTGAGTGAACGAGAACGGAATATTCTCCGAGACCGCCTTTTTGATTGAGAATTTTGAGTTCGTTTCTGGATTCTTCATCGAAACCTTCTCCAACATGTGCGACAAAAGGAATTCCTTCTTTTTCCGAGCGCGCATACTCGGCTTCGATTCCTTCGCCCCAGTTGAGTGCAAACTGCGTTATGGAATGAACGAGTGTATAATCAGATATAACTTTCAGCGGCATTATGCCGAGAAAAGGTTCCTGAACAAAATGAGGAATATGGTCGTGAACGCTTGTTACGCCTGAAATGAGGTTTCTGTAACCTGCGAGCAGATACAGGTCGCGGTTTGCTATCTGTTGGCGTTCGCGGTACACTGGAGCCGATTTGAGATCATTGTCCCATGGAAGCCAGTTTATATAAGGACCGTTACCGACCTTCGGAAAATAATTTCCTATTAAGTGATCGTGAGAATTGATGAGACCCGGAGTTGCCACTGAATTGGAAATGTCCACATCCGGTTTTGATGCTGCGGATTTTGAAATTGCGCTGATGTATGCGCCGTCAATCTCAATCGTGGCATTCTGTACGGCAGAATCTGAACTTACCGCGCACGAACACCTTAATGTCCATTTTTTCATTTAAAAGCCTCTGGCATAACTAAAATCCGCGTCCTGAAATAAGCTAAACGCAAGTAAATACCGAGTCAAGAACATTTACACCATTAGTGATAACCTTTTTTTAAACCCTTGTTTGACTTTGATCGCCATAGGGTGTATAAATAATTGTTCCGGCAAAACGTTGTGAATACGCGGGAATGATTGCGGATTATAATATATTATCAGGCGGCAGAACTTCAAATGTTTTCAAAATAATGCCGCCTGCGGAGTTTGATGAGCAATGATTGAAAAAAAGAATTTTCCCAAAATTCTTGTCGTTGAGGATGAGGCTATCGTCGCGTACGATCTCGTTCTGATGCTCGAAAAATACGGTTATCCCGTATGCGGAAAGGTATTGTCCGGAGAAGAAGCCTTAAAGCACATGGAAGAGGATAAGCCTGACATGGTTTTTCTCGATATTATTCTCGCCGGAGGAATTGACGGTATTGAAACAGGCGAAATAATCCGCTCGCAGTACGGGATTCCTTTTGTTTACATTACTGCTTCGACAGACCATGCGACTCTTGAAAGGGCGAAAATGACAGCGCCTTACGGCTATATTTCAAAGCCTTTTTCCGAAAACGATATTTATATTGCAGTAGAGACCTCTATTTATAAATGGCAGGCCGAGCAGGCTGTTATCGAAAAGGAACGCTGGCTTCGTGCGGTTGTTCAGGGAATTGGAGAGGCGATAATTTCAACGGGATTTGACGGAAAAATCAATTTCATGAATCCGGTTGCTGAAGATCTTCTGCAGTGTTCTTCTGGTGATTCAATAGGCAAAATGCTCGATGAAATATTTAAATACGAATCGAGTGAAACTGAACAATTCGAGGCTGAAGAAGCGGTTGTACAGGGTGATAAGTTTAAAGTGAGAATAAACGGGGCTTCTCTTATAAGATCCGATTCATCCCGTCTTCCGATTGATATGACCATATCATCGATAGTAAACGATAAAAATGATTTCGAAGGATCCATAATACTTTTTTCAGATATAAGAAAACGCCTCGAGTACGAAGACCGGATTAAAAGCGCTTCACACGAGTGGAGGACTACGTTTAACGCGATAAAAGATGCGGTTTTTATGATTGATAGAGACGGTAAAGTAGTCCGCATAAATGATGGTGTCGCAAAACTGTTTAAAATGGATTCAGAGAAGATAGTCGGTAAAACTTTATGGGAGCTTTTTGAAGAGAATGAGTATGCCGATTTGATGAAGGAAGATTTTTTTAAAGTTAAATCAATGAATGAAAAAATGAATTTTGAGTATTATATCAAAGACCGCTGGTATAATGTATCAGCGCATCAGATTATCAATCGGGGTTCCTTTGACGGGATTGTTGTTATTTCTTCCGACATTACCGATGATAAGACGATTGAGAAGGAACTTTCTGATTACAGAAATCATCTGGAAGATCTTGTCGAAAAACGTACTTCTGAATTGAATGATGCGGTTGATAAGGCAAACCGGGCGAATAAAGCCAAGAGTGAATTTCTGGCTAATATGAGCCATGAACTTCGGACTCCTTTGAATTCAATTATCGGCTTCGCAAAGCTGATGAATCTCGGAGGAACTTCCCCAGAAGAAAGCCGGCGTTATCTTGATAACATTCTTAATTCCGGCAATCACCTGCTTAGACTGATAAATGACGTAATAGATATATCTAAAATTGAAGAAGGCCGCTTTTCTTTATCTATCGAACGGGTTGATATGGTCAGTCTTTTGCGCAGCAGTGTGGAAATGATAGTTTATCAGGCAAATCAGAAAAATATCAGCGTTGAACTTACGGTCGGAGGACCATTTGAAGTAGACGCCGACATAAAACGCATAAAACAGGTTCTTTTAAATCTGCTTTCCAACGCCATCAAGTTTACTCACGAGAACGGACGGATTGAAGTAGGAATATATGCCGAAGATAATTGCTGTGTTGTTTACGTAAAAGACGACGGCATCGGAATAGAGAATGACAAGCTTGATTATATTTTTCAGAAATTCGCTCAGCTTGATTCGAGCATGAGCAGGCAGAATGAGGGTGCCGGACTCGGTCTATCGATAACTAAGAACATTATCGATTCTCATCGCGGATATATATGGGTTGAGAGTGAAATAGGCAAGGGCAGTATATTTAAATTCAAGATACCGATTTTTCAAAATATGGAGGGATAAATGAACAAGGAATCATTTGTAATCGGAACCGTGATTGATCCGGTTCTTATCGTCGAAGATAAAAAAGAAAACCAGGATCTTCTTTTCGAACTTTGTAAGAAAATGAATGTAGTCAGCGAGATTGCGTCCAACGGAAAGATAGCCATTGATATGTGCGCGAATAGAAAGTTTTCATTATACATAGTTGATTTGATGATGCCGGTGATGGACGGCAGAACTTTTATTTCCGAGATTAAGAAAATTGATCCGTCCGCGATTATTCTTGTTCAAACAGCGCTTGATTCGAGTGAAACAATAATTGATATAATGCGCATGGGTGTTTTTGATTATATAATAAAGCCCATTGAGCCCGAACTGTTTATGAGCGTTTTGCTCAAGGCTCTTGAATACGGAAGTCTGAAACAGCTCGAAATGTCCCAGACGATTAGTGCCGGAGATAAAATCAGAGGACAGATTGAATGGCTTAATTATAAAGAGAGCCGCAGAATGATGACTCAGGACAGTACTGAGTCTAAGTCGATTTACAGTCTGAAAACTTCCCTTTCTCAGGGGGCCGGTTTCGGCACTTTGATTACTCTCCTTGATATCATGAAGAATTCCTCGGCTGTCGAGGGCGAGTTTTACAAGATAGACAAATCTCTTGCTGACATGGTTTTTGATAATAATGAATTCTGCCGCACTCAGCTTGACGGGCTTAATTTCGCGACGGATATGCTTGAAAAAGATTTTACTCTTGAAACCAAAAGCACTGTCGATTTTGTTAATGCATTTCCCGGAATGGTTCAAAATGTTCTGAATTATTATCCGGAGAAGAAACTAAAGGTTACTCTGCCGGTCGCAAAAGAAAATCTTCCTATAAGATATAATTCGGATGTTATGACGATTGTTATGGAAGAGCTGATGGTCAATGCATTTAAATATTCTGCACGCGGAAGTACAATCAATGTTTTTTGTCATGTGAATCACGGATATTTCTGGGTAAACATCAAAAATGATGTTACGTTGAAACCTTACGGCGGTGTTCCCAAAGAATATGAGAAGCTGGTGCTTGAACCTTTTTACAGGATTCATCCGCCTGATGAGTCGATATCAAAAATTGAAAAAATTGGATTCGGTCTCGGTCTTGCCGTTGTCGATTATGTTGCCAAGAAGCACGGCGGAATTTTCATCATACATGACGTTCGCGATATGACTACGGAAAAGGAGAGAATGTGCGTTCTTTCTGAGTTTTTACTTCCTATTTGGCAGTAAATTTTCCGAAGATAAGTGAAAGAATGCTGTTGGCGATGTGGTGAAATATGATATAAAAAAGGATCGGCGTCACCGTTTCGGGCGGCGCCGAAGCCAGCGCCACATATGCTGATAGTGCGGTATTTTTGTGACCGAAAAGAAGTGAAAGCGACTTGGCAGTTGCTTTGTTCTTTGATGCGAAAAAACCTGTCGAAAACGAAATCCCGCATAGAATAAATGCCGCAATTGCCGGAAATATCAGATCGGTTTTGTCAGCTTCGAGTATTGAATTTTTCGAACTCATGACTGCGGCGAATATTATTACGGGGAAAAGAACCGTTCCAGATAGTCCTGATATTTTTGAGGGAATTCTGCCGGATTTAAACGCCCTGAATAATAGAGCCGCCGCGAGAGGGATAAATATTACGGATGCGGATTTTGCGGCGGCATCTGCGAATGAAAAATCAATTTTTTCGGGAAGATACAAAAACGCCGCAGCTGAAAAAATCAGAGGCGCAAGCAGATTGGATATTACAGCAAGCATGACAGAAAGATTTTTGTCTGCTCCGATAAAATCTGCCATAACGGGAGAACTAACTGCTGCCGGAGCTGCCGCTAGAAGAATTATTCCCGTGCAGTTTTCAATTCCGCATAAACTTGATAAGAGAAGCGCAAACGGGCAGAAGATGAGCAGAGCAAATGCGGGATAATAGAAGTATTCTTTTCTGAATTTAATAATGCCCGGTTCAAGGTTAATGAAATTAAAAAAAAGCATTATTGAAAGGGCGTATGGAAGTATATCTTTCATGATGCTGCAGTAAGGTATGAGAAACGGAATAGAGAGAGCCGCTAATATAAGAATAAAATTTCTGTTTTTCATAAAATAAAGTTTTCTTGTCTGCAGAAACATGTCAAACAGAGTTTTCTGTTTGAATTAATTCTTATAGTATCTTGACAAAAAATTGTATAAATTGTTTTCTACTATCGATGGTTTGCTAATGTATAAGATTCATCATTTCAGCACTATAGATTCAACCAATCTTTATGCAATGAAGAATATCGATGCGTATTCAGACGGTGATATTGTTTCAGCTGATTTTCAAACTGCCGGAAGAGGGCGTTTGGGGCGCGTATGGACTGGAAAAGATCCTGAGAATCTTTACATGAGCATAATTTTAAAACCTGATTCTGACTACAGAAAGCTTCCCCTCGCCAATCTTACACAGTTTATGTCATTAATTATAGTCAAAACTTCTGAAATGTTTGGAATAAACTGCAAAATCAAATGGCCTAACGATGTTTATGTTAATGATAAGAAAGCTGCAGGTATTTTATCCGAAACCTTTTTTTCAGGCGGTCATCTGAAAGGTCTTGTTCTTGGTTTCGGAATAAACCTGAATTCTTATCCCTCATATGAAGAAATTAACAAGTATGCAACTTCTTTCTCGGAAGTTTGCGGAAAGAAAATTGACAGAAATTCATTCGTATTTAAGCTTATCGAAAAGTTCCATGAGAATTATTCTCTTTTTATGAAAGAGGGCTTTTCTCTCATACGGGACGATTATATCAAAAGGTTTTTGTTTCTGGACCAGCATATTACAGTTGATGCGCCCGGAGGTAAAATATCGGGCAGGGCTGTTGATATAAATGAAGAAGGATATCTTGTTCTCGAATCCGAAGGCAGGATATCATCGGTTGCGGCAGGAGATATTCTGGCGTAACGAAAAAATACAGGAGGATTATTAGAGTGGGCAAAAAAAGAGTAAAAGTAATGATTACCGCGTTCCGCGACGGTTTTCAGTCCGTCTACGGAGCAAGGGTTTTTTCAAAGGATTTTCTGCCGGCTGTTGAAGCTACAGCTAAAGCCGGAATCGAGCATTTTGAAGCCGGCGGCGGAGCAATGTTTCAGTCTGCTTTTTTCTACTGCAACGAAAACGCTTTTGACGTGATGGACGCTTTCAGAAAAGCAGCGGGACCTAATGCAAATCTTCAGACGCTTGCGCGCGGAATCAATGTTGTGTGCCTTGATTCACAGCCTAGCGATATTATCAAGCTTCATGCGCAGATGTTTAAAAAACACGGTATAACAACCATCAGAAATTTTGACGCGCTGAATGATGTTAACAATCTCATTTACAGCGGAAAATGTATCAAAGAAGCTGGTCTCAAGCACGAGGTAGTCGTGACTATGATGAGTCTTCCGCCTGATTGCCCGGGAGCAGATTATGCTCACACTCCGGATTTCTATGAGAAGACTTTGAAAGGCATTCTCGATGCAGGAATTCCTTTTGATTCAGTTGCGTTTAAAGATGCGTCAGGAACTTCGACTCCTGCAGTAATTTACGAAACTATGAAAAGAGCTAGAAACCTTCTCGGTGCAGACGCTCATATCAGATTCCATTCGCATGACACGGCCGGAACATGCGTAACATGTTATAAAGCCGCTCTTGACGGCGGTGCTGACGGGCTTGACCTTTCAATGGCGCCTGTAAGCGGCGGAACATGTCAGTCGGACATACTTTCGATGTGGCACGCGCTCAGAGGAACAGAGTACGATCTCGGAATTGATGTCAATAAAATGGTTGAAGCTGAAGAAGTTTTCAAAAACTGCATGGCAGATTACTTCCTTCCGCCTGAATCAAAAGCGGTTGAGCCTCTCATTCCTTTCTCTCCAATGCCGGGCGGAGCGCTTACTGCTAATACTCAGATGATGCGCGACAACGGAACAATGGACAGATACCCTGAAGTAATTAAAGCGATGAATGAAGTCGTTAAAGTCGGCGGATTCGGAACTTCTGTTACTCCAGTATCTCAGTTCTATTTCCAGCAGGCATATAACAACGTATTCCTCGGACCTTGGAAGAAGTTTGCTGAAGGTTACGGAAAAATGGTTCTCGGATATTTCGGTAAAACTCCTGTTGAACCGGATCCTGAAATCGTTAAACTTGCTGAAGAACAGATGGGTCTCAAACGCACAACTGAATCTCCTCTTGCGATAAATGACCGCAACGAGAAGAAAGGTATTGCCGCAACTAAAAAGATCCTTCAGGAAAATAAACTTCCTGAAACTGACGAGAACATATTTATCGTTGCAGCATGCGGAGATAAGGGTGTTTCTTTCCTTAAAGGTGAAGCTACTATCGGTGTCCGCAAAGATGCCAAGAAAAGCACCGGCGGAGAAGCTAAAGCTTCAGGAAGCGGTGAGTATACTGTTGATATCAACGGAAAGGCTTATGCGGTTCAGCTTAAAGGCGACGAGGCTGTTGTTGACGGAAGAACTTACAAGGTTAATGTTAAGGACGGAATTTCAGCGTCTGCTCCTGCTTCTTCAGGAAGCGGCGAAGGCGAGGCTGTGAAATCTCCTCTTCCTGGCGTTGTTGTTAAGATTAAGGCTCCGGTTGGAACTTCTGTTGCTGCCGGTCAGACGGTAATCGTCATCGAAGCGATGAAGATGGAAACCGAGATCAGGGCTTCTAAAGCGGGTGTTGTTTCATCGATTCCGGTTGCCCAGGGGGCAAAAGTTCTTACAGGACAGGTTCTTTTCACGATTAAGTAATAAAACAGAAATAACCGGATATTCGTCCGGTTATTTCTTTAAATTCTTGACACAGTGGTACGAATTGAGTTTAATAAATTATAGCAATTTTTTCAGGGTTCTTTACACTCCTCCGTTTCTTTTTCAGCAGATCAAACTGTTTATTTCGGATATTTTCATAACAGAAAAAAATCCCGCGGAGAGCGGTGTATTATTAACACGAAAAAATAATAAATAAAAGGAGCTTTATATGGGAGAAAGTAGCATGACTAAGCATCAGAAACTGCTCAAATGGGTAGAAGAAGTTGCTGCTATGACAAAACCGGAAAACATCTACTGGTGTGACGGTTCACAGAAAGAGTATGACGAAATGATCAAAGTAATGGTCGATGAAGGTCTTGCCATTCCTCTTAATGAAAAGAAAAGACCAGGATGCGTTCTTTTTAAATCTGACGCGTCTGACGTTGCCCGTGTAGAAAACAGAACTTACATCGCTTCAAAAAACAAGGAAGCTGCCGGTCCTACAAATAACTGGATCAACCCTGAAGAACTTAAGACAACAATGAGAGGCCTTTATGACGGATGTATGAAAGGAAGAACAATGTATGTAATTCCTTTCAGCATGGGGCCAGTCGGATCAAACATCGCTAAAATTGGTGTTGAAATCAGTGATTCTCCTTACGTTGTTACAAACATGCACATTATGACACGTGTGGGAGCGAAGGTTCTTGAAGTTCTCGGCGAAAACGGAGAATTCGTTCCATGTCTTCACTCTGTCGGCAAACCTCTTGCGGCTGGAGAAAAAGACAATGGTAAATGGCCTTGTGCTCCTCTTGATAAGAAATATATTTCACACTTCCCTGAAGAAAGAACAATCTGGTCGTACGGATCTGGTTACGGCGGAAACGCTCTTCTCGGAAAGAAATGCCTTGCGCTCCGTATCGCTTCCGCTATCGCTCGCGATGAGGGATGGCTGGCTGAGCACATGCTCATTCTTAAAATTACAAATCCTAAAGGCTCTTCAAAATTTGTTGCAGCTGCGTTCCCTTCTGCATGCGGAAAAACAAATCTCGCGATGCTTGTTCCAACTATCCCTGGATGGAAAGTAGAAACCATCGGTGACGATATCGCGTGGATGAAATACGGAAAAGACGGAAGACTCTATGCTATCAATCCTGAAGCAGGTTTCTTCGGTGTTGCTCCTGGAACATCAATGGATTCAAATCCTAACGCGATGAAATCAATTGAAAAGAACACAATTTTCACAAACGTAGGTCTTACTGAAGATAAAGATGTTTGGTGGGAAGGTATCGGATATGACGCTCCGGGTAAACTTATCGACTGGAACGGAAACGAGTGGGTTCAGGACAAAGCTAATAAAGAGCAGAAACCTGCCGCTCATCCAAACGCGCGTTTCACTGCTCCTGCAAAACAGTGCCCTGCAATCGCTCCTGAGTGGGAAGATCCGAACGGAGTACCTATCTCTGCGATTCTTTTCGGCGGAAGAAGACCAAGCACTATTCCTTTGATTCATCAGGCAACAAGCTGGAATCACGGCGTATTCATGGGATCAATCGTCGGATCGGAAATCACGGCTGCTGCTCTTGACCTTAAAGCAGGAACAATCAGAAGAGATCCGTTCGCAATGCTTCCTTTCTGCGGATACAATATGGGCGATTATTTCAAACATTGGATTACTGTTGGTTCAAAATCTACTGAAGATAAGCTTCCTAAGATTTTCTTCGTAAACTGGTTCAGAAAAACCAAAGAAGGCAAATGGCTTTGGCCTGGTTACGGCGAAAACAGCCGTGTCCTCAAATGGATTTTCGAGCGCTGCGACGGAGAAGGAAAATTTCAGGAAACTGCTATCGGCGTAATGCCGACTGTTGACGCAATCGACAGACCGAACGGCGTAAGCGAAGAAGATATGAAAGAGCTTCTTTCACTCGACAAAGAAGGCTGGAAAGCTGAAATTGCCGATGTTAGAGCAAATCATTATCCGACTTTTGGAGATCATCTTCCGAAAGAACTTATGTCAGAACTCGAAGCAATCGAGAAAAGACTCGGTTAATAATAAAAAAGGGGCTCGCTTGGGCCCCTTTTTTATTGCATTGTTTTTATAATTCTATTTTCTTCTATTCATTCTTTGTAATGCAGTTGACTGAGTATTTTTAATCATTTGATCAAAAGATATTGTTCTGTTCTCAAAGTACTCGGCGTATTGCTCGCCGAAGATATACAAAAATTCCCAGAAATAATCTCCTGAAACAACAGATGGTATGTTCTTTGCCGATTCTATTTGTATTTTTGCTGTTTTAGCATTTCCGAATCTTGGATCATTTTTATTAAATAAGTTATCATCCCAAAGTTTTTTGAGCGGCGGAATCATTCCTCTGTCTAAGAAGCGGGCTTTTAGATTGGAAGGTTCATATTGGATGTATTCGATGATATCATATATTTTTTCCGGTTCCTTTGTTCCTTTCGGTATTGCAAGAAAAGAGCCGCCCCATGAAGCACTGCTTTTCATTCCCTTTTTGTATGCAGGAAGGCTGCGTACTTTTAATTCATATTTCCCTTTTTTAGCGGCTAAATCGGATTGCGAAAGCCACCAATCAACAGCAATATATGATGCGTACGTTCCATTGTCGATTAATTGTGCGAAATTACCCCA
>JAKPJF010000048.1 GCA_029554345.1 Spirochaetota bacterium | reverse complement strand
ATATGTAGTTTCGCTGATATTCGGGCTGTATTGTCAATTTTCCTGATAGCCCGAAAAGACCTTTGCCTTCAAGTTGATTATAAACAAAACCTTCGCAAATATCTTTAACTGTTATGTCTGTTTTAAGAATAGTTTTCATTTTTATCTCTAAATACATTTGGGTCGAATTCTAAATAAGCGTTCATTTCTCTTTGAATGTCGCTATACTGAGTATAAAACTCATCTTTTCTTGCCCTTTTAGCATCTGATAAGTCGCTTTGTGCCATCTATTCTAACTATATTTGTATCTATTGGTTTATCTAATTTTATTTCAATAGCTTCAAGTATGCGAAGCATGCCCGAAAAAGACCCTCTTTCAAGGTCTTTCTTCATTTTAGTCGGTTCTACCCCTATCAGACGTGCGAGATTGTCGTCTCCCCCTGCCGCTTCCGATGCTTCCTTGATCGACCTGAAGAGATACTTCTTTTCGGCTTCGTGTGATGCGCGAACATCTGCTGCACTATAAAATGTTATACTCATGCTACTATTGCTATATTTCTCCGGATTTGATGTCAATCAGTTTTCGCCCGATATAGCTTAGTATTTCCCTCATTGTTTCTTCAGTCAAAGAAAACTCATTAAGGATAACATCATTCGAGCTTATCCCGACATTCCTTCACGAGTCGTTCAAGCGCAGAAAATGACTGTCGTTTTAATATCAGCTGAACATAATTTGCAGCGTGACCAAGCGCAACGGAAAGCTTCTCTCGAGTGCCGAGAGAAAGAATTCTTCTGTTAATCTCAAGAATCAAATACCGCTTCATTGCTGTTTTTAATTCGTCATAATTTTTCGCGGTTACTCTGATCGTTTTTGATCCAGAATTCTTCAATTTGCTTCCAGAGCTGTTTATATTCGCTTTCATCTGCATTCTCCATTTTCGCAAGCAGTTCCTGTGCGTTTACTTCCCATTTTTCGGCAAGTTTATCAAATTCGATAGACTCTATTACGTTCGTTAATATTTGACTCTTAATTGTCATTGAAGCGATACCAGCCACTTTGCTCGATACTTCAACGAGAGCGAGTCCGTTCGTCGAGTCCGCTATAAGCATAAATTCTTTTTTGTCTAGATTCATGTTGCCTCTTTTTTGTGCTTGACTTTTCACATGCACTGTATTGATCTAATTGATGTCTACTATTGTAGATAGAAAGTCAGTCACCCGCCCTCTTCTTTCCGGAATGGCGGGTGCGCTGTTTTTGGCTTAATTTAAAATGCTCTTTTAAATGTTTCTCTGTAGTCTACAAGCGACCAATCGAAAAAGCCGTCAAACATCTCAGAGTTCATTTTCTTCATTGTCTGGTTGCATACATCGTTCTTCCACATTTTCAAGTATTTGCGGGCATATTTTGATGTTTCTGTTTCAGAATAAAAATAGTCTTTTGCTTTTTCAAGTTCGCGTTTGTATTCTTCTCTAAAAGCTTTACCTTCGTTTTTTTTAAATCTTTTCATATTATTCTCCTGCGTTGGTCGCTACCCTCTTTGTTTTTGATTGAGAATCACTCTCAATCATGATAATAATGTAGCATTTATGCTATGTTATGTCAACACTTTTTTTGCAAAATAATAAAAAAAAGAGGCTTTTT
>JAKPJF010000044.1 GCA_029554345.1 Spirochaetota bacterium | reverse complement strand
AAGAATTCCCGGAAAACAAACTGAATTATTAACCTGATTATGAAAATCTCCGCGTCCTGTAGCAACTATAAAAGCTCCGGCATCTTTCGCCTCGTATGGATATATTTCCGGAACGGGATTAGCACAGGCAAAGACAATGCTTTTAGTCGCCATGCTTTTAATCCATGAAGCCTTGAGAGTATGCGGCCCGGGAACAGAAAAAGCTACTACAGCATCTGCATCTTTGAAAGCTTCTTCAGGAGTTTTTATCTTTTTAGGATTTGTTTTCTTTGAAAGATCCCACTGACGGTAAAATCTTGAATCTTTTTCAAGATCATTTCTTTCTGAATGAAGAGATCCAAATTCATCAAAGATAATAATATTTGCCGGATCAGCTCCGTAAAGAATCAGAAAATTAGCCGCCGCACTGTTTGAAGCCCCTGCACCGAAAAAAACTATTTTTGCGTCTGATATTTTTTTATCTGCCAGCTTAAATGAGTTGATCAGCGCGGCAAGAACCACACACGCTGTTCCCTGCGCGTCATCATGCCAAACAGGGATGGAACATTCTTCTCTGAGCCTGTCGAGCGCGATGTAACAGTTCGGCTGAGATATATCTTCAAGATTTATTGCGCCGAAAGACGGAGCTGCCATTTTAACAAAATCTATAATTTTTTCTGCACTATGCTTTCCGGTATAATCTCTTGAATCAATACAAAGCGGAAAAGAATCTACTCCTGCAAGATACTTCATCAAAAAGGCTTTACCTTCCATTACACCTAAACCGCCTGAAGGGGTACAGTTTCCGTCACCCAATACTCTTGTTGAATCGCTGACAACCGCGACAAGATTACCGCGCAGACAGAGATCAAATGATTTGCTGTTATCATCTCTGATTTCGGTTGATATTTTTGATACTCCGGGAGTGTACCATAGATTAAACCAGTCAAGAGAAGAAACAGGAACTTTTGGAAGAATTTCAATTTTCCCTTTATAAAAAGAATGAGCTTTCAGTGAAAGATTTTTAAGAAAAGCTGTTTTAAATGCCGAAGCTTCTTCCGGAGAAAAGGAAGAAGGAATCATGTCGTCGATGTTTTTCATTTTTATTCTTATTCGCTTATTTTTGTTTAATTATTTATTATGCATTTACTGAAATACGTCTATCCCTTTTTATTACAATTTATAAAAATATAGTTTTAAACTTTTATATTGTTGAACTTCTAAAGTTCTTATTTAATCAATACTCAGTAACATTTTTAAAAAAGGATAATATTTTATGGATTTTATTCTGGATTCATGCAAATTGAGAAGACCCGGAATTAAAGATGCCGAAGGTTTCATTGAAATATGCTCGGAAAAAGAAACTATGAAATACTACGGAACGGAAGGTTCTCAAATCAAAACAATAAACGAAGCTATTGAACAAATTAATTGGTGCAATTCTCTTTTTGACAATAACAGCGGAAGATGGATTATAACTGAAATCGGAAAAGACGAATATATCGGTGATATCGGATTTCACAATTTTCAACAAAATCACAATAAAGCAGAAATTGGCTTCAGGATTAAACAGTCGCATCAAAAAAAAGGAATTATTACCAAATGCATAAATGAATTGGTCAGGTACGGATTTCAGACTTTGAACTACAACCGAATTGAAGCACAAGTAGACTCCAGAAACGAAGGATCAAAGAAGGTATTATTGAAAAACAATTTTACCTGCGAAGGTATATTACGCGAATACGAGTATGAAAATGATGATTACATAGACATAAACATTTATTCCATACTCCGTAAAGAATTTGTTGTATGATAATTCTCAGAAATCAGATCAGAGCCAATTTGTTTACAAGGAATACTCAGAAAGAACAACTGTTATATCGTCCGGAAGAATAGCTCCTTCTGTAAATGCCGCAATTTCTTTTTCCAAATGGCTGATAATCTCGGAACATGGAAGAGAAAATCTTGAAAGAAGAAATTTCTTAAGTTTCTCATCTCCGTATCTTTCTCCCGTCTTATCATACATGTCTTCAAGACCGTCAGAATAAATAAATATTTTTAGCCCGTCAAAAAGAGTTATTCTCTGCGCATATTTCTCAATATCAGGAATCTTTTCGATGCCTAGAGGCAATATATTCGGATTAACAATTTTAATTCCCTTTTTGCCTTCGGAATTATTAGTAAAGACCAATGCCGGAGTATGACCTAAATTATACAATTCTGCTTCGTTTTTCTGCTCATCAGTAAAAATAACTATTCCCGTAATAAAAATGCCGTCAGGAGTCTGATCACAAGCGACTTTATTGAGAAGCTGGATAATCTCGCTTGGTTTCATTTTATCTACTTTACCGGAGTGAATCAAAGATGAAAACACAGCACCGAGCATGCTGGTAGTCAGCGATGCAGAAATGTTTTTTCCTGAAACATCAAAGCATGCGGTAATAAAAAAACCGGGGTAAACTTCCGAAGAAAAGTAAAAGTCTCCCCCAAGTTCGTTTGCGGGCTTTATAAGGGTTTTTACTGAAATTTTATGTTTTTCTGTTAAATTGTTACGCATCAGAAAACTTTGAATCTCTCTCGCTTTTTCAAGTTCCAAATCTTTCATATTAGAAATGTGTCTTGTCAGACCCATAAAAGATCCGATTCCAAGATATCTTCCCCTGTGAGTTATAACAAAATCTTCAAACTGATTTTCTTTTCTTTCTATCAGTTTTTTCATTACATTGTTGATGTTTTCCGCTGCTTCGACGGATGTCGGCGAACAATTGATATGTTTTCCGATTTCCGAATTTTTGAATGAAGAAAGTAAAGAATCCTTTTTTTCAAGATTCTTAACCGGAATAAGACAAATTCCTTTGGATGTTTCTACCGGAATTGAAGATAACGAACGCAAGTCACCTGAAACAGAAATAACGTCAGATATTTTCATGCTTTCGCCGACAGGCTCAATATATTCCGCAATGTGCCCGACCTGGGTATTTCGAAATGAATGAAATGCATGGGCCGAGTTATCATGACTTTGCATAATTTCACCTGAATATAATGAAATAGAATTACATTGTTTTATACACATTATGAAACTAGTCAAGAAGTATATGGTTTTTGTTGTTTTCGATAGTGATATCGACTAATAAAGAATATAAGAATTGATCATTCTTGTTAGCAAAAGTTTTATAAAAAAGACTTGAGAAAAAAACAAGATCGATATTTTTATTATGTTTATTACTATTGCCGTATAAATAAACAATTGTTAATCGCTGTTTCAATATTATGGCTTGATTAAAACTGAATAATTCAGGAATAGAAATGTGAAAAACGAAGCTCACGCCAGAATAAAAATCAATAAGTTGTTGGAAGAAGCCGGATGGCGATTCTTTGACTCTGAAAAAGGTAAAGCGAATATTCTTTTAGAGAACCATGTAAAAATTACTCAGAACGAGATTGACGCATGGGGACATGATTATGAAAACACAAAAAACGGTTCACTCGATTTTCTGCTAGTTGACAGCAACAATAAACCGGTTTGTGTTCTGGAGGCGAAAAGAGAATCCCTGCATCCGTTAGTCGCAAAAGAACAGGCAAGAAAATACTCGCATACTATCGGCGCGCGATTTGTAATTCTTTCTAATGGAATCGTTCATTACTTATGGGATACCACTAAAGGTAATCCTAAACCGATTTATAAATTCCCTTCGCCCGATGAAATCGGAGCAATTAAAGACTGGAATCCAGATAGACAGAGTCTTATCGAGGAAAATATTGATATTGATTATATCGTAACCGTCCAGATGCCGGAATATGAAAAACAACCGGGCTGGAAGGGAACTGTCGATGCGAGCAAAGATTTTATATGGGAAAATGGTCTTCGATTTTTGCGAAAGTATCAACAAAGCGCGATTGAACATCTTCAGTCTGCAGTTTCTAAAGGTAAAGACCGCTTTCTGTTTGAAATGGCAACCGGAACCGGCAAAACTCTCACTTCCGCAGCCGTAATCCGATTGTTCATAAGAAGTAGGAACGCTAGAAGGGTTCTGTTTCTTGTCGACAGACTTGAACTTGAAGATCAGGCTTTCAAAGCGTTCTCTAATTATCTCAAACCGGATTACAGCACATACATTTATAAAAAAAATAAAAGCGACTGGCAAAAGGCGGATATTGTCGTTACAACCATCCAGTCCTTGATGTTCAACGACAAGTACCGTTATGAATTTTCTCCCGCAGACTTTGATCTAATTATATCGGATGAGGCTCATCGTTCTATTTCCGGTAATGCAAGGGCTGTTTTTGAATATTTCAACGGGTATAAACTAGGGTTGACGGCTACCCCGAAGGATTATCTTAAGGGTGTCGATGCTGACAAAATAAGGGAAAACGATCCGCGTGAAATCGAACGACGGATGCTTCGAGATACTTATTCGACTTTCGGATGCGAAGGGGGAGAACCGACTTTCAGATATTCTCTTCTTGACGGAGTAAAAGACGGTTTTCTGATTAATCCCAAAGTTCTGGATGCAAGAACGGAAATAACCACCCAGCTTTTATCTGACAAAGGCTATGCAGTCGCGATTCCAACCGCCGAAGGAGAAGAAACGGAAACTTTCATCTCAACTGATTTCGAAAAGAAATTCTTTTCGGACAAAACAAACCGCGTTTTCTGCGAAACTTTCATGTCAAATGCGCTTCGAGATCCTGTAACTAAAGAAATAGGAAAAACGATTATCTTTGCGGTTAGTCAGAATCACGCACGAAAAATAACTGAAATACTGAATGACATTGCCGAGAAAGTTTTTCCCGGAAAGTACAATTCCGATTTTGCCGTTCAGGTGACGTCGCAGATCGGCGACGCACAGCAGATGACAATTAATTTTGCGAACAACAATCTGAACGGCAAGACTTCATGGCTTGAAGGTTATAAATCATCAAAGTCGCGTGTTTGCGTTACTGTCGGAATGATGACAACAGGTTATGACTGTCAGGATCTGCTCAACATCTGCATGATGCGTCCAGTTTTCAGTCCTGCGGATTTTGTTCAGATTAAGGGCCGCGGCACGCGCAAATATACATTTGAACACAAATCGAGAAATGAACTGAACGAAGATGAAATCGTCAGTGAAGAAAAGAAACATTTCTACCTTTTTGATTTCTTTGCCAATTGTGAGTATTTTGAGGAAAAGTTTGATTATGACGAAAAGCTCGAACTCCCAAATCCGCCGGAAGGAAAAGGTGAAACTTCTGAAGGCGGAGTCAATATTGACAAATATGAAAGCACACGGAAAGACTTGCTTGAATCTCTCAAAGAAGAAGAAATCGGATTCAACGGCATGAAAATTGACCGTATGCTGTTCAAAAAGTTTGAAGACAGAATTAAAATGGATGATGTCATAAAAAGGAACGTTGAACTCGGAAACTGGGAACATATCGTCAGTCATATTCAGAATGAGATATTCGACAAGCCTGAAGAATATTTAAACCTTGAAAAACTGCGCAAGGCCGCGAAAATTGACCGAAAGGTTTCAATCCGTGAAATGGTTGAAAAAGTGTTCGGCATCATTCCGAGATTTAAGTCAAAAGATGAACTTCTGGAAGAAGAATTCGACAAATTTGTTTCGATATATCCTCCCGAAGAAGATGTCAATTTGAGAGCGCTGAAATATTTTTTTAAGGCGTACATCGTCGATCAGGATATACGCAGAATCATCGAAGCAAAAGACTTTCAGGATTTGCAGACAAGTTCGACCCTTTCCGCTTCACAATATAAAGAAGTTGCTCCGAAATATCGGGAAATAATACCGAATTACATAAAAGTATATGTTCAGTTGGATAAGTTCGCCGCTTAAAAAGGAAATTATGTTAAACACTTCAACGAAGAAAAGAATCGACGACTGCCGGGATATTCTGGTGGGAAAGCTTCCCGACCCGAAAGCTCAGATCGAACAGATAACTATCGCATTGATTTATAAGTTCATGGATGACATGGACAAGGAAGCCGTTGAACTCGGCGGAAAGCCGAAATTCTTTGCAGACTACACTATTCCCGATCCGGAGAATCCCAAAAAAAAGAAAAAGATCGAGTTCGAGAAATTCGCGTGGGACAATCTGTTTGATCCGAAAGTATCAGCAGCGCAGATGCTCGCGCTCTATGCAGAAGCCATCACTCTGATGGATAAGAATCCGAATATTCCGCAGCTTTTTCGCGATATTTTCAAGAACGCCTTTCTGCCGTACCGCGACCCCGAGACACTTAAACTGTTTTTGAAAGAAATCGGAAAATTCGAATACACGCACAGCGAAAAACTGGGCGACGCGTTTGAATATCTTCTCGCGGTGATGGGCTCGCAGGGCGATGCGGGACAGTTCAGAACGCCGCGTCACATTATCGATTTTCTTGTAAGCATTGTTGATCCGGATATAATGGATACAATTCTCGATCCTGCCTGCGGTACGGCCGGGTTTCTGATTTCCGCATACAAACATATCCGGCTGAAACATTCCAAGTCAAATAAGGACAAACTCAACATATATCAGTTCGACAACAATTATGCCGACACAGAAAAACCTTTCAATGATCTGGGCGATAGTCTGACGCCTGACAACCGCAAACGTCTGATCAAAAATATTTCAGGATACGACATTTCTCCCGACATGGTGCGCTTGAGTCTTGTAAATCTATATCTGCACGGATTTTCCGATCCGCACATTCACGAGTACGATACGTTAAGCAGTGAAGAGCGATGGGACGAACATTACGACGTAATATTGGCAAATCCGCCGTTTATGAGTCCGAAGGGCGGAATCCGCCCGCATAACAAATTCAGCATCAACAGCAACCGCTCGGAAGTTCTGTTCGTGGATTATATCGCCGAACATCTGAACCCCAAAGGGCGCGCGGGAATCATCGTGCCCGAAGGAATCATCTTTCAGAGCGGCACCGCGTACAAGGCTCTTCGAAAGATGCTCGTGGAAAACCATCTCTATGCGGTGGTGAGTCTTCCCGCCGGAGTGTTCAATCCGTACAGCGGCGTGAAGACATCGATTCTGCTGATGGATAAAGAGTTCGCCAAAAAAAGCGAAGAGATTCTATTCGTGAAAATCGAAAATGACGGATATAATCTCGGCGCCCAGCGAAATGCAGTCAAAGGCTCCCAGCTCGAAGAAGCGATTGAAATAATCAAGAGCTTTCGGGATGGATCATATGCAAATGCAGAGTCAGAGCACAGTGGAAGCATCGCACATGCCGTACCGAAAGCTGAAATTGCAAAAAACGGGGATTATAATCTGAGCGGGGAGAGATATAAATCAAATAATACTTTATCCATAAAATATGAATCAGTAAAACTAGGAGATGTTTGTCGAATTCTAAATGGTAGAGCCTATAAGCAAGGCGAACTTCTTGACTCCGGGAAATATCCAGTTCTTCGAGTCGGTAACTTCTTTTCAAATAGAGGTTGGTATTATTCGGATCTAGAGTTGGAGGCTGATAAATATTGTTCAAAAGGTGATTTGTTATATGCATGGTCTGCATCTTTTGGGCCTAAGATATGGGATGGAGAGAAATGCATATATCATTATCATATTTGGAAAATGGAGCCGGATGAGAGTAGAATCAATAAATACTATCTATATCATATTCTGAACAGAGAAACCGATTCAATAAAGATGGATGGTGGGCGTGGTATCGCAATGATCCATATCACGAAATATGGAATTGAGCAAAGGGAAATACCCCTCCCTCCTCTTTCCGTTCAGCAAGAGATTGTCGCCGAAATCGAAGGATACCAGAAGATAATCGACGGCGCGAAGATGGTGGTTGAAAACTATAAGCCCCGCATTGATATTGATCCATCGTGGGAGATGGTGGAACTAAGCACTATCTGTGATGTTAGAGATGGCACTCACGATAGCCCAAAATATAATGAAAATGGCTATCCATTGATAACTTCAAAAAACATAAAAGAAGGTGGCATCGATTTTGAAAATGTTAATTTTATTTCAAAGAATGATTTTGAAGAAATAAATAAAAGATCATTAGTCGATGATGGCGATATAATTATGCCAATGATCGGAACAATCGGTAACCCGATAGTAGTCAAAAAGGATAGAGAATTTGCCATTAAAAATGTGGCTCTTATCAAGTTTCTCCCTGATAGCAAAATCGATAGATATTATCTAAAAAACATACTTGATTCTGATTACTTTAATCATTATTATCAGCAACAAGCTAGCGGTTCTACACAAAAATTTATATCATTAGGTTTTATTAGATCAATAAAGGTACCTCTTCCTACTCTTGATTTTCAACACCAAATCGTTGCCCAAATCGATAAAGAACAGGAACTGATTAACGCCAATAAACAATTAATTGACCTGTTCGAGAAGAAGATAAAAGACCGCATCGCGAAGGTGTGGGGAGAATGATGGAAGAAGTATACCAGCTTCTGGACTACTTACCTATTGATGATGCAGAAATCAATAATTATGTGAATCCTCTGTTTAATTCGGCACAAGTAACATATGATAAGGAGCAATATCAATTCTCATACTTTGCCGTTCATCTCATCTTTATGACGTATATTTATTTAACTGTCTGGAAAATCAGCCAATTTCATAAAGAAAAGTTTGAACATTCTCTTCTTTTTGCACGCCCTTATAATGGAAGTGATGTAAACCTGAAGCAGGTAAGGTCAATATTTGATTATAGCCATCTGCCGGAGAAAGATATTTTTGAATTATTTTCGTTAATTGGACTTGATAATGGGTATATTAAAAGCACAAAAAAATTAATTGATTCCCGTAACGATATGGCCCACGCTACAGGAAAAATCCAAATATTGGATATGAGACATTTTGATGATGCGATTGCAGGTTTGCTTGGCGTTTGTTTAACTATTCAGAAGAATATGGACGAGACAATCAAAAAATGGTATAAAAACAAGTTATTGGATTTTGCCAAATCAGGAGTACTTGAGGAAAAAACACTTCCCGCTGATTTTATCGATGAAATACTAATTGGCAATTTGAGTTTCTCGAAAAAAGATTTGTTTGCTTGTAGTGAATGTGGAATCAGTAGGTTCAAAGATCGAAGAGAATACAACTTTGAAGAAAATGAGTATGAAAGACTGAACAATTTACATGAGGCTATCAAGAAAAAGTATTATGAAATTGAAGGAATTGACAATATCTGAGGAGTCACACAGTGACGTATCGAAACCCCGTTTTTCAAATACAAGTCAGTTTAACAATAACATAAAGTGATTTACATATTATGTATTCAGGCGATAATAAGTTATGATCGATAAATTTCAACATCTGAAGAAAGCCCCGATAATCGAAGCAGTCTTCGAAATCAAGACGATTCCAGCTACTTCATGGGAGGAAGCTGAAAGAACTGCTGAGATAAAAAGAATATATCCCTCCGGATATACCTTCGAATCCGAAACGAAGTTTGAACAAACTTTCGGTTTAATCCCCGTTCAATCGCCGGAAGCGATTAGTCCGGTTGTCTCATGGAACGGTCTCAAGATGATATCCGATGACAAAACTGAAATAATCCGATTCAGCCGGGATGCGTTCTCTTTCAGCCGTCTCAGGCCGTACACTAACTGGGATAATTTCTCATCCAATTCATTGAAAAACTATGAGCGGTATAAAACAATCAATAACTCTGCCTTCAATATCAAACGTCTCGGAATCAGATTCATCAACAGCATTGATTATGAAGGAAATGATTTATCGAAATATCTTAAATATCCGCCTGTTATGGCTGGAAATATCGACATGACACTCAGCGGATTTCTTCATCATAACAGTTATTCAGTTTTAGATGAAGGATTTCAGATTAATCATATTCAAATGTTAAAACCTGCGGCTGAAAATCAAAAAAATCCAGTGTTGATAATTGATGTGGATATCTTCATTGATAAGATAAAACCTGATTTTAACATAAGTGCCGCGCTTTCTAAAATCAGAAATTTAAAAAATGACATATTTTTCGGTTCGATTACAGAAGAAATGATCGGGAGGTTTAAATGACTGCCGCCGCGACTATGAATTACAGCACTGCGTATCTTTTTTCAACCCAGGGCATTAGCGCTGAAGCCCTATCCATCGATGAAAGTAAAAAATCAATATCTAATCGTCTGCTTGATACTTTTACCATGGGAGAAAGATCGCGAATTATTTTAACCCGCGTAGTTGAGTTAACATCAATTGCCAGTGTCCGAGGCTGGGATGGATATGATGGTCTTCCCGTCACATACGGAACACATTATTATGCTAGAAGGTTCATGTTTCGTCTTCCTGAGCACTTGCCTCTTCCTGAGCTGTCTGCCGATCCGGACGGAGCAATCTCTATGGAATGGTACAGAATGCCTGACTGGATTTTTTCAATCAGCATCGACGATACCGGAAAACTGGATTACTCAGGAATTTTTGCAGACAAGAAAGTCAGCGGTTCTTCATTTTTTGTCGAGGAAATTGACAGCGATATTATCGATTATATAGGCCGAATTTAATAATGTCATTGCAGAATACACCGGTTACTCCAAATGAGATGCTTGCGCGTTTTGTTTTTCAAAGCAAACATTTCCGCTCATCCGATAATACGGTAAAGCCTGAATGTTTCATGCCGCATCCTCATCAGGATATGTCCGTTACACGTCACCGCGATATAGATGAATCAGAATTGTGGAAACTCGGATCCAATGCTGCAGCTGAGAGATCGAGAAAATCCGGTACTCAAATTACAATGTACGGACGAGCTGATATTTCAGCAAAAGATATTTTTGATACCGATCTTAATATAGAACCATCTGAACCCCCGAAAAATCATGCGAACATAAAAACTTTTCCAAGTGAAAAGGCTAAGCAGAAACAGATTGCCCTGTTGCTAGCGTTAAAGGCTCATCTTGTCTATTTCCCAAAATAAGATGAATAACATTTAGCAAATTGCATCTCATTGTAATAATTAGATTATCCATTTGAACTCTTAAACTTCATCACTCTTTCTATTGATTTTATTCTTATCCCATGTTATACTGCTTCTGTTAACGGAGGCAGTATATGAAACTTTTTAAGAAATTTGTTTTTCTAATATTTGCAATATCAGTTTTCTCTTCTATATATCCGCAGAGAAAAGATATCCCCGTTGAAGAAGTTCCATCTGCGGTTATAAAAGTGCTCAATCAATATTTGAAGATTCTATCGGAAAGTCCGACACTTGAAGATTGCGCTAAAAACATTTATCCATTGTTAGGCGGCGGTCTCCTTTCTTCAGACGGAAAGAAAGTCTCTTCCGATACGATTCAATTCAGCCTCAAGAAAGACTACAATAACGTTAAATTCTATTCTGTTCCTGCCGAAATAACAAGAATCCAGCTTAACAAAAACAGCTATGACGGTTTTGAAAAAACTTACATCGAAGGAGACATCTTCAAAATCTGGGTTAAGAAAAAAGAAGGAGTTGCAGGAATGCCAGCTCCAATACCCGTGATTGTTCCGAAAAACGATCCGGAACATCCGAAGGTTATTTCAACAATCGGAAGCTTATAACGATTAGTTCCTGCTATATTTTTGCTAATTTAGAATATCTGATTTGATACTCATCACCAATTTCCTTCTCTCCAATAACCGTTTGAATAATATGTAGTATCCGGAAAATATGTCTCGGCCTTATTATAATAAAATGTTTTAAGCAGCATTTCGGAATGACCTTCTTCCGGGCATCTCATAAATTTAAGTATGAGATTGCTTTCAATAGGCGTTTTAATTTCTTTAACCATTTCAGAATTGGATTCATCTGTTTCAAAAACAATCTTTTCTTTTAATCTCACATAAACATGATCATGTATTTTTTGATACTTTCCATTAAAAATAATTGTTTCACCAACAGGTTTCCATTCAAATGAAATAACATTATCATCTTTGAATTCAAGATTAACCATAGAATCAGCGCTAAAACCATCTCCTGAGCAGTTTTCTCCATAATAATATTTTTTATAAACTATTTCATTATCCTTACTAAATGGATCTTTGAAAAGATCGCTTTCAGGTTTAACTTCAGTACTGAAAACAAAGCAAGGAGTAGAAGAATCAGTGAGTTTCAGCCATCGGCCTGCCTTTCCTTCAACAGTTTCCGGGATTCCCTCAGAAACGCTCCGCGGATCAATATTAACAACTTCCCCCGCACTTTCAGTTCTAACAATCTTAGAATTTATTGAAGAATAATCTCTTATTGCAGCTGATTTCTTTATAACACGATAACGTACTGATGGATTGCTTTTTATTTCTGAGAAATCAATAGCTTCTACATCTTTTTTTTTACAAGAAACAATAGTCGCAATCATTAGAATTGCGGGTATAATTTTGATAACTTTTTTCATTTTTGAATTCCTAGATATTGATTGTTTAGATTTGTGTTTTCTAAAAGATATATGTTACATAAATAATATAAAAAATTATTTTATAATCCGAAATAACATCTATTCAAATGTTTCAAAAGTTTCTGGATCAAGATAGAAAACCTGTTTAGCTGAATTACGGATAACTATCCTGTTTTTTGAAGAATCGAATGACAGTTCAGTGATAAAAACACTTTGA
>JAKPJF010000035.1 GCA_029554345.1 Spirochaetota bacterium | reverse complement strand
AAATATCGGGAAATATTTCGTAACATTATGTTACCTCCTATTTTTTCAAGTATTTGAGTAATATAAATGTGCACATTTATGATCAGTCCTTGAAAAAGCAATTTTCAAAATCTGACCCCAAATTATTTTTTCCTATCGCTGCATGATAAGCAAAACGCCGATGATGATGGCGAAGATGGCCATGATCATGCCGAGTCCGGAAAAACTGAGAGCCAGCACCTGTATCAGCCCGTAGACGATGAGCCAGATTCCCAGCAATAGCATACCGAGATTTTTAGGTAGATTCATTGTAATACTCCTTTCTGCTAACGAGTTAAGAGTGTTTTTAATGAAAATGATATGTTTGAAAAATTTATATGCCTGAATTGGCGAAATGTCAATAATATTAGGCTGATTTTTTAATGGCAGATTTCAATGAATAAGAAGAGTGACTTTTGAAATCATGCCGCAGGAAGATGATAGCCTTTTTCCCGAAATAATTTCAGACAGGCATCTACGGAATCCGCATCATAAAGGATGCCTTTATTCTCAGAAATCTCCTTCAAGGCAAGATCTATCCCTCGTGACGGCCGATAAGGACGATGTGAGGCCATTGCTTCCACCACATCAGCGACAGCCATAATACGTGCTTCCAGTAGAATCTCATCGCCTTTCAGTTTTCTGGGATAACCTGAACCGTCGAGCCGTTCATGGTGTTGGTAAACAATTTCTGCTAATGGCCAGGGCGATTCCACGTCCTTCAGAATTTCGAATCCAGCCTTGGCGTGTTCTTTGACCAAGGAAAACTCAACCTCTGAGAGCTTTATTGGTTTGGAAAGTATTTCCGAGGGAATGGATAGTTTCCCGATATCATGAATTGGACCCGCCATGCGGATGGCTTCGATTTTTTCCTGAGGCAAACCCATCTCTGTGGCAATGGCAATGGCAAGGTTCGTCGTCCGGATCTGGTGACCGGACGTATACGGGTCTCTCGCCTCTACAGCGGATACCAAAACATGAATGATCGAGTTCAACGCACTTCTTAGACTCTCAAGCGTATTTTTGATTATTTCCTCGTTCTTTTTCCGCTCGGTGATGTCCTCGGAAATCCCAAGCAGGAACGAAGGCTCCCCTTCCTCGTTTAGCAGCGGCAGCTTCTTAGTGTGCAGGATTTTTTCTCCCTGGGTTGTTTGGATATGCTCTTCAGGAATATCAACAAGCTTTTTTTCAAAAAGAACATCCCGATCGCTCTGTGTAAAGAAGTCCGCTTGCATCTTCGGAAAGAAATCATATTGATAAGAACTTGCTTTTATTTGTCGGCAGTATAAGAAACGTTCACTTGTGTGTCAAGAATATTTTGCCACAAGATGTAGTGTATAGCACCAATGACCACACGGAAGGAAAATTCCGACATCATTTTTTTGAAGAAAAATTTTCACCTTTTGGTTGTGTTACCCGCAAAACAGGTATTTCCACCGGAATTCAGGCAGACATCTCCGGCGCGCCTTAAATGATTTTTGAAAAAATCACAAAACGTTATGACTGAATGTAATCATCCCATGAGTATTCAGGGTCAGCGTAACAGTCGGCTTGTTGATGTGGAGGATGCGCGTAGGAATCGGAGGCTCTGGATTCGGATAATGTTATGGCGGCACAAATTTTTGGCGGCGGTCTCGAACGAATAATCCAGATTCCCAGATGG
>JAKPJF010000031.1 GCA_029554345.1 Spirochaetota bacterium | reverse complement strand
CCGAAAATAATTTTTCCTCTTTCCGGAATGCAGAAAAGTGACGTCCGTTTAGAAGCGGAAAAAGCCAATCTCATCACCGCATCAAAAAAAGACAGCCAGGATATTTGCTTTCTGCCGGATGGCGATTATAGAAATTTTATTTCGAGGTTTATCAGCAAAACGGATATTTGCGCTTCAGCCGGAAACTTTGTTAATAATGAAGGAAAGATTATCGGCAGGCATAACGGCATTTTCAATTATACAATAGGACAGAGAAGAGGACTCGGTGTCGCTTATGCTCATCCTCTCTATGTATCCGGTTTCAATATCGAAAAAAATGAAGTTATTCTTTCTAAAAAAGATGAGCTTTTTTCAAAATCACTTTCAGCATCAGACGTTAATCTTTTCACAGATCTTGACAGCGGCGAATATCAGCTGAAAACACGTTATGCGCAAAAGGATAAATCCTGCACAGTCAAAATGACGGATAACAAACTTATAATTGATTTTATTGAACCGATTGACGCCGTAACAAAAGGCCAGTCAGCAGTTCTTTACCGCGGCGATCTCTTAATCGGGGGCGGTATAATCGATGGAATTTTCTATTAAACGGCAATCCTGCTTATAAATCTTATTTTCTTGATCTGGCTGAATTTTTTGTGTATCTTGATTGAATGAACAGAATACGGATTTTAATACTTGCAATATTATACCTTTTTGATATCCGTTAAGGAAAGTATGAAAAAGCTTGTATTTATTGCACTTATTCTGTTTCCCGCAGTGATTCTTCGCGCCGAAGGCAGCAGGGGAACCGCCGGAGCTCAGTTTCTTGAGTTCAATATAGGAACACGTTCTCTCGGTATAGGAGAAGCTTATACCGCGAATACCGAGGATATTACTGGATTTTATTATAACCCGGCAACACTTGCCACACTCAAATATCCGGAAGCCTCATTTTTTCATCAGGAACATATAACTGATTCACGCATCGAAAATATATCAGCTGCTGTAAAAATTAAAAACGGATATGGAGCATTCGGCAATACTCTTTTCTGGGTACCGTCATTCGAAAAAACTGATATTGAAGGCAATAATATCGGAGATGTTAATTTCTATAATTCGGCGACATATTTCTCCTACGGTACTGAAATTAAAAGTGTGATGATAGGCGCAAATATCAAATTCATATACGAAAAAATTGATACGAACACATATATGGGAGCAGGTACAGATCTTGGTATAATGAAAAGTTTTCACATGTATACACCTTTTGACGCACCCAACCGTAACGTATATCTCGGACTGTCAATTCAGAATCTTGGAACAAAAATATCAGATCATCCGCTTCCGCGAAAAATCAACATCGGCGCAAAATTTATTCCGATCAGCTGGCTTGCCGTCCATACAGACGCAAACCAGTATATGATAAACAGATCAGACATATATGACTTCACTTACGGCTTCGATGAATCATTTCAATTAAAGTTCGGTATGGAATTCAATTATCTCGATCTGATTTTTATCCGCACAGGTTACAGATTCAATGATTCCGGAACTTATACTTTCGGTTTAGGCGTCAATTACGCAATACGTAATCTTGCCTTTTCAATAGATGCATCCGTCGAAGACAACGCTTCATTCGGTTATGTGTATTCAATAAATTTCAACGTAAAACTTATACCGAAGATTGTCACAGTCGAAGACATAGCTATAGCAAATCAATATTACAAAAAGGGACTACGCAGTTATGTTGCTGACGATATAGATTCTGCCATCGAGTCATTTGAAAAAACAAAAGAATTCAACCCATATCATAAAAATATCGATGCGAAAATAGATGATCTTTCTGAACTTAAAAAATTAAAAAAGACTAATGAAGAGCTCGAAAGGCAGGACAGCCAGTATTAATTTATTGACTGTAACATAATCCGCATATATTAAACTAATAAAAAAAGGAAGGTA
>JAKPJF010000024.1 GCA_029554345.1 Spirochaetota bacterium | reverse complement strand
CTCACAGCCGACTTTCATGATTTTATTTTCAAGAAGAACAATGTTTCTTACTACGGCGAGCAGTGAAACATCTGATCCTGCGATTTTCATGGTGCAGTGCAGATAACTTTTTTCTTTAAAATACCTGAGGTAGGTTCTTTCCTTGAACACAACGCTGAATCCGCCTTTTGAGACATCAGAAACTATTATTCTGTCATTCATAATCTGAAAAAGATTATTTCGTGCGAAAATCTCTGATGTTATCAGTGAAAGCTTTCTTACTATGTTAAAATATGACTCGTTGGCGGCGACTGTGCTGTTTATCTGAATATAACCAAACGGCAGAAATTGTTTGTAAAGTATGGGGAAAGCAACTTCGGAAATCAGGTTTTTTCTGTTGATGAGAAAATAATCCTTTGAATAAATATTTTCGATATAAGTGCGGTAGTCCGCGTTGTCTTTCAATTTCGTGTCGTTGATATCAGTTATCAGATAGGGTTTTCCCATGTCATAAAAATATCTCATGCGGGGATCGCTCATTCCTTCATTCATAAAATAAACTTTTTTCTGGGGAAACATCGTGTCCATTTCTGAGATTATGGTATGTTTGACTCTTTCGGCTTTTCTGAAATCCAGAGCGATTGATTTTTCAATAATAAAATCTGTAATGAGATTGGTGATATAAACAATGGATTTTTCGTTTTGTGCCGCAACTGATTTTCTTTCGCCGCTTCTGTCAACCGTAATGGACTGCATTTTAACCGGACGGAATGTATATACTTCGTCTTCTTCCTTTGAGATGAGTCCGAGCTCTGCATAAATTGTAACGTTTTCTACACGGACGAATATGAGGCATGAAGGAGGCATGCTTTTAACATAAGGAATTTTGAACGCTGCTTCGCCGTCGGAATACCCCATGAAAAGAATTTTGAGATTTCCATTCGCCGTTTTTAAGAATACGCTTCCGTTTGCGAAGCTCTTATAAAAAATGTCATGAAACTCGTTCTTATCTGTTATTGTTCTGATGGATCCTGACATCGTTTAATAATACCTATAATTTTTCAGAAACACGTTTTATCATCGCTTTCAGGTCTTCGATATCATTTCCGACTCTGTCCATCAAAGCCATATTCTTATCATTTTTGGCTTTCTGGTATTTTGCGATAAATGCTTCTACAAGAACATCGATCTGTTCAACATCATCGTCAATAGTACGGATGTTTTCAGGAACGGCACCGTAGCTCATACGTGTGGTTTCGAAAGTATTGAGGTCGACTATATCTCCCCAGCTTGGAACGGTTGTGCTGAAGCCGAAGTTTTCAGAGATCAGAGATGCGAGATTTGAAGAAGATTTTTCTTCACCATGAACAACAAAAACTTTCATGTTCTTATTTTTAAATTTGCTTACCCATTCAAGAAGTCCGTCTTTATCCGCGTGACCGGAGAATCCGCCGAGTGTATAAATCTTAGCGTTTACGGAAACTTCTTCTCCGTAAAGTTTAACGCGTTTTGCTCCTTCTACAAGCGAACGTCCGAGAGTTCCTTCAGCCTGATATCCGACGAATACAACGCTTGCTTCCTTCTTGTAGAGGTTGTTCTGCAGATGATATTTAATTCTTCCGGCTGTACACATCCCTGACGCGGAAATGATTATTGCACCTTTTGCTTTCTTGTTAAGTTCTTTCGACTCGGCAGTTGTTTTTGTGTATGTGAGTGACGGAAAATTGAGAGGATCTTCTCCTCGGAGAATTCTTGCTCTCATGTCATCGTCATAGCATTCAACATGTTTTCTGAATATCTCAGTTGCAGAAATCGCAAGCGGAGAATCGATATAAACCGGAACGAGAGGAATCTCGCCGTTTTTTAAAAGATCGGAAAGTGTATGTATTATTTCCTGTGTTCTTTCTACCGCAAATGAAGGTATTACTATATTACCTTTCTTGTTATGAGCTTCATTGATGACGTTTTTGAATTCGGCATATGTATCGCCTTTACTTTTATGAATTCTGTCTCCGTAAGTAGATTCAACCAGTAGAAAATCCGCGTCTTCGATATGTTCGGCATTTTTAATTATTGCCTGATCGCGGGGACCAAGGTCTCCTGAGAAAACAATTTTTTTTGTAGTTCCGTTTTCTTCCACCCACAACTCAATCATTGCGGATCCTAAAATATGACCGGCGTCTCTGAAGCGGGCTTTTACTCCCGGAACAACATCAAAGATTTCGCCGTAGTCTTTTGCATTTAAATATTTGCAGGCTTCTTCGGCGTCTGCCTGAACATAGAGCGGTTCAACAGCTTCGCGCCCGAGCTTCTTGTTTCTTTTTGTGAAAAATTCGGCATCCATTTCCTGAATATGTGCGGAATCAGGAAGCATTATTCTGAGAAGATCTGCTGTTGCTGATGTTGCGAATATGGGTTTATTGAAACCTTCTTTTACGAGTTTCGGAATCAGACCGCTGTGATCGATGTGCGCGTGAGTAACAAGAAGCGCGTCGATTTCCTGCGGCGCGTAAATCAGGTGAAGGTAATTTCTTTCTTTAAGTTCTCTGCGGCCCTGAAACATTCCGCAGTCGATCATTATTGTAAAGTTTTCATTTTTGACAATATAGGAAGACCCTGTAACAGTTTTAGCGGCTCCGACAAATTCAATTTTCATGCTGTCCTCCGTTTGCTATTTTTCCGTCTATTAGAGTTATGATTCTTCCTGTTTTGGCTGCGATCGACTGATCGTGTGTCACAGTAATTAATGTGCAGTTTTTTTCTTTAGCAAGTGAAAATAGAAATTCCATTAGATTGTCAGAATTTTTTCTGTCGAGTGCTCCGGTTGGTTCATCCGCGAGGATAATTGAAGGATCGCCGGCTAACGCGCGGGCAACCGTTATTCTCTGACATTCGCCGCCGGATAATTCTGACGGTTTGTGATGTATTCTGTCAAGAAGACCGAATTTTTCTATAAGTTCGAGCGCCTTGTTTTTTGCTTTTTTAGGAGATGTCCTTCTTACAAGAAGCGGAATCATTACATTCTCGAGAGCGCTGAATTCCGGAAGAAGGTTGTTGGCCTGAAAAATGAATCCGAGATTGCGGTTTCTGAATTTAGATATTTCTGAAATGCTTAATGATGAAATGTTTTTTCCGCCGATGGAAAGATTGCCGGACTGGAAGTAGTCGAGGCATCCGATAAGGTTTAATAGTGTAGATTTTCCGGCTCCTGACGGGCCGACGATTGAAACATTTTCACCCTGTTCGATTTCAAAAGAAACATCCGTCAGAACATTTAATTTATTTATTCCGAAACCGAAATGTTTGTTAATTCCCTTAGCTTTAATAAAACTCATTATTCGTACCTGATTGTTTCTACAGGATTAAGTCTTGACGCGTGCCATGCCGGAAAAACCGCAGAAAGAGTAGAAAGGAATACTGCGAATGATCCGATGAACGCGACGAATTCCGGAGAAATCTGAGTCGGAATTCCTTCGATGTAATATACGTTCTGCGGAACAAGGGATATGCTTATAAATTGTCCGTCATTGAATAAATGGTAAATAAATGCTCCGGCGTAGTTTATCACTTTTTCGGCAAAAGAGATAATAGCTTCAAGGTTAAGCGAGAAAGCCAGACCGCAGATAACACCGCTTATTGATCCGGCGAGTCCTATGAGAAAACCTTCCATAACAAAAATAGTCATTATCGATTGAGGGGTTGCTCCGAGCGATTTTAAGATTCCGACTGTGCGGCGTTTTTCCATTACAACCATCGCAAGTGTTCCCATGATAGTAAATCCGGCAGAAACGATTACCAGAAAAAGAATTACTGTCATTATGAGTTTTTCGAGTTTAAGTGCATAGAAGAGATTGCCGTTTTTTTCTTCTGCAGTCATTACCGAATATCTGAAGTCGATCATGTCGCGCAGTTTTTGAGCATAATTATTTATTTTGTAAATGTCGTCTGTTTTAATGGATATTCCGGAAACGCGTCCGCGTGCTCCGAAAAGATTCTGGGCATCTGTAAGAGAAATGAAAAGAAGCGATGTATCATATTCATAGTATCCGGTTTTGAAGAAACCCTTTACTTTGAACCGTCCTATGCCGGGCTCCATGGAGTCAGAGCCTATTTTTCCTCTTGGAACAATGAGTTCAATTACATCTCCGCTTTCGATGTTGTGTAGATTTGCCATTTCGGCGCCTATAAAAATTTCGCCGCTTTTTTCGAATTTATTGTTTTCGCTCTTTATAAATTTTTTAAATTGCTCGGGCATATTGCCTATGTCGCCGAAACCGCGCAGAATGACAGGTTTGATTTCGCCTGCTATTTTGACTAATCCGTTTCCCTGAAAATACGGGAGCGCGCTTTTTACCCCGTTCACGGATATTATTTTTTGAGTGAGTTTTTCGTCGAAGATGAAGCCCGACGGATTGCTTTCAAATTGTTTTGTGACTGTGATGTGCGAATCAACGTCAATAATCTTGTCCTTGATCTGGCTCTGAAATCCGTTCATTACGGAAATCACGACAACAAGGATAAATACTCCGATAAATACCATGAAAATCGAAAGGAAGGTGTTGAAGGAAATAAACCCCTGACTCTTCTTCGACTTTAAGTAACGGAAACCGATGAATAATTCGAAAAGTCTTTTTATCATAACCCGAGCATCGTAGATTGAAAGGCGGCATTTGTCAAGCAATGAAATTCAGCCTTAATTTTCTTGACTTTTGACCTTCCTGAATAATCGTAGCCGGGAATATGTTTACATCCAGACGGTGAATTATGAAAAATCAGCTCAATAAAATCAAAGAAGAAGCGCACGGCGCGATACTCAGTGCGGACAATATGGAGCTTCTTGAAAATATCCGGGTGAAATATCTCGGAAGAAAAGGCGAACTTACCGGCATCCTCCGGTCGCTTGCGTCTCTCTCTAATGAAGAGAAGGCGGAAGTCGGTGCATTATCAAATAAAATAAAAGAAGAGCTGAATGCTGAGATTGACTCCAAGATGGAGACTCTTCTTAAGGCTGAAGTTGAACTCAAAATCAAAAATGAATTTTTGGATGTGACTCTTGATAAAATTCCGGGATCAGCTTCGTTTGAACGCGGGCATCTTCATCCGATCTCACAGCTTCAGTATGAAATAGAGGATATCTTTACTTCCATGGGTTTTGAGGTTCTTGACGGGCCTGAAGCCGAAACCGAATATTATAATTTTGAAGCATTGAATATTCCGAAGCACCATCCGGCGCGCGACATGCAGGATACCTTCTGGACAGAAGACGGAAATCTTCTCCGTACTCATACATCAGCTATTCAGGTGCGAGGTATGGAAAAGCGTAAACCGCCTTTCCGCGTTGTGGGACCTGGAAGGGTTTTCCGTTATGAGGCTACAGATGCTTCTCATGAAAATACCTTCTATCAGGTTGAAGGTATGATGGTTGATAAAAATATTTCCGTGGCGAATTTGATTCATTTTATGAAGGTTCTTCTCCGCGAAGTTTTTAAAACAGATGTAAAGATCAGACTTCGTCCGGGGTTTTTTCCTTTCGTTGAGCCCGGTTTCGAACTTGATATTAATTGCCTCATATGCGGCGGAAAAGGATGCAGTGTTTGCAAACAGTCGGGCTGGGTAGAACTTCTTCCATGCGGTCTTGTTCATCCGAATGTTTTGAAAAGCGGCGGAATAGATCCTTCTGAATATTCAGGATTTGCTTTCGGACTGGGGCTTAACCGTCTCATCATGATGCGTTATGGAATTAATGATATCCGTCATTTTCAAAGCGGCGACATCCGTTTTCTAAAACAGTTTTAAGGAGAGCAAAATGTATCTTTCACTGAAAATATTATCAGAACTCGTTGACCT
>JAKPJF010000008.1 GCA_029554345.1 Spirochaetota bacterium | reverse complement strand
GCTGTGTCGTCTCCTCGATCTCGGCAAACAGCCGGCGGACGGTGGTGGTCTTGCCGGTGCCGGGCGGCCCGCGGAGGATCGCGCTCCTCGGACTGCCGCTCCGGAGAGCCGGCCGGGCGAGGAGGGCGAGTTCGCGGATCTGGGCGTCGCGGTGGTGGATCTCGTCGGGCATGTAGGTGAACTCGAAGACCTCGCGATCGCGGAAGACCGTCTGGTCGTAGCGAAGGGTTTCTCTCTGCCTCATAGGTAAGCGATCAGGAAACGGGGGTATATGAACCCACGCCGCGGGCGGGGTGAAAGTGAAGGGATCAAAGATCTTCACTGAAGGAGGAATTCGTTCCTTGACTGAAAATGATCGAGTCAGAGCGATGAGACCTCTCAAAAATAAGAAGTTAATTGAAAAAGATTCACTCCTTCTTGATTTCTTGAATATTATAAAGAATGTCAAAAAATTCGAAAATGCAGTTTAGGGCATAATCCTGTAAGAAGTCCTCAAAATAATTTAAATTTTCAGTACGGGTTACAGATTCAAAGTTAAGAGAAATGTAGTCTGAAAAAGTTTCATCGAAAAAAGTGATATTTGAGAAAACAACTGTTCTTACATCATTAAGATCCATTTCTTGAATCTCACCGATGAATTGCTGTTTCTTCTGATTTAAGTATAATAGGTAATTTTCTTTTATTATCTCTCTTTCTTCCTCAGATAGTTGATATTCTGCGTAATGATCAATATTTTTGAAGATACTGATAGGATCTCTTGTGGCAGGGGAGAGGAGGTTGTATACCACTAGGTCGGGATAACGCCGTCGGCTTCCCTTTGTGATTACTTTCTTGTATTTTTCCATGTATTTTTGCGAAATGTCCTCATTGCTCTCCAAAAAATTTCTCACTTTTTTTGCAAGCTCACTATTATCGGAGTTTTCTTCAAGGAACTCAATAAAGTCCCACGGAGAAATCCCTTTCAGACAATTCTTTAGATATTTATTGACTGAATTCTGAATTTTTTGAACTACCGTTTCTTTATAATTAGGTATATACAGTTGGAAAAAACCGGCCATAATGCCAATTAGTGTTATTAGAGCGACAAAATTATTGAAATTAAATTCCTGTGGCAATGATATCCAACCAAAGCTAAACGGGATGAAATAGAAGATGAAAAATAGCGAGCTCCAAAAGAGAGTTAAAACGAAAAGATCATTGAGGACGTTAAAGAAGAACAATCTTTGAAAAATGAGATAGTTATTGATTCTGCCCAAATTTGGACATGAATTATACTGTTCGATTTGTTCATCTGCTGTTTTCTCTCTTTTCTTCTCACGTTTTACTATGGTATCCTTAAAATCTAAAAATAAACTGGTTTTTATGATTGCGAGCGACGCAACAATTCCCAGAACATAGAGGGGAATCGAAAAAAATCCGATTAAGGAGGAGATATGGAAGAAATAGTTAAAAAGAAAAATCATTACCAGATTTGCGCTGAGAAAGCTCAAGAATGGTGTATACGATGCGAATGACTTTACTCTCTCATCGCGGACAAAATTACGCATTCTCATATCTTGAGGGATGAATGCTTTGAGGGTATTAGAGAAAAGGGACATGAAGAAACCTCTGCTTGTA
>JAKPJF010000005.1 GCA_029554345.1 Spirochaetota bacterium | reverse complement strand
AGAAATCATCAATCAACCGGGACTTTACATTAAGTGGGCAGAAAAGTCAGCAAGAGCAATGGTAAATCGTATCGAGCTCGATAAGAAAAAGAAATTGGTTCGTGCCGAGCTTGATCGAAAGTACAGATTAAAAATTGAACAAGCAGGAGAAAAGGTCACCGAAAACAGACTCGATGCTTATATTCGTATGGATGAAGAATATAAAGCGGTCAATGAAAAACTTCTCGAAGCAATGGAAGAAGAGGCAATCATGGTTGATGTTAAGTGGGCTTTTCAGCAACGCAAAACATCTCTTGAATTGCTACAGGAAGGAATTATTAATGGTATTTATGCTGATCCCACTGTCAATACAAAAAAGGCACTCTCCGAAAAAATGAACAAGAAGAGAGGATAAAATGGATGTTGTCCCGTTAATTTTATATTTAATAGTTGGATGCATTGCGTTGATTGCATTCTATGTTGTATTGAGGCTTTTTGCATTTAGTTTATTTAAAAGCTATTTTCAAGCAAAGAGCGAGTTTTTAACCATGTTGAAAAAAAAGAAGGAGGATTTTAAGAATGGGCAGTAAAAGCATGAGAGAGCAGTTGGCGAAGCGCCTCAAAGAGAATCAGGAACGAAACGAATCGTTTGGAGGCGGTCTTATTTTTAAAGACGAAGAGGCAAAGAAAAGGATTTGGAAATGTGGAGAAGGGAAACATATTATCGACATTCTTCCGTATGAGGCAGGAAAATTTGATCCTTCGGCTTCAAAAGGTGAAATTCAGTATGTGTATGAATACTATTTCCATGCCGGTCTCGGAATCGAAGGAAAAGGTCAAATAATGTGCTTGAACAAAACCTATGGCAAACCCTGTCCGATCTGTGAAGATATTGCAAGATTGAAAAAGATCGGCGAAGATGAAGAAGTCATTAAAGCATTGATGCCCAAACGAAATCCGAAATCCGTTTATAATATAGTCTGTTATGACAAGGGAGAAGAAAAGAAAGGCGTCCAACTTTTTATCGTCTCGCATTGGTTTATGGGTAAACATCTTCTTGAACTCGCAACGGTGCCCATTCGAGAAGGTATGGATGAAAAAATTGATCCGGTTATTCCATTCATGGATCCCGATGAAGGCAAATCGGTTTATTTTCGCCGAGAGGGAATGGGGCAGAATGATACCAAATATTATGGTCATCAGTTGCTTGATCGGCCGAAGGGTTTCAAAATCAGTAAAGACCTTCTTGATGACTGCTTCTGCCTTGATGAAATCATCAAGATCCCTACTTACGATGAAGTATTGGACGTATACAAATCCGGAAAGGCTATAAATGACGATGATGCAGATCGTCCTTCCCGTAGACCGAAAAGCGACGACGAAGATGAGCGACCTTCCCGTAGATCAAGAAATGATGATGAAGATGAACGGCCCGCACGTAAACGGCACGACGATGATGACGAATATCGTAGAAACAAAGATGTTGAGGCGGATCAGTGTGAATTTGGGCACAAATTCGGTAAAGATGCAAACAAGTATCCTGATGACTGTGAACAGTGTGATCAGTGGCGGGATTGCGTGAAGAAAACCCGTGAAACAAAGTTGAAAGAAAAAGAAAATGATCCCGAACAAGATGAAAAGCCTTCCCGTAGAAATAGAGAAGAAGACCCGGATGAAAAACCGTCCAGATCATCTCGGCATGAAAAGGAAGAGGACGAAGAAAAACCGGACCGTTCAAGACGATCCAGAGAAGATGATGAAGATAATGAACGGCCTTCAAGGCGGCGGGCTGTAGAAGAGGACGATGAAAAACCTTCTCGTAAGCATAGAGAGGAGGAAGAAGAAGACGCCCCTTCAAGACGGCGAGCGCGTAGATAGTCCTTTCTTCCTTCTTGGCGGATAGGTAAACGTAACCGAACGATTGGCTTACTCCTGGTGCCGATCTTCCGCCAAGAAGGTCTTTTATGAGGGTAAAAATGAAAAAAGAAATCGAA
>JAKPJF010000108.1 GCA_029554345.1 Spirochaetota bacterium | reverse complement strand
ATCAAACGGAAACCAAAAATGGTTTTTCGAAACTGAAAGCAGAATTGCCAACGCCTCGCCGATGATATCAGAAAATATTCTTTATATTCCGACAATCAACGGCACTTTATATGCTGTATCAATTGATGAAGAAAAGGAACTTTGGCGGTTTAAGTCAGAATCTAACATATCAACGACTCCGCTCGTAATAGATGACACTATGTTTTTGGGCAATTCAACAGGTACATTTTATGCACTAAACCGCATAACCGGAGAAAAGATTTGGGACAAAAAATTATCTTCTTCTCAAATTTATCAGCCTTTTATTATGGATTCAAAAATGTATATTTCTGCAGGAAATAATCTTTATTCACTGTCTATCCCGAAGGAAGGAAAAATAGCATGGACTTTCGGATTTGAAACAAGAGTCAGCACTGCTCCTTCCGTAATGGGGAATCACATATTTGTCGGACTTGCAAATGGAATTCTCTACAGTCTAAAAGAGGATATCTATAAAGATTGAAAATCCTGCCACTGACAGTTATCAAGAATTTCAGAATATCCGAAAGATGACTTATAGTTCATCTTCGGATGATTCTTGATAAAAAAACCCAGATAAAGATATTCAAATCCGATTTCTCTGCACTTTTCAATCATAGAAAGAACTGCAAATATTCCGGGAGCTCTTTTGATAAAAAATGGGTCATAAGCCGTATATACTGCTGACATTGATCTATCTCCAAAATCAACAGTACTAAATGAAACGATTCTTCCTGATTCCGTAGTCACCTCACATTCAGCTGAATTGCCGAAGTCTGAAAACATTTGCGAAACCATAATATCATCAATCTGAGCATCATTCGCACAAGAACCCAGAAAACTTTCTTCAGAATGCCTTTCTTTGTAGTAATCACGGTATATAAGCTTTTTGCTTTCTGAAATACTCAGTTTATGAAAAGAAATTTGTAAATCAGAATTAGAAATAATGTTTCGTCTCTGCGAACGGTTTGGAAGAAATTCTTTAATTTTTATGCGGTAAGACATACAGGCATTACATTGATGACAAATATTCCTATAATAAACATTGTCACATCTTCTATAACCTGCGGATAAAATAAAATCAACAAGTTCCGGAGGCAGGCATGAGCTGCAATAAAATACTACCGAAGTTGAAATTCTGTCAGAAAAATATCCACATGGATGAGATACAATTTCTGCTTTAAAATATTTTTCAATATCATATATCGATTCAGCCATCTTGCCCTTTCTCAAATTTTCTTTTTTCTTCAATTAAATGATCCATAAGATAACTGATTTTCCATTCAATATTTGAACTTGTCAATCCGCAAAATATCGGCCTTTTTAATTTTGCAGGAAAAGATTTTATAAATCTCATGATTGAGTCATCATCAAAACCGAGAAACATTATAAACCTGTCATCATGCGCTTCATCAAAAGAATGGTCTGTCAAATCTAATACTTCTTTGACTGTAAGATCTTCTCTTTGTGATGCGGATAAATATATTATCTCTGAATCATGAAAATTTTTCATCTCCTCTTTAAGCAAACCGGCTTCTGTACCGGAAAATCCGTAAAGTAATAATCCCAGCGAATTTGCATTCTCAGTATTCATATCACCTCATAATTAATTATCTTTTGAAAGTTTCAGCTAAAACAGTATTCAATTGCCCGGAAGATTAATCAACTCCGTTTTGATTCAAACCAAAGGAGATTTTATGAAATATATGATGATTTGAACCGATTTGATTGGTTCTGCAAATATCTATAATATCGCATGCGCATTAAATTCCGTGCTTACCGTTTTCGAATGCCGCTTTTATAAGTCCGAATTCTCCAAGGCAAACACAATTTTAATATATTCAAGATTTTCTTATTTTAACATTGCGATTCTTTCCGAATGCGGTATAAGCAAAGAATATGTTTTATAATAAGGCGGTATAACATTACCTTTTAATTGAGGATTAAATTCACGTATTTTTTTTTCACTTATACCAAAAGATTTTGAAACACCTGAAACAGTTGCAGGTGTTTCAATAGTTACCTTCATAAAGTCGATCTTAGTATCAGATAATTTTGAATAAATACTTGTAGTCTTAATATGTTTTTGAATAATAAGAAGTGCAGCAAATCTTGGAACGTAAAGGGCTGTTTCTCTTTTAAATTTATTTGCCTCAGCCAGCTGCCAGTAATTCATACCGGGATTTTTCGAGATAATGCTCCTGACATATCCGGCTCCTCCGTTATAAGCAGCAAGTGCAAACTCCCAGTTTTTAAAAACTGAATATAAATACTTAAGATGTCTTACTGCTGCTTTAGTGGATTTCCGGATATCGTTTCTTTCATCTACGTACGTATCATCCATCAAATCAAGTTCTTCAGCCGTCACACTGACGAACTGCCATAGACCTTTAGCGTTTGACTTTGATACAGCCACAGGGCTGAAACCGCTTTCAAGAAGAGGTAAATAAATAAGTTCAAACGGAATATCTTTTTCTTTATTGAAAATATTGTCTATTGCAGGTATATATTTCTGCGAGCGTTCAAATGCAGCAACTGTTCCGGCATAATCATATCCGAGATACCAGTTAATCTGTTCCTGAACCTGGTATGAACGCAAAATTGTCAAATCATCTACAGATTCAAAAAAATCTGAATCATTTGATTCAACGGATGCTGTTTCAAGAACGGCTTTTGATATTATATCTTCAAATTGTTTTGCATCACTACTTTGATGGGCACACCTAAAAGCAAAAAAAGTAAATAAGCATAATAATGCTAGTTTCAGTTTATTTTTTTTAATCATAACACTCCGAAGATGTACACACAAAAAAACCCTCGATTTTTGGCAAGAACATTTTTTTTAGGTTTTTAATTGATTTAATGGTTGAAAAAGTTCTTGATATTATTGTTCATTGCTATTTTCTGAAATTGTACGCATTTATTGTCATATGGAGTAGAAATGGATAAAGTAGATATCTGGTATTTTTCTGACAAATCATCAGCAAACGGCATTGCAGATCAGATACAAAAAGCCGGCCTCGATCTCAATACGATCACTTCTTTTCAGAATGAAGTGATTTCATCGGATAATGGCAATATTTTCATAATAGACATCAGCTATAACAACCTTTCAGAACTTGTTGATATCATAAAAGATGACAACCGTCTTGCAGGAGGTCAAAAATATATTCTTGTTCACGGAAAAGATATAGACTGCGCAACACGGCTCTCTTCAGAAATTCTTAATTTGGAATTTTTAGATAAAACGATAGACGGAAGAGAATTCGCAATTCTTATAGAAAAAACAGCAATCATAGAAAAATACAAACTTATGATGAAATCTTTTTCAAGAGAGGCAGAAGACCGTCTTGAAGCATACCAGAGTCTCATTAAAGTTCACAAGCAATATCCATTTGAATCTGATTCACAAAAACATGCGCTTGAAAAAATTATTAAATATGAAAAAAAT
>JAKPJF010000203.1 GCA_029554345.1 Spirochaetota bacterium | reverse complement strand
TACTTTTAAGAGTGCACTTATTTGGTGTGTGCCTGAAAAATCTGACATGCTTTTTGAGGAAGCACGTAAACTTCTTGCGTGGAATGATATACAGGATGAAGTACATGAGATTAAACTTGACGATGCACAAAAAAACCAGATTATAACAAATATCAAGAAGGCTGAACGTGACCTCAAAGAATCAGTATGGAGAACCTACAACAAAGTTATGATTCTTGGGAAAAATAATGATTGGCTTGAGATTGATTTAGGGTTGTCCCATTCAAGCGCGGCTGATTCTATAATGACACATATATTCAATCGTTTGCGGCAAGACGGACACGTTGAAAAAGATATCAGTCCGAACTTCCTTGTCCGCAACTGGCCACCAGCTTTTAAAGAGTGGAGCACAAAGACCGTAAGGAATACTTTTTTTGCTTCTCCGCAATTTCCCCGCCTTCTTGATCCTGATTCTATAAAAGATACGATTGCCCGTGGAGTTTCAAACGGCATGATTGCCTATGTCGGGAAAACTTCCGGCGGGAAATATAAACCATTCCATTTTAATGAAAGCATAAGTTCGTCTGATGTTGAAATATCAGATGATATGTTTATTATAACAGCAGAAGAGGCAAAGATAAGAATTGAACCGCCAAGGCTCACCCGCATAGAAGTATCTCCCGCATCTACAATTATCCAACCTGGAAAGAGTCAGGGGTTTTTAGCAAAAGGATTTGATCAACATGAAAACTCCATCGAAATTAAGAGTATAATTTGGGAAGCACAGGGCGGTAGTGTTGATAAAAAAGGTGTTTTCAAGGCTGGTAAAGAAGAAGGCACGTTTAAAATTACCGCAGCAGTAGAAAAGTTGAATGCCTATGCTGAAATAACTATATCAAAAGAAAAAGAACCGCCAAAGCCACCTAAAAAAACTGATGAAGCTAAAAAAATAAAATGGTCTGGGGAAATTCAGCCTCAGAAATGGATGAATTTTTATACAAAAGTTCTATCAAAGTACGTGACCAGTTCAGATTTGAAAATTATCCTTAATATTGAAATTGATCAAGCGGAAGGCATTTCAAAACAAAAGATAGAAGAGATAAAGTCTGCTTTGAGAGAGCTTGGGATGGAAGATGATATAACATTATATTAAGAGAATTGGAGTCAGGTCTTGAAAAATCAATTTCACGAACAAGGAGGTTAAAAATGGGCTATATATACCAATCGGGGTCGCATCTTTATTCTTGACAATTGGCGATATGAAAAGACTGAAGTGAAAAAAAGGGATGGTTCTTTTTAATTACTGGCTGGTCAATTCTTGAATATGAGACAATAAAGGGGACGGTTCTATTTAAGTGAAGGGCAGAGGCTCCGACATTCCCTGCATGCGCTGGGGTTCCCTGCCGGGCCAAATAATTATGCTCTTGAATTCTTGCCGCATGGTGCCTGTCTTTTTCGAAACCTTCCTAATGAATTATCTCCAGAAAAATACGGATGGATACTTGCTATTAACAGA
>JAKPJF010000009.1 GCA_029554345.1 Spirochaetota bacterium | reverse complement strand
ATATTTCGAAAAAAACAAGCATTTTTTTGCAAGTTTTATGTTTTCGAAGATTTTGTCTCTCATGTACTTCGCAACTCCTGATAAATTCAGGAGATAAAATGCTCAATCATATAATTTCAAAGAACAATAGAGTTTGAAACTTACGTTCGTTAATATTTGACTCTTAATTGTCATTGACAATCATATAATTTCAAAGAACAATAGAGTTTGAAACCGTCATTAGCGGACATGCTCAATCTTGGTTCAAGTTCAATCATATAATTTCAAAGAACAATAGAGTTTGAAACCAAAGCCGGGAGTGTAAAAAATGTTTAACGAGATACAATCATATAATTTCAAAGAACAATAGAGTTTGAAACTAAGAGTCTGCATGACTGAAGAGACGTTGTGTGTTCAATCATATAATTTCAAAGAACAATAGAGTTTGAAACATAGTTAGGACCGCCGTTACGGCGGCCGCAACTACCAATCATATAATTTCAAAGAACAATAGAGTTTGAAACAGAATAGAGTTGTTTTGTAGATTTCCTCAGAGTGGTCAATCATATAATTTCAAAGAACAATAGAGTTTGAAACACGTTGATATTGATAATCGGCGGTCTCGGTATAGTTCAATCATATAATTTCAAAGAACAATAGAGTTTGAAACCTTGAAATGTCAACCTTTTTTTCACCGTTTTTCTTTCAATCATATAATTTCAAAGAACAATAGAGTTTGAAACAGCGTTGTCATGCCGTGCCAGGTGCGAGGCGTTTGCCAATCATATAATTTCAAAGAACAATAGAGTTTGAAACTTATAGCCAGACTTAAACTTATTACTAAGCCAGTTATGACAATCATATAATTTCAAAGAACAATAGAGTTTGAAACTTACAATTGCCAATAACAAGCATATGGATTGTAACAATCATATAATTTCAAAGAACAATAGAGTTTGAAACTATTAAAACGGAGTTTTAAAATATGATACCTGTTAGCAATCATATAATTTCAAAGAACAATAGAGTTTGAAACTTGTTGCATTGACTGGACTTGAAGCCGCAGGTGTCTGAGCAATCATATAATTTCAAAGAACAATAGAGTTTGAAACCGTATTTTGAAAAGCTTCTGCAGCCATAGTTACAACAATCATATAATTTCAAAGAACAATAGAGTTTGAAACCGAACATTTGCGGTAATCTGTGCGCCATTCATAATCGTCAATCATATAATTTCAAAGAACAATAGAGTTTGAAACTACGAGTCTAACGCATGGCAGTTAGCAGGGCAAAGTCCAATCATATAATTTCAAAGAACAATAGAGTTTGAAACTCCAACTATCCCAATTATCTGAAACAAATTTTATGACAATCATATAATTTCAAAGAACAATAGAGTTTGAAACTAAAATCCTGACTTTGTGCTGACTTTATGCTCTGTTCAATCATATAATTTCAAAGAACAATAGAGTTTGAAACCCGTCCTTTCCGGTTTCGCCCGTCCACAATACTGACAATCATATAATTTCAAAGAACAATAGAGTTTGAAACTTCAGCAGTTTATTGATTGATTCAAATTCACCTTTAACAATCATATAATTTCAAAGAACAATAGAGTTTGAAACCATAATATGATACGTCTACGTGGACAACGTCAGTTAACAATCATATAATTTCAAAGAACAATAGAGTTTGAAACAAGTAATCAGAATGCCATTAAGCAAAAGAATCAACAATCATATAATTTCAAAGAACAATAGAGTTTGAAACAAAGGGATGTGTAATTCACCCGCCGAAAAGCTTGAACAATCATATAATTTCAAAGAACAATAGAGTTTGAAACTAAAATCCTGACTTTGTGCTGACTTTATGCTCTGTTCAATCATATAATTTCAAAGAACAATAGAGTTTGAAACCAGCATCAATCCGCTTCCGGCATCGATCTTGGTTGTCAATCATATAATTTCAAAGAACAATAGAGTTTGAAACCATAAGGGCAACAACAGCCGTCACTTATTCCATTACAATCATATAATTTCAAAGAACAATAGAGTTTGAAACGCGTCAACGTTTTCATCACTCATTACAAGTCCAAGTTCGCAATCATATAATTTCAAAGAACAATAGAGTTTGAAACTCATATCTAATATTAAATGGGATGTAGTGAAGGACAATCATATAATTTCAAAGAACAATAGAGTTTGAAACAGTCCGTCGTGCTCTTTTGCGTTACTTGTAATGACAATCATATAATTTCAAAGAACAATAGAGTTTGAAACAGCATCATATCTTTCAGAAGTGTTAGCAGTGTAGACAATCATATAATTTCAAAGAACAATAGAGTTTGAAACAAACGCACTTGATGTTATTGAGCAGGCAGGAAGACAATCATATAATTTCAAAGAACAATAGAGTTTGAAACAGAGATTTTCTTTCTTTTGTAATTACATTTCTGATGACAATCATATAATTTCAAAGAACAATAGAGTTTGAAACTTAGTGTCTCCCTGTATATCTCTACGCCCAAAATATCAATCATATAATTTTAAAGAACAATAGAGTTTGAAACTGAAGTTCATCAGCTTCCTCTGTTTATATTATATAACAATCATATAATTTCAAAGAACAATAGAGTTTGAAACCCGAATGATTCGTCTCTCATATTCGGAGTCTTGGAACAATCATATAATTTCAAAGAACAATAGAGTTTGAAACTAAAACAGTAGAAGCAAGGAAATTAGCTACTCTCTGCACAATCATATAATTTCAAAGAACAATAGAGTTTGAAACCTGTGAAAACGTTCTGTTCATCGTCTGAAGTCTCACAATCATATAATTTCAAAGAACAATAATGTGAAAGATTAAGTAACAATGAATTTTAAGTCAATAAAGATAATTATATTTACGATATTATTCTTATTCTCGAAAGTATTCCGGGCATGAAAGAAAAAATCATAAAAGGAATGAATGCCCCTTTGTCGGAGTGTTTAAAGATTGAATGGTGAAGAAAGCTGATATGATTAAATTTGAAACTGATATATAAATCGGCCATTTTGATATTTGCCGTACGTGTCGAAAGATTCTGTGTCATTTTTAATTTGATAAATTAGAGGAACGGAATATGTTATCGTGTCGAATAATATTTATGGTATTATCATAATCAAAATACCATTATTCACGATAAATCTGCAAAATCCTTTGATTTCATGGAATTCGTGAAAATCTAAAATCGATTTGATCAAAAAATTCCCCGAAGAGACGCAAAATATTGCGTCTCTTCAATCGTGCCAAACACGCGAATAAAACAAATCGCATATAACGCACCAATCAAATTGGAAATTGAATGATTTCAAAAATCACGAAAGTGCGCAAAGTACTTCTGTAAAAGATGAATGAAAGCAAAAATACTTCAAACGTCGCGCCCAACGCGACACCACTCGGGCGACCGCAGCATCCGGCGAAGCCGGTGCGAGGAATTCGCCCGACAAGCACCGCGCAGCGGTGCCCTTTTCTTTCGCCGAATTTCTTTTGGGCACGCAAAAGAAATCGGCAAAGGGATTTAAAAGGTGTGTAACACCTTTTGCGTTTTGCATGACACCATGCGAAAAACGAATTCATAAGGCGAAGTCTTATGAAATTTGTTCCTCTTTAGAGGAATATCTTATTCCCGCATAAACTGCGATAGCGCAGATAATTGCGCCGACGGCTTCGAGTGTGCCGGTTTCTTTTCCGAACAAAAGGATATCCCAGACGTACGAAAATACCGGCTGTAATATGAGAAGTATTCCCGCTGTTGATGCTTTGACTGATTTGAGCGATGAACTTATTAAAAGCCATGCCGCGAACTGGCATATCAACCCGTATGCTAGCATGAAGACGAGTCCTCTTGCTGTTTCTATCTGCGGCAATGAACCCTTTGATAAAATATATCCGAGTGAAATCATTGCTGTTACAACAGATACGATAAACATATTAAGAGATGCATGCGAGTTCCCGTGTTGTGATTTTTTTAAAAGTATCACATAACCTGCGTAAAAGACGCTTGTCGCGAGTCCGAGTATTACTCCCGGAATGAAAAATTCACCTGCCGAGTTGATGTTTCCTCTTATGATGAGAAAGAGCCCGGCGAACGCGGCAAGGCATGACAATATGAACTGATAACGGATTTTTTCAGAGAATAAAATGAAACCGGCCAGCGCAACCAGAAATACCTGAAAATTTCCAAGCAGTGTCGAAAGTCCCGGTCCGACAAAATAAATCGACTGATGCCAGCAGAATAAATCTGCCGCGAACATTATTCCCGCAGCGGCCGGAAATATCATCCATTTTCCGCATTTGATTTTGAATCTCTTTGTGATAATCAGAAATATAAAATACGCCGCCGCTCCGAACGCGCATCTGAAAAATGATGCACTTTCGGGATTGACGTTTGATGCTTTTACGAATACGCCAGAGAAGCTGATAATTACGGCTCCGACTGCAAGTTTTATTTTCGGTGAAATATTGTTCAGCATCATGTGCTCCTGAATAGTCATTGAGGCATGTATATTTATACTAAATATTTAGGAAAGAATTATTCAGAAAACAATCGATGATATATTTTTAAATCTTCTGTTATATAAGCGTTTGCTGAAAATATATATTGACAAAGTGCGCACAAATAGATAGCTTTAAACATGAGATTTGAGTTCAGCTCTGAAAAGAATGAAATTCTGAAAAATGAACGAAATATTTCTTTCGAGCAGATTATCAAGTCAATAGCGGATAATGGCGTATTGTTGGATTTTCCGCATCCGAATGCGGATCTATATCCTGGTCAGCGCATCTTTGTCGTAGAAATAAATGATTACACATATTGCGTTCCCTATGTTATTAATAAAGATATAATATTTCTTAAAACAATATTTCTTAAAACAATATTTCCCAGTAGAAAATTTATGACTCTTTTGAGAAAGGAGAATGGATAAAATGAAATATCTTGATAAAGAAGAAAAAGACTTAAATGATGCGTTAAAAGTTATGGATATAAAAGATATTCCGAAACCGTCAAAGTCTTTTCAAAAGATAATTAAGAAAAGCGCGGGTGATTTTATCGCGAAAGAAACTAAAATGAATATTAGAATAAATTCTCATGAGTTGGCTGCAATTAAGTCAATAGCTGAAAGCGAAGGTTTGAAGTATCAGACATTCATCAAGATGGTATTGCACAAATATGTAACCGGGCAATTAATTGAAAAGAAAAAGTATAAGTAAAATTATTACAAGTGTCTTACAAACAATGCATTCAGGTATACTTAGAAGACCTTGTGTTTATCTGAATCTTAATTATAAACCCGCGCTGTGCGCGGGTTTATGTTTTTATATTTTATCTACAACAGAAACAAGAGCTTTTTTATAGGCTTCGATTTTCTGTTTTGAAAGTTCTGCTGTTTTATCCTTTGCGCTGAAATAAAACTTAATTTTAGGTTCTGTTCCGCTCGGACGCATTGTGATTTTTGTTCCGTCTGCAAGAAAATACTGAATTACATCGGCTGACGGAAGATCAGAAATCTTTTCATCTTTTGATGTTTTGATATATTTTCTCGAAAGGTTCTTTATGTCATCAACGCGTTCAACCTCGCATCCGGCAAAATCCTTAGGCGGATTGTTTCTGAAAAACGCCATGATCTTCTGAATCTTTTCCATTCCTTCCTTTCCTTCAAAAGTCATGGATACAAGATCCTCGAGATAATATCCGTATTTTGTATAAATCTCTTCAAGGAAATCAGCGAGAGTTCTGCCGTTCTTTTTGAGCCATCCTGCCATTTCGCAGAAGAAATAACATGCGCCGATTGCGTCCTTGTCGCGGACAAATTCTACAGGAAGATATCCGTAGCTTTCTTCTCCGCCGAAGATGAATTTGTATTCGCCTGTTTCGTCGAATTTACGCATAAGCGTTCCGATCCATTTGAAGCCGGTGAGAACATCGAATATAGCGCATCCGAAATCTTTCGCGATATCAGACTGAAGTTCGGTTGTAACGATGGTCTTGATTACCGCACCGTTTTTAGGAAGAGCATTTTTCTCTTTGAGGCGCGTTAGTAGATAATATTCGATCATCGTTCCGATCTGGTTTCCGTTGATGAGAACGTATTTTCCGTTTTTGTCCTTGAATCCGACGCCCATACGGTCGGCATCCGGATCTGTTGCTAGAATAATATCTCCGTTTTCCTTTTCAGCTAACTGAACAGCGAGTTCAAGCGCTTCCTTTTCTTCAGGATTAGGATACTTGACTGTAGGAAAGTTTCCGTCAGGAATGCTCTGCTTCGGTTCAAGAAGAATATTGCCGAATCCGAAATGCTTCATAACTTCAGGCAGAATCTTGTATCCTGTTCCGTGAAGAGGAGTATAAACTATTTTGATGTTCTTATCTATGTCGTCATTCATAACGACTTTTGACAAATTGTCGATATATTTGTCTGTTATGTCTTTTCCGATCTGAACGATCATTCCTGATTTAATGAATTCGTCGTAATTTCCGCGTTTGACTTTTGTGATTTCATCAACCTTATCGGCTTCTTTTATTATTGCAGTGTCATGCGGAGGAGTTATCTGGCATCCGTCATTCCAGTAAACCTTGTATCCGTTATATTTAGGCGGATTGTGGCTTGCTGTAATCATTATTCCTGATACTGCTTTCAGTTCGCGGATCGCGAAAGAGCAGAGCGGAGTAGGCATGATGTCGTCGAAAATATAAACCTTGATTCCGTTAGCTGCAAGTATTGATGCGGTGTCTTTTGAAAAAATGTCGGACTTTATGCGAGAGTCATAAGAAACCACAACGCCCATGGAAGCTTTTCCCTGCGCTATTATGTAGTTTGCAAGTCCCTGAGTTGCGGTTCCAACTGTGTGAATATTCATTCTGTTTGTTCCGGCTCCGATGATGCCGCGCAGTCCGCCTGTACCGAATTCAAGTGATCTGTAAAATCTGTCTTCAAGTTCTTTTTCGTTTTTGCTGTCGATAAGCTTTTTTATTTCATCTCTTGTTTCGTCATCAAAAGGGGCATTGCTCCATTTTTCTGCAAGCTCAAGAATTTTGCTTTCCATATTTACCTCTGTAAATTATTCTAAATTCATAATTTTTGCGCTGTCTTATTCGTCAATGAAATATTTGATGTTTTTTCTTCATTTAAGCGCATACGTTGGTATAATATTGAATACTTTAGAGAAAGTAACACATTTTATTAATAAGCATAACCTGATTCAGGAAGGCGATAAAATTCTTCTTTCGATTTCTGCCGGCAAGGATTCTGTTTTTCTTTTTGATGTGTTTATGAAAATAAAAGATCAGTTAAAGATTCAATTTTCTGTTTTTCATCTGAATCATAAAACGCGAAACGGCGAAAGCGATCATGATGCGCGCTTTGTGGAAAACCTCTGCCGCGAAAATAATATAGATTGTTACATGTTTGAACATTCGTTCGGTATTATTCCTTCGTTTGAAGAAACTGCGCGTGATAAAAGATATGAACTGCTTCAAAAAACGGCCGAAGAGAATTATTTTAATAAAATCGCCACGGCTCACAACGCGGATGATAATCATGAAACAATTCTCATGAGATTATTTTCCGGAACTTCAATTTACGGAATGCGCGGCATAAGTCCCGTGCGCGGCAAATTTATACGTCCGATTCTTTCAGTCGGAATAGATGAAATTTATGATTACATCGAAAGAAATAAACTCAGTTTCAGATACGATTCGAGTAATGATGATGAAAAATATCTAAGAAACTACATGAGAAAGAAAATATTTCCTGCTGTAAGTGAGCGCTTTCCTGATTACCGGAACGCACTTGATTCGATAATCTCTCACTCTCGTGAAACAGATGATTTTATTTCATCGCTGATTTCTGACTATTTTGATATTAAGAAAAATAATGATTCGGTTGAATTTATTGAAAAGAAGGAAGCCCCGGCATATATTTTCAAAAAATCTGTTTCAGATATTTTCAGATCGGATTTTCAGACTTACATTACTGGCGAAATATTAGATGAAATAATCAGAAAAAACAATTCGGCTAAAAGAAATATAGTGTTATATTCTTCCGCAAAAATATGTTTAGAGCGTATTTTCGAGAATAATAAGAAAATATTCCGTTTTTCAAGAGTTTATAAAACGGCTGAAGCCGCTTTTGATGAATTCAGATGTGCTATTAATGATATTTCTCATCGTCGTACGGAAGCATTGGGTAATATTTTTTATTTTGAATTATTGGAATATTCTGATAATATTAACCTAGATGATTCAGAGGTCATTTATATTGATATTTCGTCATCTAAAAGTGTTTCATTTGAGCAAAAAAAAGACGGAGACAAGTTTCTTTCAGGCGGAAAAATGAAAAAGATAAAAGAACTTTTCATTGAAAAAAAGATGAATAATTATCAGAAATCGACATTTCCGGTAATAAAAATAGATTCTGTAACCGCTGCTCTTCCGTTTGCTTTCTATAATCTTGGTAAAAACAGGGTTTCAGATGTATTTATGGTAAAAAGCGGTACCAAAAAAATACTTGCTATAAGAAGTGCAGGAAAAATACAGTGATAGTAAGGTTTATCAGGAGAAGTATTTAATGAATAAAGGTTTTAAACAGTTAGCGCTTATTCTTCTTGTTGTTATGCTTGCGGTGATGATTTTTACTCTTGATACGGGAAAAGATAAGAAAACCGAAGAACTGGGATATAATGAATTTCTTCAGTATGTAAATGATAACCGTATTGTTGAGCTTACCATTAATGAGAACCGCATAATTGAAGGCGCTTTTCTAAAAGATAATGCTCCGGTTAAGTTTAAGACTATTATTCCGTACCAGGATAATGCGCTTGTCCAGAAGCTTGTTGAAAAAAATGTAAAAATGAAAGGTAAGATGCCTGAAGAAGGTCTTTTTTACAAATTTCTCATGAGCCCGCTTCCATGGCTTTTAATGCTTGTGCTTCTTTTCTTTTTTCTCATGCGCCAGTTCCAGTCTACCGGAAGCAAGGCGATGAATTTCGGAAAGACGAGAGCGAAACTTCATCATGATTCAAATAACAAAGTTACGTTTGATGATGTTGCCGGTATTGATGAAGCTAAGGGCGAACTTTCAGAAATTGTAGATTTTCTTAAGAAACCCGAAAAATATATAAAACTTGGTGCGAAGATACCGAAGGGTGTTCTTCTTGTGGGGCCTCCGGGCACTGGTAAAACTCTTCTTGCGCGTGCGATAGCAGGCGAGGCGGGAGTTAAGTTTTTCTCTATAAGCGGATCCGATTTTATGGAGATGTTTGTAGGGGTTGGAGCTTCTAGAGTAAGAGATTTGTTTGATCAGGGAAAGAAAAATTCTCCATGTATCATATTTATAGATGAGGTCGATGCGATAGGAAGACTCAGAGGTGCTGGTCTCGGCGGAGGTCATGACGAAAGAGAGCAGACATTAAATCAGCTTCTTGTTGAAATGGACGGTTTTGAAACAAACGAGGGTCTTATAATAATAGCAGCGACCAACAGACCGGATGTTCTTGATCCGGCTTTACTACGTCCCGGAAGATTTGACCGTCAGGTTATCGTTGATGTACCTGATGTAAGAGGCCGTGAAAAGATTCTTGCAGTGCATTCAAAAAAGATTCCTCTTGCTAAGGATGTTGATCTTAAGATAGTTGCACGCGGAACTCCCGGCTTTACCGGAGCGGATCTAGCCAATCTTATAAATGAAAGCGCGATTATGGCGGCTCGAAGAAACCGTTCGAGAGTTAATATGGCTGATATCGACAGCGCAAAGGACAAAATAATGATGGGTCCTGAACGTAAGTCGATGATAATTACGGAAAAGGAAAAAGAAATAACAGCCTATCATGAAGCAGGTCATGCTTTGATTGGTCTGCTTACTGATGATAATGAAGATGTTCATAAAGTAACTATAATTCCGAGAGGACGTGCACTGGGTCTTACACTCCAGCTTCCTCATGAAGAAAAGTATACTCACACAAAAAAATACTGGACTGAAAGGATTGCTCTTCTTTTCGGCGGTCATATTGCTGAAAGATTGAAATTCGGTGATTCTTCAACCGGTTCGAGCAATGATATCGAACGAGCCACCCAGATTGCAAAGAGAATGGTCTGCGAGTGGGGCATGAGTGAAAAGCTCGGTCTCATGTCGGTTGGAAGCAGAAATGATCAGGTATTTATAGGCCGTGACTGGGTACATGAAAAAAATTACAGTGAAAACACTGCTCAGATTATTGATGAAGAAATAAAAGCAATTCTGAGCAGTTGTGAAAAGCGTGCTACTGAACTTATCAGCGGAAATCTTGACAAGTTTGAGAAAATCGGAAAATATCTGATAGAAAGAGAAACTTTGAACGCTGATGATCTTGCCGTAATAATGAAAGGTGAGGATCTCCCGGCTATTAATGGAGAAGAAAAAGTCAGCAGTTCGTCAGAAGATAAGGAAACAGAGGACGCATGATCGATGATCTTGACTCAATACTGAATAATATTGACGATAATTCATTTGATTATAAAAACGTAAAAGATGCTGAAAAAATTCAGCAGGAAAAAAACGCCAGGCGTTCTGATAAGAACACCGGCGATACTGCCGAAATAAAATCCGGTTATATCTTCGAGATAAAGAAATATAAGTCACTGGAGGCTGTGAGAGCCTTCCAGTGCGGTTATTCCGAATACTTAAACGGGCACATGCTGACAGCTCAAAAGATTAAGGACGCCATGAATGACATGGCCGTACCTCCTCTCGTTTCAGACATCATGAAGAAACACCGCTATACTTTTCAGAAGATCGTTCAGAATGTAGAAATGTATTATAATGATTTTGTTACAAAACAGAATCCTACGGCACTTGCAAAAAAGTCAAAAGCAGATTTTCATATATTTTTTACCGTTGAGGAGCAGACTTCACAGAGAATTGCATTTCTTTCTCTTAAAGAACTCTTTTTACGATTGAGGGAATTCAATTCAAAAGTAAAAAAAGAATGGAATGATATAAAAGCCGCATTCGGCGTATTCAATATTGTTAAAGAAGGAGCGCTTTATTACCAGCAGTATGTTCAATTTGCCCATGAAGCATTGGAAATATGCGAGAAGACTGATATTTTTTCAAGCTATCTGTCAGTCGTTATAGGAATACCTGAAGAAGACAGGGATCTTCTCGAAAAGGATATCTATCAGAAGATATATTTCCGCGAAACAATGAACTATACTTATGATTCTCTGTTTGTTGAAGAAACTAAAGAATCAAAAGATGAATCTCCTCGAATTGATTCTCTGCTGGATATCGACGAAAATGAACCGACAGAAATTAAAAAAGAAATTAAAAAAGAAAATATCGGCCGCATTGAAGTGAAAAGTCTTTCGGTAGATCAGATTAAAGTTCCGTCAATAATAACAGAAATTGAAGAAGAACTGCTGAAATTTAATCTATCTGATTATTTCACCCTTAAAGGCAAGCTGGCATGGAATACCAGAGAACCGTATGTTGTTTCAGTTTCGGCCCCAATTCTTGAAAAAAACAAACAGGATCTCACAAATACTATTTTTTTCATTGAATCGAAAGATGACTTCCTTCATCTTTCGGGTTCCATAAAAAGGGCGATGATTAAATATCAGAGAGAAAAAAATAATGCAGTTGCCGAGAAATATGAAGAATTTCTTTTTAAAAAAGTTACAACAACTCTTGCGGAAGTAGCAGCATTTTTCGGCTTGGATGATAATAAGCTCTTCATATATCACATTGGACCGCTTACAGTATGGAAAATAATGAAAGCTGTTTTCGATAGTGAAGAAACCGGTTTATGTCTTAAGCATCTCGGCGATAATAAGGTCTCGCGGTTTTTCCCTGATGAATTTATAAAGCTTTCGATTTTAAAATGGTTTGAAACAAATATAAATATTTTTGATCTTCCTTTTGACAGAATCCAGGATTTTAATGAGATAAAAAAACAGATTACTGATAAGTATGAATCTGAAAAAACATCTAATCTGCAAAAGGTTTCAATCGCAGCAGCTCAGCATTATCTCAAAACAGGAAATAAAATTTCGGAGTATGCGCTTCTGAATGCAAAGGCTAAGGATCTTTTCGGTGTAATGAATATTCCCGTATATCAGCGGTTTGTTGATAAAAGCATATTTGTGAAATAAATTTATGAGTATACGTCTGATGTGATTCTTTGAATTATTTTCATCCTCATTCCTTTCTTCCCTGCATTACTGAAAAACTTTTCTATATCAATACTATTTTCCGCTTTTATTTCTGAAATTGTTTCTTCAGCAAATTCTCTCGCGTTCTTTAAAATATCTATATCGCTAGAAATATCAAAAAATTCAAAACCGCTTAAAAAGCCGCTCTGTTTATTGCCGATGAGTTCGCCGTGACCTCTAAGTTTTAAATCCATTTCGCTGATTTCGAATCCGTCAGAGCAGTTTTCCATGATTGAAATACGTTCTTTTGCTGTTTCTGAGATTTTTTCCGGATGAATCAGAACACAGAATGAGTCAAATTTACCTCTTCCGATTCTTCCGCGAAGCTGGTGAAGCTGGGCAAGACCGAATCTTTCCGCATGATAGATTATCATTACGTTTGCATTGGCGACATCAACGCCGATCTCAATGACGGTTGTAGAAACGAGTATTTGAGTTTCTCCCGATTTGAATTTATCCATGACTTCGTTTTTTTCTACAGACTTCATTTTCCCGTGAAGAATAGCCACGTTAAATTCACTGAAACGGGTTTTTAAATCTTCAAATATGCCTGTTGCCGATGCCAGCTCGGTTTTATCATTATCTTCAATGAGCGGAAGAACAATATAAATCTGACGGCCTTCAGCGGCGTATTTTCTGACTGAATTATAAACTGAATTAATTTTAGTTTCCGGAAATGAAATAGTTTTAATTTTTCCCCTGTTTGCGGGTTTTGATTTTATGACAGAGACGTCGAAATCGCCATATAATGTGAGAGCCAGTGACCGCGGAATCGGTGTCGCCGCCATCGATATCAAGTGAGGAATTATTTTGCCTTTTGAGCGCAGTTTTGATCTCTGGTTTACTCCGAAGCGGTGTTGTTCATCAATTATTACTAGACGCAGATTTTTGAATCTGACGTAATCTTCGAGAAGGGAATGCGTGCCGACTGCGCATGAAACTTCATTGTTGGAAAGAGATTCTTCGATTGAACTCCGTTCTTTTTTGCCGCATGAGGAAGTCGATAGAATAAGCGGTATTTCGCCGTTTGTAAGTTTTTTAAGGTTCTCATAAAGCTGTTTTGCAAGAATTTCCGTCGGCGCCATCAATGCGCTTTGGTATCCGTTGATGTGCGCAAGATAAACAGCTGCTGCCGCAACCGCAGTTTTCCCTGATCCGACGTCTCCCTGAATAAGCCGGTTCATCGGAGAAAACGATTCCAAACCCTTGGAAATATCTTTTATTGCAGAAAGCTGATCATCTGTCAGAGAAAATGGAAGATTTGCAAGAAAATGTGAAATATCTGTATTGGTGAATGATTCAGAAAGAATTTCCTTTTCATTTATCTTTCTGTTTAATAAAATATAAATCTGAAAAAGAAGCAGTTCGTTGAATACAATTCTTTCGCGGGCTTTGGCTAAATACTCGAAACTGTCCGGGAAATGAATCTGCTTCAGAGAATCTGCAAGACTCATAAATGAAAATTTTTGTATTATATGTACAGGAAGTGTTTCATGAATTTTATCAAAATAAGAGTCAAGTGCAGTGCTTATAATTCTGCGTAAAGAACGGCTCGTAATTCCGTTTTCTTTTAATGTCTGTGTTAAAGGGTATACCGGTACAATTCGGGCTGTATTGAGAGATTGTTTGTCTTCATCATCATAAATGATGTCGTACTCCGGATGCACCATTGAAAATTTCCCTGAAGAATATAAAACTTTTCCGGAGACGGAAAGAAGCATGCCGTTTTTGAAAATTTTTGAAAAGAAACTTATTCCGGCAAAAAAAATAAGATTCATTGATGAAGTTTCGTCGGAAACAATGAGGCGCAAAAATGTTTTTTTTGCTCTGACTATTTCGCTCTTTTCGATTGTGACAGTCAGAGTCGCTTTTTGATCCGGTTCAAGATCAATTATCGCAAATAGACTGCTTCTGTCGATGTATCTTTTTGGCTTGTAATATAGAAGATCTTCGACTGTTTTGATGCCGGTTTCGGTTAGGAGGGCTTCAGCTTTTTTCGCACCGACACCTTTTAAGAATTGAATGTCATCAGACAGCATTATTCCTCTTCCGCTATATACCAAACGGAGTTCGGAATCTGAACATACTTGTTTTCGCTTGTGTAGAAAAAAGTATAAGATTTGCTGTCTTCGGGAGAAGTTATTTTTTTAATATGATACCAGCGTTTGATAACTTTGCCGTTTACATCGAAAACAGTGACAGTAAGATTCTGACCGGTAATATTTTCTATTGATCTTTGAAACATGTTCTTTTTTTCAAATGTAAGAAAATATTTGAAAAAGACAATTCCCCCGGAAATCAGAACAAGAATGATTACAGACAGTAGAAAATATTTTTTCATAAATCCCCGATATTTATAAACTTAATGCTGCTGTTAGATTTAAGTCTGGTCCTGATATTGTTTCCAGATCAGCTTTCCCTAAACCGGAAAATCAATCTTGCAGTTAGCAGGCTTAAAATCAATTAAAATTCGTTTCAGTGCTCAATAAATACTGTTTGACATGATTATTATATTTCTTTATGAGACATAATAATTCAACATAAGCATGAAAAAAGAAAAAATACTTATAATAATTCCAAACGGCGGAACGACCGTTCCCGAAGAGCTCGCACCGCATTCAATCGTCTCTGACTTTGAGCTTTTTATGTTTTCAGATCCGCTTGCGAATCAGTTGTTCGCTTTTCAGAAAGCCGCAGGAGTTGTCGATAGCTTGATTTCTCCTCTTTTTGTTGATCTCAACGAGCATTTTTCAAAGCTTCCGCCTTCATATTCTTCGGGTGTGATCAAAACTGAGACACCGAACGGCAAAAAAATATTTGAAGATGGTGTGTCGCCGGATTCTATAGCGTCAGCTAACATCCTTCGACGTTATTACTTCCCGTTTCACGATGCGGTTAAGCGTTCAATTATGTCTGAAGAAATTAACTTAATTGTTGAGTGCCGTGTTAACCCTGCCGTAGGTTTTCGGAATTCTTCTGACAGCGGTATTCCGATGCCCCTTGTCAGGATGAAATATGTCGCCAATAACAGGGGAAAGATTTATGAAACCGCCCCTAAAATTCTCTGTGAATTTATTTTGTCCGGTTTGCGCGAATCATTTAAAAACGAACCATGCGCTGCGGAGTTCCCTTTTGAGATTTCAGAAAGAGAGATGCGCGGCGAAATAGCGTTGAACAATTCCAGCAGGATTCCTTTCATAAGTCTCGAGATATGCAGTTCGGTTTACTTAAATGACAATCATTTTAATCCTGACTATATGAAAGCCGACCAGATACGTCTAAAAAAGCTTAATGAAAAGCTCTGGAATTCAATAGAGAAGGGCGCTCGCCGCTTTGGAATAATATAGCAGTCTGCGTTTCTGTTTACAGACTGCTTAAATATTCGTACGCGCTCATTGCCGCAGTTGCGCCGTCTGCACATGCCATCAGAATCTGTTTCTTGGACCCGCTTCTTATATCTCCTGCTGCATAAAGTCCTTCGATTGCAGTCTGCATGTTCATATCGACTTCGGCTTCACCCCATTCGTTTAATATTTCTTTCGGAAGAATTGCATTGTTAGGGTTATATCCGATGAATATAAATACACCGTCAAGATTCAGTTCTGATTTTGTTTCGGTTTTTTTGTTCAGTATTGATACGGATGTTACTTTTTCCGCACCGTTTATTTTTTCGATGATTGAGTCATAAATAATTTCAATTTTAGAATTGCTTTTCATTCTTTCAATTACGATATGCTCAGCGCGGAATTTGTCTCTTCTATGTATGAGATAAACTTTTTCTGCGAAGCGGGTCAGAAAAATTGCTTCTTCAAGAGCTGCATTGCCCCCGCCGACAGCCGCTACGGTTTTTCCTCTATAAAAAGCACCATCGCAGGTTGCGCAGTAAGATACGCCCCTTCCTGTGAATTCGGCTTCTCCGGGCACTGCAAGCTTCCTGTTGCTTGATCCGGTCACGGCGATTACGGTTTTAGATTCTATTATTCCGTCGGTAGTCTCGATTTTAAAAATCCCGTTTTCTTTTTTTAAGCCTATTGCTTCTGTATTTTGAAATACTGCTCCAAGGCGAACACATTGTCCGTGCATTTTGTCAGCGAGTTCATATCCTGCTACGGGGTCTATGAACCCGGGATAGTTTTCTACATCGGAAGTGCCGAGTATTTGTCCGCCTGAAGCGCCTTTTTCGAGTATAACAAAATCCATTCCTGAGCGAACAGCGTATATTGCTGCGGACATTCCGCCGGGACCTGAACCTATAATGACAAGATCTTTCATGTTTTACTCCAGAATTTTACTGTTGACCAATAGAGGCCTTTTATTAAGTTTGGGGTAGCGGCTTTGTCAACATCAAATTGCGGATTATTAAGATCTTCGCGTTGCTTGTGTTATGTCTCCAAAAAACTATTAATTTTGTTGACAATAGGTTACCTGACGCAAATATTGGTTCAGCCTTAGGGCCCATAGCTCAGTTGGTTAGAGCAACTGACTCATAATCAGTGGGTCGCAGGTTCAAGTCCTGCTGGGCCCAAAGAAAATTTAAAAGAGGTCAAAATGTACGCTGTTGTAGAATTCGGCGGTAAACAGTACCGTGTTGAAAAAGATATGATTCTTCTTGTAGATAAGGTTAAAAGTGAATCTGATACGCTTAATCTGGATAAAGTTCTTCTTTGCTCTGACGGTTCCGCTGTTTCAGTTGGAAAACCTTATGTTTCAGGAGCAAGCGTTACCGCTTCCGTTCTTGGAAAAGTAAAAGGAAGAAAGGTTAGAGGTTTCAAGTTCAGAAGAAGAAAGAAATACAGAAGAACTCTTGGTCACCGTCAGGATTATCTTCAGATAAAGATCAGCGCTCTTAAGACGGCGTAATGTGCTTGAAATAAGCGCATCCGGTTTATCCGATCAGGGATTTTTACTAAATGAAAAATTCACGCTTTCGGTAAAAGGACATGCGTTATATTCGGTAAAGGGAGGAGACATCGTATGTGCGGCTGTTTCCACTCTTTTTTTTACAGCTCAGTCGGCACTTGTTAAAATAGCCGGATGCAGGATTGAGATAATGGTTTCGGATTCGGAGAGTTTCATCAGGTTTAATCCGCATGAATCCGATCCGGAAAAAGCTTTGGTTGTTATAGAAACGGTTTTAGTCGGGCTCTCAAGAGTCGCGGACAATTATCCGGAATATTGTAAGATAATTATTGAACGGAGATAAAGATGGCACACAAAAAGGGCGGCGGTTCCACCAGAAACGGAAGAGATTCACATTCCCAGCGACTTGGAGTAAAAGCTTTCGGCGGCGAAATCGTTAAAAGCGGATCCATTATCATTCGTCAGAGAGGAACTAAAGTTCATCCTGGCAATAACGTGGGCATTGGTTCTGATGATACCATTTTTGCTAAAGTTGCAGGAGTTGTAACTTTCGAAAGATTTGGAAAAGACAGAAAAAAGGTGTCAGTTTACCCTCAAGCTTAAAATTATCTCCTCTACATAAAAACGGGAGATTTTATGCCTAAGTTTACAGATACAATTACTATAAAGATTAAAGCCGGGCATGGCGGGCCCGGCAGTGTTGCGTTTCGGCGAGAAAAGTATATCCCGAAAGGCGGACCTGACGGCGGAGACGGCGGAAAAGGCGGAGATGTTTATTTTCAGGCCAGCTCAAGTCATACCAATTTGAGCTATTTGTTCAAAGACAGGGTTTATTCCGCTAAAAACGGCAGACACGGCGAAGGAGACAATCGTTCTGGAGCTGAGGGTGAAGATCTGATTATCAAGGTTCCTGTAGGAACAGAATTAATCAATGATGAAACCGGTGAGCTTATTGCGGATCTCGTAGATGATTCCATAATTGTTTGCGCTGCTACCGGCGGAATCGGAGGCAGAGGGAACGCTTTCTTCAAGTCTTCTACTATGCAGACGCCGAGATTTGCCCAGCCGGGACTGCCGGGTGAAGAAATTTCAGTGCGTCTGAATTTGAAACTTATTGCCGATGTAGGTCTGGTAGGATTACCGAATGCCGGCAAATCAACTTTGCTTTCGAAGATAACAAATGCCAAACCGAAGATTGCGGATTATCCATTCACCACTCTTATTCCTAACCTCGGAGTTGTAAGCCGCGGCAAGAAAGAGTTCAAGATTGCGGATATTCCCGGAATTATCGAAGGTGCTCATAAAGGTATGGGTCTTGGACTTTCGTTTCTTCAGCATATCGAACGCGTTAAGATTCTCGTTTATCTTATCGATATTCAGAGTTCGGATCATTTGTACGCTTTCAAACTTCTTAAGGAAGAACTTGAGTCATACAGCAAGGATCTTCCAAAGAAGCCGTCTCTTGTTGTTATTACAAAAACTGACATCGTAAATGATGATAAGTATGTAAAAGAAATTAAGAAACAATTTAAACGCGTTAATATAATCGATATTTCAAGCGAAAACGGATCAAATATTGACCTTTTGCTCGATAAAATTGAAGCCCTTCTGGAGCAGAGCTGATGCTCCGGAAGCCCTATTTTTCAAAGGTCAGGCGTATTGTTGTAAAAATCGGTTCATCCTCACTTACCGAAAACGGTGTTTTGTCTGCTAAAAAAATTTCTTTATTTGCCTCGGATATTTCATTTCTTGTTAAGAAAAAATATGAAGTAATTATAGTTTCATCCGGAGCTATCAGCGCGGGTGCCGGTCTGCTTGGTCTCAAACGAGAAAAAATGTCAATCCCTCAGAAACAGGGAATGGCGGCTGTAGGTCAGACCGTTTTGATGAAGGAATATTCAAAGGCTTTTGAGAAATTCAGCATTTCAGTCGGACAGATTCTTCTTACCGAGGAAGATTTTAAAAGCCGTGTCCGCTATATTAATATCCGAAATACCGTTAATGAACTTCTCAAACTCGGAGTTGTACCTATAGTAAATGAAAATGATACAGTCGCTGTAAATGAAATAAAAGTCGGGGATAATGATACCCTTTCAGCATATGTTACAAACACGATTGATGCAGACCTATTAATTCTTCTGACGGACATTGACGGATTTTACTACAATCTTTCCGATGAAAAATGCGCGGATATTGTAGAAAAAATTGACAGCAGGGTTTTTTCAGCGGCCAAGGGAAGCGGTTCTGTCCACGGCACAGGCGGAATGCAGACGAAATTGAAAGCTGCTGACATGGTGACTAAATCAGGCAAGCTTCTTTCAATAGCCAAGGCAGACGAAAAATCTGTAATTAGCAGAGTTGTTTCAGGTGAAAAAATCGGTACAGTTTTTCTTCCATCTGAAAAATTTATTCACGGAAAAAAACGCTGGATTTCGTTTAATATGCAGGTAAAAGGTAAAATCATCGTAGATGACGGAGCCAGAAGCGCGCTGGTAAGTGCCAAAAAATCACTTCTTCCGGGCGGGGTTGTCGGCAGTACAGGCAAATTCTCTTCCGGTGACGGAATTGAAATTTCAGATTTAAACGGAGTAGTTTTCGCGAAAGGAATTACAAATTATTCTTCAGCAGAAATAGAAATCATAAAAGGCAAAAAAAGCGTTGAGATAAAAAAAGCATTCGGCGAATCATACTATGAAGAGCTGGTTCACCGCGATAATATGATTCTAATAAATCAGGGGTAGTTATGGTTGATAAAATTATCGGATTCGTGATCGGAACAAAACATGAAAGGGATATCAAGAAGCTTCTTCCGATTGTAAAAAGCATAAATTCGTTAGAGCCTGCAATGCAGTCGAAAAAATCCGAAGAATTGAAAGCTCTTTCAGCTTCACTTCGTGAAAGAGCTATGGGCGGAGAGAGTCTTGACTCATTACTTCCTGAGGCATTTGCGCTTGTGCGCGAGACAAGCCGAAGAATTATGGGAATGCGGCATTTTGATGTTCAGCTGATGGGCGGTATGGTTCTTCATCAGGGTAAAATTTCCGAGATGAAAACCGGTGAAGGTAAAACTCTTGTTGCTACACTTGCAGTTTACTTAAACGCCCTTGATGCGAAAGGTGTTCATGTTGTAACTGTAAACGATTATCTTGCACGCCGTGACGCGGAGTGGATGAAGCCGATTTATGAATTTCTCGGTCTTACTGTCGGGATAATTCAGCATGATATGGACCATGAGGAAAGACAGCATGCTTATTCATGTGATATTACATACGGAACAAACAATGAATATGGTTTTGATTATCTAAGAGATAACATGGTTGACCATCGGTCTTTGAAGGTTCAGCGCAAGCTGAATTTTGCGATTGTCGATGAGGTTGACTCGATTCTGATTGACGAGGCGAGAACTCCACTTATCATTTCAGGTTCTGTTGATGATTCCACTAAAAAATACTACGAAGTTGATAAAATCGTACGTCACTTAAAAGACGTTGAAGATTTTGAAGTTAATGAAAAAGATAAGGCTGTTACATTGACTGACAAAGGCGTTCATCATGCCGAACAGCTGTTGAAGGTTGACAATCTTTATGACGCAAGCAACATAGAACTTGTTCATCATGTTAATCAGGCTTTGAAAGCGCATTATCTTTTCTGCAGAGATGTTGATTACATGGTTCAGGACGGTCAGGTCTTAATCATTGACGAATTTACCGGACGTTTGATGCAGGGTAGAAGATATTCAGACGGACTTCATCAGGCACTTGAGGCTAAGGAAGGCGTTGAAATCGCCCGTGAAAGCCAGACTTTGGCAAGCGTAACATTTCAGAATTTTTTCAGAATGTACAAGAAGCTTGCAGGTATGACTGGTACTGCTGATACGGAAGCTATGGAATTCCGTAATATTTACAAACTTGATGTAGTTGTTATTCCGACAAACAAACCGGTTTCAAGAAAAGATCATCCGGATAAAATATATAAAACTGAGAGAGAGAAGGTTAACGCTATTATCGAGGATATTCTCGAGCACCAGAAGATAGGTCAGCCTTGTCTGGTCGGTACGATATCTATTGAAAAATCTGAAATGCTTTCAGACGCTTTGAAATCACGCGGGATTTCTCATAATGTTCTTAACGCGAAATATCATGAGCGTGAAGCGATGATTATTACTGAAGCCGGCCGGCCGGGAATGGTAACAATCGCTACTAATATGGCGGGCCGCGGTACGGACATTGTTCTCGGCGGCAAAAAACTTTTTATCGCGGAAATGGATGAATTCATTCCTGTACATGATGAAAAACTTTGGTCGGAATTCAAGACTCAGATACTTTCAGAGAACTTTGATGCTGCATCCGCAAGTGCCGAGAAGATGGAAGGGAAGGATGCTGCTCATGCGAAGGAAATAGTCCGTAAAGCAAAGGAATGGCTGGTTCATCATAATCAGGTAGTTGCTGCCGGCGGTCTTTACATACTTGGTACAGAGCGTCATGAGGCGCGCCGAATTGATAATCAGCTCAGAGGCCGTTCAGGACGTCAGGGAGATCCGGGTGAATCGCGTTTTTATCTTTCACTCGAAGATAATCTTATGCGCATATTCGGTTCCGAAAGACTATCCGGAATATTCGAGCGCATTGGAATGAAAGAAGGCGAAAATATTGAATCGAGAATGGTTAGCCGTGCGATAGAATCTTCTCAGAAACGCGTTGAAGGCAGAAACTTTGAAATAAGAAAGCACCTTCTCGAATATGATGATGTTATGAATTCTCAAAGAGAGTATGTTTATTCAAGAAGAAATGAAATTCTTGAAAACGATGATATTTCATCAGAAATAGAATCTTATATTAAAGATACTCTTCTTTCTATAGCGGAAATGTTTTCTGATGATAAGAAATTCATGAGTGAATGGGATTACGATGCGCTCGGAACGTATATGAAATCGAAATTCGGAGTTGATTTTGTCTATGATGCGGATAAACATTCAAAAATGACAGCTGAAGATTTTGCGGTGGAATTTATTCCGGTCATTCAGAAGGAATATAGAAAAAAATCAGATATCATAGGTGAAGATAATCTTAATACTCTCGAAAGAATGGTAGGACTGCGCGTAGTTGATTCTAAATGGAGAGAACATCTATACACGATGGATGAACTTCGTGACGGGATATGGACTGTGGGTTATGGAGAAAGAAATCCTCTAGTAGAGTATAAACTCCGCGGATTCAGAATTTTCAATGATATGATAGCTGCAATGAAGCAGGATATTGTTGAAATGCTCTGCAAGGTTCATGTTCAGACTTCTCAGACTTTTGAAAATAGACCATCACAATACAGAGCCGTAGGACGCGCTCATCATGCTGAGGTTGAACAGTTTCAGAAAGGAGGTATTCCTCTTGCTCCGCAGGAAGCTCCTTTACATCATCACAGGGTTCATGAAGTTAAACCTGTTGAAGGCGGAGTGAAAAGAAAGAAAACAAGAAGAGGAAGACATTAATGAGTTTAATGATGAGTGTTTCCGGTATAAGAGGAATTGTCGGCGAGACATTTACACCGGAATTAATAGAAAAGGTTTCATCGCGTCTGGCAAAATACCTAAAAGGTGGAACTGTTGTTATCGGCCGGGACTCCCGTCATACAGGTGAAGCAGTAATGCGTCTTGCAGAATCAACTCTTGTTCTATCCGGATGCGATGTTGTCGATATAGGAATAGTACCGACTCCGACTGTACAGATTATGGTTGAGAAACTGAAGGCTAAAGCAGGAATTGTCATTTCCGCATCACATAATCCTATTGAATGGAATGCTTTTAAACTTATAAATGATAAGGGAGAATTCTTCTCACCGAAACAGATTAGGGAGTTTTTTGAACTTCTTGATAAGGACATGAAGTATCCTGTTCATTCAAAAATAGGGAAACTTTATTATGACGATACTGCATTCGCGGCGCATCTTGACATGGTTCTTTCAAAAGTTGATATTGCGCGTATTAAAAAAAGAAAGTTTAAGGTTGCTCTTGATTCCGTAAACGGAGCAGGTTCTTATATTACGCAGGAACTCTTAAAAAGACTCGGTTGTACAATAGTTCCTGTTTTTTGTACTATAGACGGAAATTTTCCGCGCGTAGCCGAACCGCTTGCAGAAAATCTGAAAGTTCTCTGTGCATCAGTTAAAAAAAATAAAGCAGATATCGGATTTGCTCAGGATCCTGATGCAGACCGTTTAGCAATAGTTGATGAAACCGGCAGGGCAATCGGTGAAGAAATGACTCTTGTCATTACTGCTGATTATATTCTTTCACGTAAAAAAGGAAATGTTGTAGTCAATATGTCTACAAGCCGCGGAGTACAGGATATTGCGTCACGTCACGGATCTAAATTTTTCAGATCTAAAGTCGGAGAAATTAATGTCGTCGAAGAAATGAAAAAGCAGAAGGCTGTTTTCGGCGGAGAGGGCAATGGCGGAGTTATTTCTCCGGAAGCTCATTATGGAAGGGATTCACTTGTCGGTATCGCTTATGTTCTCGACTATCTTGCAAAAAAAGAAGATAAGTTATCGAACGTGCTTACGGCGCTTCCTTCTTATGTGATGAAAAAATCAAAAGTTAAATATGATCCTGCCAAAGTATCTGATATCGTTTCTGCTGTTAAAAAAGAATTTGCTGCGGAAACGATCAGCACTCTCGACGGCATCAGAGTCGATTTCAAGTACCATACGGAATTCCGCGGAGGATGGGTTCATCTTCGCGGTTCAAATACAGAACCTGTTTTCAGAATAATTTCTGAAGGAACCGACAAGTATCAAGCCGAAAAAATTCAGAAGTATTTTGAAAAACTTATTTCGTCAATTGCATAGATTAGTGCATTGTTGAACTTCCACCGGTGTCGAAACCCTGTGCGTTTTCCGCAGGGTTTGACTGGGGAAGATTTAGAACAACACTGTTGAAGATGAATCCTGTCATCATGAACTTTGCCATGTTGGGATTTTCTTTGTACAAGTCAAAGATCTGATGTGTAACATATATACTGTTATCCATCATTTCCTTGATTAGCTCTTTTTCAAATTCTGCTTTGCGGTCATTTGTTTTCGTGAGATTCGCTGCGGCTGCCGATTCATCGATAATTTCTTTAACGATACGGCGGAAAAACACGTCGAAATCCTGATCGTATTCAACTATTTTTCCGCTTTTAAGTCTTATCATTTTTTTGCAAAATCCTTGAGTTTATCACCTAAAAGCGAAGCGAGAGAAGCGCTTGATGAAGCTTCTTCTTTTCCTGTTATATATTTTTCAACTTCGCGCCGTTCCTCAATCAATTCGAGTTCTTTTTCTGATCCGATAAATCTGCGTTTTGAATTATCTGCTTCGGTTATAAATATTTTAATTTCGGAATCTTTGATGTAATCCTTGAAAATATCGCCTTTTTTGCTAAGCTGTGATTTCGGTACAAAGCCTTCCATACCGCTTGACAGTCTGACTGAAAGTCCTGAAGAAGAAACAGATTCTATTACTGCAATTTCAGTCTTGGATGCGACGTCACAGTCTTTCCAAGGATCCGATTCGCCGTTTTCAAGTGATAGCGAAATCTTTTTTGCAGTTTCGTCAATTTCTTCTATTGAAACATTTACTTTGTCTCCGATTGAAAGAATATCTTCAACACGGTTTACTTTTTTTGTGTAAGAGAGTTTTGAAATATGAATGAACCCTTCTATGCCTTCGGAAATTTCAGCAAATGCGCCGTGTTTAATAATATTGGATATTCTTGCGGAATAGACGCCGCCTTTTTTGAAATCGGATATTTTTTTCCATGGGTTATCAAGCGCCTGTTTCAAGCTTGCGGAAATTTTACGGTTTTGCCAATCAACTGATAATATTTTTGCAGAGACTGAATCCCCTTCATGGAATGAGTCAACGGCTGTAAACCTTGAAAATGAAAGTTCACTTTTGGGGATCAACGCTTCTATTCCGCCGATATCGACGAATATTCCGAAATCCGCCTTTCTCGTAATTTTCCCCGAAACTGTTTTCCCTTCGGATATTTCAGTTTTCAGTTTTTCAATTGCTAGTGATTGTTTTGCTTCCAGTAGACTTCTTCTTGATACAATTATATTTGAAGAAGTCAGTTCATTTATTATAAAGTAAAAACTTTTTCCGGTATATGAAGAATCGGTTTTCTTTATGTCGATTTGTGAAAAGGGGCAGAATGCGCTTTGTGAGCCGACGGATATTCTATAACCGCCTTTAACTTCCGCATCAACACTTCCGTAAACAGGTATTCCTTCTCTGAATGCAATTGAAAAGAGAGAAGGGCTCATGTAGCCTTTTCCGATTTTTTGAGTAAGAAATATTCCTTTTGAAGATGTCTCGGCAATGTAAAAATCAGCAGAATCACCGGTTTTATAGAGATATCCGTCTTTAGTTTTGATTTCCGCAGTCATCAAAAACGCTTCGCTTTTTCCGTTGATATCTACAAGAGTGGTATCTGATGATATTGAAGTTATAATACCTTTAACTTTCTGGCCTGATGATGTCTCATTAATACTTGAAAATGAACTATTGAAAAGTTCTGTGAATTCATTACTGTCTGAATGGTTTTTTCCGATCTGACTTGCTTTCATTTATTTTCCTTTCCCGGATAAGTCTGTTTGCATTTGGTTTTTCAAAGCAGTCTGATTTTCTTATTTGCTGTAACTTTGTCAAACATTAATAAGAATATTGTCTTGGTATTGAAAGGAACAGTTATATTTTTGAAATTATGCTGATTTAGTCTTTGTTATGCATTTAATAATTTCTTGACTCTTCATTGTAAGCTGTTAAAATCCATCAGTAAGATTCAATGTGAAATTAATCATTAGGATACTCTTGTTAAAGGAGAGGGTTTCATGAAAAAAACGGCTGTTTTATTTCTTTCATTTTTTTCGGCAATTATGATTCAGGCTCAATCTGCTCCTGCGGTTGATGTTTACACTATGCCTGGATGTTCAAGATGTACGCACGTAGTGAATTATTTAAAAAAGAATAATATCAAGTATAATGAATACTCAACTTCAAATAATGATAATAGAACAAAAATGTGGTCATTATTAAAATCTCCGACTAGCGGATTCAGCGGAGGTTCCGTGACTATGCCGGTTGTTCAGTTCAATGGAAAGTTATATTATAATATCCCGAATCTGGCTGATTTTGAAGCTTCAATACTTGCCGCGTCAAAAGGCGGAAAAACCGATGTAATCAAAAATGAAGATAAGCCGGATACAGGAAATACCGTTAATCAGAGTTTCAAAAATAATATTTTAACAAGGCATAATTTTTACAGAAAAAAACATTCTGCTCCTGATCTGCAGTGGAGTACGGAAATTGAAAAATATGCTCAGCAATGGGCGGATAAACTTGCTTCTGAAAATAGAATGTACCACCGCCAGCCTAACAAGTACGGTGAGAATATTTACTGGATTTCAGGCGGAGATTCAAATGGAATTGATGCTGTTGATGCGTGGTATTCTGAAATAAAACAATATAATTTCAATAAACCTGGTTTTTCAATGGCAACCGGCCATTTTACCCAGGTTGTATGGAAAGGTTCTACCCTGATTGGCTGCGGTAAAGCTAAGTCCAAAAACGGCGGTGTATATGTAGTCTGCAATTACAGTTCTCCCGGTAATTATTCCGGTAAATTTAAAGAAAACGTATTGCCTGCCGGAGGAGGAAGTATTAATCCTTCTGAAACTCCAAAAAACGAACTTCCGACTGAAATCAATATTTATGTTTCATCAAACAATGTTTCAAGTCAGTTTTTCAGCGGATCTACAAAGAAACTTCTTCCGATAGCTAATAATTATAAGGGTTCTGACGGTGTTTATATTGCAGTGTATACAAAGAAATCCAAGGGAGCAGTCTATTCAGTAGGAAACGGTATTTATGTCGCGGGTCTTATTAGAGTAAAAGGTAAATGGAAGGGAAACACTGCAGTGCCCGAAGGATGGGATAATCATGATATAAGCACATCTAAAGATTTTTCAAAATTTGCAGCTTATTATTATCCGATTTTTGCTGATAATTGCTGGGTGGGCGGTGATACCGGAGATTTGATAAAATAGAGATTTTGATACAGCGCTGCGGCGCTGTATTTTTTTATTTATATAATTATTACCTTGACAGTAATCCGGTACAATTTTTTGATTTATGAGGAAGCATATATAATATTTTAATTAATTATGATAAACTCAAAATCATCCCGATTAAAAAATCTTAACGAAAAGCATATAGAAGAGCTTTTGAGGCAGCATTCGATTCTTGAGGCTGAAGCAGAGGCAGTAAGAGAAAATGACCGTATCCTCGTTAAGGGACTTTTTGGAAATTTTTATAATAAAAGACTCGGAGTTGGAATTGGATTTCAGCGTGCATTCGGATCTATATTGTCCGGTGACTATTTTGAACTTTTTAAGATTCCCGGTAATGCATATCTGTTTGTGTTTGCCGATATCAGCGGACATGGACTTCCGGCATATACTTCACTGATAAGACTCCGCTCTTCAATAGCTCTTACGATACATGATTACAATGAAAGATTCGGCGATAATCCGTGCAATTATGATTCTTTCGTAAGGGATATTGCCGAAAAATTTACTGTAGTTATGGAATCTGCTAATTCACACGATTTTGCGAGTGTTATTTTTACAATAATAAAGAATTATGAAGATAAGTATGTTCTGACCTTTTATAATCGTGGAATGTTTTTTCCTTTTGTTGTCAGAAAATACGAGAATAATATAGTCGATCTTTATGATTTGAATAAGAGTGAAAAAGGATGGATTCCATGGAAAGGACATCTCTTGAGTCCTGACATACATCAGATTAATGAAGAAAAATATTTTCATTTTCCGAAGTGTGAATTTGTTCTGTATGAAGGTGACTGCATACTTTTTTTCAGTGACGGAATTACCGAAGCTCTTTCAAGCGTTGATAAGACTGAATACGGTTCGGACAGGCTTAAGAGCCGTCTTCTTGCCGGTATGCACCTTCCGCCTCAGGGGATAATAAACATTATTTTTGAAGATTTATATGAATTCATGGGAAAGCCGGACAATCAGCTTGATGATATGACTGCGGTTTTAATAGACTTCCCAAGGGTCAGATTTTAGCGAAATTTACTTGTAAAAATTTTGTCTTAATAATTTCATTGTTTTATGATTAAAGACAGAGCCAGCGGCGTTTTGCTCCACGTAACTTCACTTCCCGGAAAATATGGAATAGGATCTCTCGGAAACGAGGCTTACCGTTTTGTTGATTTCCTTGAGAGGACAGGTCAGAAATACTGGCAGATTCTACCTATAAATCCTGTTTCTGAAGGAATGGGTTTTTCTCCATATGCCGCATTTTCTGCATTTGCGGGGAATCATTATTTTATATCGTTTGAGAAGCTTGCCGAGAAAAACTGGCTTCCTTCAAATTTCTTCGATAACATCCCCGTTAATGAATATTCAAGTTTTGTTGATTTTGATTTCATTTCCACTCTTTACAAAAAGAAATATCTGGAACTTTATAATATATTTATCCGTCAGGCTTATCATGAGCATGATTCTTATAAACTGTTTTGCTCTGAAAATGCGTGGCTTGACGATTATGCTCTTTTTGCCGCATGCGCGGATGAGTTCAAAACATATTACTGGCGAGACTGGCCTGAAGATCTTGCTTTTCGCAAGAATGGTGCATTGGATGAATGGAAAGATAAACTCCGTGAATCTTTTGAAATGCATAAATTGCTTCAGTTTATATTTTTCACGCAATGGCGCGATCTTAAAAATTACTGCCGTGATAAGAATATATCCATTATTGGTGATATACCGATTTATGCAAGTTATGAAAGCTGCGATGCATGGACAAATACAGAGATATTTGAACTCGATAATCTGTCATTGAAACCGACTCATGTTGCAGGAGTGCCGCCTGATTATTTTTCCGAAACCGGTCAAAGATGGGGAAATCCGCTCTACAGATGGTTTGATGAGAACGGTTCACTTAATACCCAAACTGCAAGATGGTGGAAAAGACGTATTTCTCATCTTTCAAATTTTGTTGATTTGATTAGAATCGATCACTTTAGAGCATTTGAATCATATTGGTCAATTGCAGCAGAAGAAGAAACCGCTGTAAAGGGAAAATGGATTAAAGGTCCCGGGCGTGATTTTTTTGATTATCTCAAAAGCGAAGGATGCGGAAATAATCTGCTTGCTGAAGATTTGGGGATAATCACAGAAGAGGTTGATGAGCTCCGTGATAATCTTGGTCTGCATGGGATGAAAGTACTTCAGTTTGCGTTCGATTTTGACAGCAAAAATACCCATCTGCCTCAAAATTATACAACGCTCAACTGTATTTGTTATACTGGAACGCATGATAACAATACCACAAACGGATGGTTTTACGGAGATGATATTTCCGATGAACAAAGACGATACATTCTTGATTATCTCGGTTTGGATAGTGATTCGGAATTTCATTGGAAACTTATACGCCATGCTATGATGAGTGTGGCAAAGACTGTAATAATCCCCATGCAGGATATTCTCGGTTACGGCCGAGAATTCAGGATGAATGTTCCCGGAACAGTCGGTACAAACTGGAGATGGAAGCTTTCTAAAGACAGCGTGCCTTCTCATGTTGAAGAAAAATTATTGTGGAAAGTTAAAAAATATAACAGAATGTCAGATAATGAAAAAAATAGTTAAACGAACCGCTATAGCAATATCACTTTTAGTTTTCATGTGTTTTGCAGCGAACATTACTTTGAATATTATTTTATCATTGGCTCTTCCTGAAGCAAAACTTAAAAAAGAAATTATCAGTTACTTCGAAAATAATATAGGGCGTTCTGTAAAAATTTCTTCAGTCAGATATGGTTTTTTTCAGAATATAGAAATTGATGAAATTAAAATTTCCGCATCCGATGATTTTAATGATTTCGAATCATTTTTGAAAGTTTCCGGGGTTGAAATCAAACTTTCAGGGTTAGCTCTTTTAAAAGGCGAGATAATTGCAGATAAACTTGTATTAAAAAAACCTCATGTTAAAATAACAAAAAAATTCGGAAAATCATATCATGAGTCTTTTAAAGTAATTGCCGGTGATAAGATTACTGAGGAATTTTTTAAAAAGATCATTTCTATTAAACGTATATCAATTGAAGATGCTTTTATAGAATATACAGAAAATTTTGAAAAAGATAATATTGAATTTATTTTTGAGAATATTTCTGCAGATATACGCCGAAGCGGAACTGATCTTTACTGTGATGTAAACGGAAAAATGAAATCATCACCGGATGCTGAGAAAAATGAAGTTACTCTTGATTCCCATTTTGTGCTTGATGATTCCGATAATATTATATTTCAGAAAACAAAAATAGAAGCAGATAATATTAATCTAACAGATTTTCAGCCGTATAAATCGATATTAAATCTTGAACGGATCAATTTCCGCGGAAATGCTTCCGTTGAGCACTCGTTTTCTGTAATGAACGGACTTTGTGAAATTGATACAAACATTAAAGTTATCAATTTCTTTATTTCAGAAAAAAATGGTTCTCAGATACGAAACATGCTTGAAAATGAATCGTTTACTGTAAATTTACGCGGAGAAATCGGTATTAGAAAATCATTGGAAGCGGATTTTACGGCAAATTCAGGATTGAATTTTAAAACAAAGTTTGCTTCCACCGGATCTGAATCATTACGGCGTTATTACGCTCTTATTGATTCAGACAAAATCGACTTAACCAAGCTTTCAAAATATCTCACGATAAAAAATCCTGTAAAATACGGAGGATTTGTTTCCTTTAACGGTTTGATTTATTACCGGTCAGGAGCGGATTTGCCCGATATTTCTGACATTAATGTTTACGCCGAAAAATTTACTGCTTCGGATATTTTTGAAGGAGAGAGAAAAAGCATTGTTGATGAGATGAATTTTAAACTTTCAGCCGAATCAAATACTTTCGAATTAAAAGGAAATTATAATACTGGTTCGACTTTTCTTGATTTTTGTTCATTTTCGGATATAAAGCGTGTTTATCCTTTTTCAGCAAATTCAGCGATGCGTCTCGATTATAATAAAACAGATTATTCTGCGTTCTCGGATGTATTGACAATTTTTAAAGAATACATCAAGAAAGAAATAAATGATGACAGGCAGATAGGTTATAATCAGGAATATTTCCGTGACAGGCTTTTCGGTAAAATACTTCTATCTAATTCGTTTGATGCAGAAATAAACTGTAAGGCACTAAAATTTTCAGGAAATGCTTTATTGAAAAATATAGCTATTAAGAGTTCACTTGATAACGGTATTTTAAGATCTTCTCTGTTAACCGCAGAAGGTTATTCTGCAAAATATTCTTTTGATGCCGTCGGCTATATGAACGCGGATATGCCTTTGATTAAAGCTGAAATCGCCGTTAATAATTTCGATCTTTCATCCTTTTGGAAAGATGCAGGTTTAAAAGGACGTATTGCCGGAGGTAATTTAAATATTAAATCAGTTTTTGAAATTGCTGCTTATCGTGCATTGCATTTTTCGGACAACAGCAAAATATCATTTGAAGCGGATATCAAAGCCGAGTCTCTTAATCAAACGCCGTTTCAATCGGCTTTTACCGCTGTTTTAAAAAAAGATGGGTTCAAACCAAATATTGATTTGCTGAGTAATTTTACATTTAATTATTCTGTTGATTTTGCGGGCGGAAATATTTACCTGAAAACATTTGCTGTGAATTCAGACTTTTTATCTGCTTCCGGCTATGGAACATTCTCTGATAAGGGATTATCTTATCCTGTGTCCTGCAGTTTTTTTGACGATGACAACATCAGCCGTCAATGGAAAATGAGTCTTCTTTCTCCTGTAAGTCCGACCGTTTTCATGATTAATTTTCAATCAAACGGCCGTGACCGACCAGTAAATTTATTTCATATCGATTAGTTCATATATTTTGACAGGCAGGGCTTTACCTTTTACTCTAATTAAATCGAGTTCCCGTGCGATCACGTAATCCTTTACATGTTCATAAGTGAATTCGCTTATTATTATCTTGGTTCCGTAAACTTTATTTGTTCCTTCAAGTCTTGCGCCCAAATTTACATTGTCCCCCATGAGCGTATAGTTCATACGTGATGCGGATCCCATGTTTCCGACAACCATTTCTCCTGTGTTTATTCCAATTCCGATATCCAGTTTCGGTTTACCCAGGGCAGCCCAGTTTATATTTAGATCATTTAGTACTTCAATCATTTTAACTGCTGCACGGCATGTACGCAAAGCATGATCATCCTGAGGTATAGGGGCCCCCCAAAAAGCCATTATTTCGTCTCCTACATATTTATCAAGCGTTCCATCAGATTCGATGACTATATCCGTCATTGCCTGAAGATATTCATTGAGATGTTCTACAAGAAGTTCCGCCGTCATTTTTTCAGAGATACTGGTGAAGCCGCGTATGTCAGAAAAAAGTACGGAAAGTATATTTTTTTCTCCGCCGAGCCGAACCATTTTAGGATTTTTTAGAAGCTCATCAACTACGGATTTCGAAACAAATTTTGAAAAAGTCTGGCGTATGTAGCGTTTTTCCTTCTGCTCTGTAAACGATCTGTAAACTGATACTGCAAGGAAGTTTATGAAAATCTGAAAAACAGGTGTACTCATAGCAAATACAATACTTTTTGTGTCAAAAAGAACATAAGCTATAATTACATAAATAAGGGCTAAAAGTGTGGTGAAAATTGAACCGGTAATGATGCTCATCCGAGGTATCAGCAATCCGAGTATTAGTGATACCGCAAATAAAATCAGAATATCCTGCCATATTTTCGTTTTATGAATAAATGTTTGGTTGATAATTGTATTAACTGCATTAGCATGATGCTCAATGCCGTAAAAATCTCCATATGGTGATTTGTGTACGTCTGTAGCGATACCTGTTGAAGCGTATGCTGCAATGAATACAATTTTGTCTTTGAAGCTTGAATTTTCGGGTTCTGATCCGTCACGGTTGAAGTAATAATATGAATAATTGCTGAAAGAGCCGTGTCCTCCGGCAAAATTAATGTCCATGTAGCCTTCATTGTCAATCGGAATGTCTAGATAAGTCTTTGATTTATCAACCAGTTTTTCCGGATTGATGTTTTTAAGCCGTACATATTCCCCTGGTTTTATTTCAATATCGTTAAAGGTTATTCCGAAATAATGCACAACAATAGAAAGATCAATTGAAGGATAGAAATCACCTTTATATTTTGCATAAAGAGGCATTCGTCTGTTTACATGGTCAATATCCGATTCAATATTTGCAAAGCCGGTACCTTTTGCTGATTTAATAAGTTTTGCAGTCGGCGGAGTGACGTCTTTATATTTTTCAGTTCCGAGCATCATATTTGACGAGGGCAGCGAAGTTTCGGAAAAAAGTTTCATTCGGTCAATGCGGTCTACGTGAACCTGAGACATCTCTTCACGCTCAAAAGGATAATCTAAAAAAACACATCCGGCTTCTTTGATCGAGTCCGCAAGCGTGTCTTCTCCGTCTTTGTTTTCAAGAAACATTATATCAAATGTAATAGAATTCGGTTTTCCGCTTGCAATGTAGCTGGCGACTTTTGAATGAATATCCCAGTGAAAAGGCCATCTGCCTTTTTCACCTTCTGTGGCATCCATTGCTACAAGAGTGTCGTTGTCGATGCCTACAATGATCACGTTATCGTTTGCGCGGGGATTTTTCTTCTCGCGTTTAACTCCTTCCTGAATTTTTTTGCCGACTTCGTTCGGATCTCTAAGGTAATAACGTTTGTCAAGCGACCAAAGTTCAATGCCTTCAAGCAAATTTGTTTTATCATAAATAAGCGCTAGTGAAATAAAAACTGCGATTGATATAAGCAGTGAAGCTATATGATTCTTACTGAATTTAAGCATGATCACCTCGGCATTAATTTTAAAAAGAACATCTATTTCTATTTTGTAAGCTTTATTATATCAAGCATTTTATTGATTTGCTAACATCACGATTGATGATATGAAAATTTCAGAATTTGTTTTTCGGATATTAATTATTTAAAGATTGACAAATAGGTTCAGAGATATTATTACATTTTCGTTACATTTTTAATTTTGTTTCTATTTGATGTTGCGGTACAAAATTATTTGCGGTACAAAATTATTTGCGGTACAAAATTATTTGAGGATACAATTAGTCATAAGACGTTTCGAATAAAGAATGCTGTGATGTTGTATTAAAAAAATTAAAGGAGAATTAGCATGAAAAAGTTTCTCGCTACATTGTCCGTGTTTGCTGTTTTCTTTGCAGCTTTCGCGGGATGCAAAAAAGGCGGTTCCGGAGAGAAGGTTGGTATCTCTATGCCAACACAGTCTCTACAGCGTTGGAACCAGGATGGATCTAACATGAAAGCTCAGTTTGAAAAAGCTGGTTTCGATGTTGATCTTCAGTATGCGGGTGATAATGACATCCCTACTCAGGTTGCTCAGATTGAAAACATGATAGCAACAGGCTGTAAGGTAATTGTTATCGCAGCAGTTGACGGTTCTTCTCTTACTGAAGTTCTTAAAACTGCAAAACAGAAAAATATACCGGTAATTGCTTATGACCGTTTAATAATGAACAGTGATGCTGTTTCTTATTATGCAACATTTGACAATTTCAAAGTCGGTACAATTCAGGGAGAATTCCTTAAAAATGCGTTGAAGCTGGACAGCGAAAAAGGTCCTTTCAATATTGAATTGTTCACTGGTTCTCCAGATGACAACAATATCAATTTCTTCTTCGGCGGAGCTATGAGCATTCTAAAACCTTATATCGACAAGAAAGTTCTTGTTGTAAAATCAGGTCAGATTTCAAAAGCTCAGGTTGCGACTCAGAACTGGTCAACTGAAGAAGCTCAGAAACGTATGGAAAATCTTATAACTCAGAACGGTTATGGTCCTAAAGGAACTAAACTTCATGCAGTTTATTCTTCAAATGACTCCGTTGCTCAGGGTATTACAAACGCACTTGTAGGTGCTGGTTATACTAAAGATAATTTCCCTCTTATCACTGGTCAGGATTGCGATAAAACATCTGTAATCAATATGCTTAAAGGTCAGCAGGCTATGTCTATCTTCAAAGATACTCGTACTCTTGCTGAGCAGGTTGTTAAAATGACAAGCCAGATCATCAAAGGCGAACAGGTTGATGTTAATGATACAAAAACTTATAACAACGGAGTTAAGGTTGTTCCTTCATTCCTTTGCGAACCGGTTTTTGCAACTGTTGACAACTACAAGAAGCTTTTGATTGATACAGGATATTACAAAGAAGACGATTTGAAAGTTAAGTAATAGGCTTTCATAATCATTAAGTTACATTCGGAGTCTGGTTTTATAATCAGACTCCGAATTAATAACTTGATGATGGATTTATAATGGTTATATGAAAAGTGCGTTTTTAGCCAGTTTTGGACCGAAAAACACTTCCGGCTGGACGGTATCGCACTTTATTCAATTTACAATGATACGGTCAGAAATAATAAACGGTTCAAATAAGAATAATTATTTAACTGCCTGACTGGAAATCGGAGGGAAAATTGGCGCAAACACTTTTAAAGATGAATAATATCACCAAAACTTTCCCCGGAGCAATAGCACTGGATAATGTTAGCTTACAGGTTGAAAAAGGTGAAATTCACGCGATTGTCGGTGAGAATGGAGCCGGTAAGTCAACATTGATGAATGTTTTGAGCGGTGTATTTTCGCATAATGAATATGTTGGTGATATTGAATATGAAGGAAAACACTGCAAGTTCAATACGATCAGAGATAGTGAGCATGTAGGAATTGTAATTATACATCAGGAACTGGCGCTTGTTCCTTTACTTTCTATCGGAGAGAACATGTTTCTCGGAAACGAGAGAGGTAAGTATGTTAATATCGATTGGGACGAGACTTTTGCAAAGGCTGACTCCTATCTTAAGCTTGTAGGTCTGAATGAATCTTCCCGTACTCTCGTAAAAGATATTAGTGTAGGGAAACAGCAGCTGGTTGAAATTGCAAAAGCTTTGGCTAAAGATGTAAAACTGCTTATTCTTGATGAGCCTACAGCCTCTTTGAATGAATCGGATTCAAGAAAACTTCTGGATCTTCTTCTTGATTTGAGACAGAAGGGAGTAACTTCAATTCTAATTTCCCATAAACTTAATGAAGTTGAATACATTGCGGATAAAATAACAGTAATACGCGACGGCGCGGTAATCAAAAATCTTGATAAAAAAACTGATTCATTTACAGAAGATGATATCATAACCGCGATGGTAGGTCGTACACTGACAGACCGTTTCCCAAAAAGAAATACGTCTATCGGCGAAGTATGCTTAGAAGTAAAAAACTGGAATGTTTATCATCCGCTTTATGAAGATAAAAAAGTATGTGACAACGTTAATCTGACATTACGCAAGGGCGAAATTGTCGGCATCAGCGGTTTAATGGGCGCTGGGCGCACAGAGTTGGCGATGAGTATCTTTGGTAAAAGTTACGGTCAGAAAATTTCCGGTGAGTTGATACTCAATGGAAAGAAAATACAATTGAACAGCATAAAAGAAGCAATTAAAGAAAAGATAGCTTATGTGACTGAAGATCGAAAAGATGAAGGTTTGCTGTTGAATAATCCTATTTACATAAACACTACTTTGGCTAAAATGGACAAAGTAAGTAAATACAATGTTCTTGATCTTGATCTCGAAGTCAAAGTTTCAAATGAATACAAACAAAAGTTAAACACTAAATGCTCAAATGTCATGCAGAATGTTGGAAGTCTATCCGGCGGTAATCAGCAGAAAGTTCTATTAAGTAAATGGATGTTTGCTGATCCGGACGTTTTAATGCTGGATGAACCTACGCGAGGCATTGATGTGGGTGCTAAATATGAAATCTATACGATCATGAATCAGCTCGTAGCTGAGGGTAAAAGTGTTTTGATGATATCCTCGGAAATGCCTGAAATATTAGGCATGTGCGACAGGGTTTATGTTATGTATGACGGCAGGATTGTTGCTGAGTTTACCAAAGAACAGGCTACTCAGGAGTCAATTATGTCCGCGATCTTATCTTCTGCAAAAGGAGTTTAATCTGTTATGAAATTTTATCAAACTATCATTGATGCGATGAAAAAAAATGGTATGCTGATGGCTCTTATCGGCGTTGTTATTCTTTTTCAGGTATTGCTGATTGCTACAGGCAAAGGAGTTTTGCTGACACCTGCGAACATTTCTAATATTATTGTTCAGAACTCTTATGTAGTTATTCTAGCTACAGGTATGCTTTTGTGTATATTAACCGGCGGTAATATCGACCTTTCAGTCGGTGCCGTTGTTTGTGTTATCGGTGCAGTTGCCGGAACACTGATTGTAAATATGGGAGTTAATATTTATGTAAGTATTGCTCTTTGTCTGTTCCTTGGTATAGCTATAGGTGCATGGCAGGGATTTTGGATTGCATATGTCGGTATTCCTCCGTTTATAGTTACATTGGCGGGATTCCTATATTGGAGAGGCGTAGCACTCTTGATATTGGACGGATTAACAATTTCACCTTTTCCAAGTAATTATCTTAACTTGTTTACAAGTTTTATTCCGGCCTCAAAAGATGTCTTGATTACGCCGGAAGAAGCCGTGTTTATTAAAACTGTTACCATTACAATAGGAGCTATCATCTGTCTTTTGTTTTTAGCTTATTTGATTAAAGACCGAATTACTAAAACAAAGAAAGGTTATGAAACAGACTCAATGGTAGTTACTATTTCACGTTTTATGCTGATTTCTGGCGGAGTAATGTATGTAATATGGCTGCTTGCTAATCATAAGGGTATTCCTATTGTTTTAGTTATTTTGGGTGTGATTGTTCTCGGATACAGTTATTTTACGAATAAGATGGTACCAGGCAGACATTTTTATGCCTTAGGCGGAAATGCCAAGGCAACTAGAATGTCGGGTATTGATACCAAGAAGATTATGTTCTTTGCCTATACAAACATGGGATTTCTTGCTGCTGTTGCAGGACTCGTTGTTGCAGGCCGTTTTAATTCAGCAAATCCTGCTGCAGGAACACTTTATGAGTTGGATGCAATTGGTGCTTGTTTTATCGGCGGTGCTTCTGCATACGGAGGAACTGGTACAGTAGGCGGTTCAGTTGTCGGTGCAATGTTTATGGGTGTTTTGAATAATGGTATGTCATATCTTGGACTTGATGCAAACTTGCAGAAGACTGTAAAAGGTCTTGTTGTTTTGGCTGCTGTTGTTTTTGATGTACTTTCAAAAAGAAATACTAAGTCAAAGTAAAATAAACCTTCCCTGAAAAAATAACTATTTTTTCAGGGAAGGTTTTTTGTTTAATTGCTTATTTAATTTACCCGCGATGTTTAGGTATGGTTATGAAAAATAAATCTCGAAATGCTTCCATACGGCGAAAACTTACAATTTTAATAATAATTCTAATTATTCCAGTGTCCACCGGAATAGGTTTTTTTGCATATTATCAGGCTCATAGTGCTGCAAGAAAACAATTAGCTGAAAATGCTCCAATTGTTGCCCGTTTCGGAGCAAATCAAATTGCAAACAAACTCGATGTTTATATAACAGCTCTTGAAGGTGTCGCAAAGCGGTCGGAGATCCGGTCAATGGAATGGAAGCTTCAAGAGGATGTGTTGAAACAGGAAGCAGCTCGTCTTCGGCTTATGAATATGGGTTTCGTATATCCATCAGGCAGAACAATTTTTTACGGCGCGGAAATTGATGGTATAGCTGATAATGAAATTGTCAAAACTGCTTTTTCTGGCATTACTGCTGTTTCAACTGTTGAGATATTGATGCCTGAACAAAAAACTGTTATGTATATTGCTGTACCAGTAAGGGGAGATGATAATAAAACCTCAGCTGTTCTTGTTTCTCAAATAGATACCCAATGGCTTTTAATACTTATAGATAATATGATGTATGGCACAAATGGCTATTCTTACCTTATAGATAATCATGGTACTTTTATTGGTCATAGAGATCGTTCGTTTGTTACTGATAAACGTAATTTTATTAAGGAAGCTGAAACTAAACCTGATTACGCTGATATCGCCAGTATGTTTAAACGCATGCTTGCCGGTGAAAACGGTTATGATGAAATTATTTATGATGGGAAGGAGAGATTCTTCGGTTTTTCTCCAATAGGTAAAATAGGGTGGTCTGTGGCTGTCGGTTCAGACAAAATTAATGTATTCAAACCGATAGATAATATGAGGCAAGGAATTGTTATTGCTACCATTGTTTTTATTTTTATCGGTACAATCTTTGCCTTTTTTCTTGCACGTTCCATAACTGCTCCTGTTCTGAATGCTGTTGATGTAATTAAAAATCTTTCAGAAGGAAATTTGACATGCAGAATAACTTCCCGTAGCGGTGATGAAATCGGAAGAATGGCGGGATATTTTAATAATTTTATCGAGAATCTTCATTCAATCATAAAGAATATTTCCAATAATGCTTCAGATCTTTCTGATCGAGCTGATGCGATGTCTGTTTCAGCCGATCAGTTTTCCGAAAACGCTCAAAGTCAGGCTTCAGCTGCAGAAGAAATAACGGCTACTATTGAGCAGATTTCTGCGGGTATTGAAAATATCAATGTCGAATCAGTAGATCAGTTTAAAGATCTCGGGGGATTTATAGAAAAAATATCAAAACTCTATCAAAACATGAAGGAAATGGGTTTAAATCTTGAGCAAACGCTTTCAATATCAGATGAAATAGCGCATACTGCAAAATCAAGTGAAAGTTCTCTTCATGCGATGACTGATAGTATGACAAGTATTCTTGAAAGCTCCAAGGAAATGACCGGAATTGTTGATATTATTAATAATATTTCAGAACAGATTAATCTTCTTTCTCTAAATGCGGCTATTGAAGCGGCCAGAGCCGGTGAGGCTGGACGCGGATTTGCGGTTGTAGCTGATGAAATTTCAAAACTTGCAGATCAGACAGCTTCTAGTATAAAAGAAATAGACAGATTTATTCAGCAGAATAATGAACAGATCAGCAGAGGGCAGTCAAGTGTCGAATCGGCTAATATGACTATTTCGAAAGTTATTGAAAATATAAGTGTAATAAGCGGTATGATGAATGATCTTGGAAAATTTATGCAGAGCCAGCTGCAAGTAAATGAAACTGTAAATTCTGAAGCACTTCGTATGCGGACACGTTCAGAGCAAATTAAAACTGCTACAGAAGAACAGAAAAATGCAATTGGTGAAATTGTCCGCTCGATATCTTCTATTAACGACAATACTCAGGTTAATGCTACAAGTGCGCATGATTTGGCTGGGAACGTTGAAGGACTTTCCAAAATGGCTGAAGAACTTGAGAACGATGTATCATTCTTTAAAGTATAGAATTTAACTGTAGATAATAAAAAAGGACGCATATGCGTCCTTTTTTATTGTTGAGTCATCTTAATTTATCTTTTTAGATTTATCAATTCCTGAAGCATCTGATCGGAAGTTGTAATCGTTCTTGAATTGGCCTGAAAACCTCTCTGAGTGATGATCATGTCTGTGAACTGATCTGATAGGTCGACATTACTCATTTCAAGAGCACCTGCAACGATCTTTCCGCGTCCGCCCTGATTAGCTTCTCCGATATTAGCAAGTCCGGAGTTATTGGATACTTCAAAAAGATTTTCACCAACTGCAGTCAAACCGCCTGGATTAGTGAAAACAGCCATTGCAACCTGTCCAATTGCCTGTTTTACACCGTTTGAATATACTCCGGTAATAACACCTGAATTATCTATGTTAAATCCTTCCATGTAACCCATTGAATAACCGTCCTGTTCTACTGCCTTTGTTGTAGAAGGTGATGAGAACTGGGTTATTCCTTCAACTAGACCTGATTTGCCGAGATCAAGACGGATATTTCTAACATTAGGATCTCCGTCAATTCTGTAATTGAGATTTGCGAAAATATTACCCTGGTTAATACCGTCAGCTGTTCCTTCGTCATTGGCTGCGATAAGTCTGCCGTCCGGTGAAAATCGAAGAATCATTTTACTTGATGAATTTTCCTGATTTGCTCCTTCCATTCCGGGAATGTCAAGAGTTACAGGGCCGTTTGCATCACTCATTGATGCTGAAGCTGTCCATTCATTAACTCCGGTATGCCATAGGTTTAATGTCATTCTATGAGGATTTCCGAGGTTATCATAAACATCGATATTGGTTGTAACTGCCGCAGAAGCTATCATTTTAGGAGTTGCATTTTCAGGAAGAACGGGTTTCTTAGAATCAAGATTACATTTATACTTAACTACGGTTGTTTCTTTTGCTTCAACCTTGCTGTATATGGGAACAACTACATCCTGAGGAGTGCCTTTTGAGTTAAGGATCATTTCTCCTTCCTCATTACGTTCAGCCATCCAACCCTGAACCTTGAGTCCGTTTGCAGGATTTACAAGATTTCCGTCTCTGTCGAGTGAAAAAGTTCCGGCGCGCGTGAAGAAATTCTTGTCGCCGTTAGAAACCATAAAAAATCCGTCACCTGATATGGCAAGATCGGTTTGATTTCCTGTTGTCTGAATGCTTCCTTGAGTGAAAATTCTGTCAATAGAAGCGATTGTCATTCCGAGTCCAACCTGTTTAGGGTTTACTCCTCCGACATTTTCTTCGGGTTTTGCGGCTCCTGAAAGTGTTTGGGAGAGCATGTCCTGAAATGTCACTCTGCTCGTTTTGAATCCGTACGTATTGACGTTGGAAATGTTATTTCCAATAACGTCCATTCTGGTCTGATGATTTTTTAGACCGGAAACGCCGGAAAAAAGGGAACGCATCATAGTTGGTACTCTCCGCTAGAAATTATTTTGTTATGCTTTCGGAACCAGTCCGTGTTTTATTATCGTAATAATCCTTCAATTGAATGAGATTATTTTCTCCGCTTTTTGTGGATTCGTATTCCTTTTTGCTGTTTTCGTAGGCATTTGCTGCTTTGGAATAATCATCACGGTTTATTACTCTTTGAGGTGTTTCCGCCTGATAAGACCTTGTTTCTTCTGCTGGAAACACCGCACTGACGGTATCCGGTGATACCGGAGTATTTCCTACCATCAGGTAGACCTTGTCCTGATCGCGTCTGATATGTGTTACAACACCTTCTGTAACTCTTCCCGTTTCTTGGTCAAATGCCTGAATTTTTTTGCCGAGCATGGAATAGGCTTCATTCATTCCTGCTTTTGTATTCATCTTTTTCATCTCGACATTTATATTGTTCATCTGCTCAAGAGAAGAAAACTGCGCCATCTGGGCTATAAACTGTTTATCTTCCATAGGTTGAGTCGGATCCTGATGACTTAGTTCGGTAATGAGAAGTTTCAGGAAGGAATCCTTGCCTAGAGTTTCACCGTAATGTTTTCCTTCACTTTTATGTTTCTGATTTACTTCATTAGCTGCACGGTTCGTTTCAGCCATCTGTTCAGGCGTAAGTTTTGTACTTATTTTAGGCGCGTTTGTAACTGGATTAGGCATATTCCCTCACACTACCAGATTGAGATGTCCGTCATAATATAAAGAATCAGCAGAGTAGACTGCTGTTGTTTCTTTTATATCGGGCATGATGTTTTTTTCAGGGACAAAGTGTCTGTTTTCACCGTTGTTTTCATTTTTTACGCTGACTTTCATTTCGCCGATTGAAATTCCGCCGGATGATAATGAATTTTTTAATTCTTCAATATTCAATAGCAGAAGTTCTTTTGCCTCTTCTGTGGCAACAGTGAAATTGGCTTTAATAATTCCGTTTTCCATTTCCATTTTTACACGCATATCTCCAAGATTTTCCGGATTCATCTTAATAGTTATATCTGCGTTTTTATCATTACGGACATTTATGCGGGAATTATTAAGTATTTCTTTTAACTGATCAGAAAACGGAGTTTTTGAAGCAGTATTGATTTCAGCCTTAAATTCACGGTCGTTTCTGATATTAGAACTGTTCTTATCGAATGAAAAAAAGTTTCCGTCGCTTGTTTCTTTTTTATTTGAAGAAGAAAGACTTGTAACGGTATTTAATTCCTCGGTGATCTTTACATTAAGATTGATGTCATTCTTTTTTGACACTTCAACTGCAGCTGAATTTTCTGCAGCTTTTGCCGTTTTTACATGGTCGGACTTATTGTTAATTCTGCTTTTATGTTTTGATTCTAGTTCATTTAAAGTAAAATCTTTTGCTTGATAAGATTTTATTTCAGTATCCTTGACTTTTTCTTTTGATATGAATTTTTTATCTTTTAAAAAATCTGATATGATATTTCCATTTTTGTCACTAGCTTTCTTGTCCGGCAATCCTGAAATTATTCCGTTTTGATTATTGAAAATATTCTTGCTAAGTGTGTTTGAAGCTCTTGCTCCGCTTTTTATGTTTTCGGAGTGAGATATATTGCTGTCCGGCGATTTTTGCAGTTGGCTTTTGTTTAATATTGAAAGAATAGCATTATTAGCCGTTTTTAGTGTTTCAGCTATTGGATCAGCTGGTCCATTTTCTTTTTCCGTTTTGGAAGCGGTTTTATTTTCTTTTTTGTTTATGATTTTTATTTTTTTCAGATCAGCATTATCCGATGAAAGAACGTTATCTTCTTTTTGAACAGGCAAGGCTTCTATTTCATCGTGTTTATTCTTTATTACCTTATCTTCTGTTAATGTATCGTATTTGTCAGTTTCATTTATCTCAAGTTTATCATTTTTCGCTTCAATTAAATTATTTTCGCCTGAAGTGTCTTTGGGATCTTTTTCAGCAATGTTTTTAAGATTGTCGGATGCGTTTTTTACTGATTCGGCGAAAAGTGATGCGAATGCATCATTTCCTTTTTCGGTATTTTTAGGTTCTGGAAGCTCTTCTGAGCGTCTGCTCTTTAAAATCTCGCTGAAATTTATCATCATAGTCTCCCTAAAAGATAATCGAATCATTTGTTAAAATGCTGAAGCAAAAAATGTTTGAAAAATCATTCATTTTTCATTCATTTGGCTCGAGGTATATATGAACGTTGAAATACTTTCCATCGGAACCGAGATTCTACTCGGTGATATTGTTAATACAAATGCAGCATTTCTTTCACGCCGTCTTGCCGCAATGGGAATGAATCTATATCGTCAGTCAGTTGTAGGAGATAATCTGGGAAGAGTAGTAGAGGCAATTTCTGAATCTTTTTCACGTGCCGATATGATTATCACAACCGGAGGTCTAGGCCCGACTGAAGATGATCTCACTAAAGAAGCAGTAGCTAAGTATTTTGGCCTAAAAATGATTCTGGATGAGAAGTCAGCTGAAGCACTCAGAATGTTTTTTGAGAAACTCGGCAGACCAATGACTGAAAACAATATGCGTCAGGCATATTTCCCCGAAGGATCTGTCATTGTAAAAAACGGCCGGGGTACCGCCCCCGCTTGTATCGTTGAAAAAGACGGAAAGGTGATAATTGTTCTTCCCGGGCCTCCGAGGGAGATGAGTTATGTGTTTGAAAATGAGATTGAACCATATCTGTCAAGATATACAGATTCAGTAATAAAATCCCTGACACTTAAAATGTTCGGAATAGGTGAAAGTAAAATGGAAGATTCTGTAAAGGATCTTATTTCCGGTTATTCTAATCCGACTATTGCGCCGTATGCAAAGACAGGTGAGTGCGAACTCAGAATCAGCGCTAAAGCTGCCTCTGAGGAAGAGGCTTTAGCTCTAATTAAACCGGTCGAGTCTGAAATTCGTCATCGTCTTGGTGAATATATTTACGGAAAAGATTCCGATTCTCTTGCAAGTGTACTTATTGACAAACTAAATGAAAAAAAAATAACTTTTGCATCTGCTGAATCCTGCACAGGCGGAATGATTTCATCAATGATAACATCTGTAGCGGGTTCTTCTGATGTTTTCGCCGGCGGAATAATAGCTTATTCCAATGATGTAAAAATCGGAATTCTTAGGGTTAATCCAGTAACTATTGAAAAATACGGAGCAGTCAGTGAAGAGTGTGCTGCTGAAATGTGTGCCGGATGCGCGCAGTTATTTTCTGTTGATGCATCTTTTGCAGTAACCGGAATTGCGGGACCCGGAGGAGGAAGCGTAGAAAAACCTGTTGGAACTGTTTGTTTCGGTTTTTATTATAAAGGTGATATTAAAACCGTTAAAATGCATTTCGGAGGCGACAGAGAGATTGTAAGAATCCGTTCAGCTATGTTTGTTCTTGATGCTTTAAGAAAGGGGGCAGATATACTTTGATGAAAAAGACTTGCAGTTTTCAGTTGACTGATATAGAAAAAAGTTGATATTTATTGATTTAAGTTTATGATAGGTTACCGGAGGTAGTTCAATGCGTTTATTATTTTGTTTAATGTTTACGGTTATTGTTTTTTCTTTTTCGGCACTGAAATCACAGGAAAAAAAATCAGAAGGTACTGATAAATCTCTGACATCTGAAAGTCTATTGAATGAAGCAAAGGATCTTGATAATCAAATACTTGATCTTTCAAAAAAAATTGCGGATACGGTTAAAAAATATAATCTTGCATCTGCAAAAGAAATCCCTGTTCTTCCTTTTCAGGTTTCTTATGAGGCAAAAGACGGTTATATTCTTATTACCCGTTATTTTATTCTAAAGGATGAAGTTTCTGGTAAGTTGAATGGAAGCAGAGAAAAGAAAATGAAACTTTATCTTTCCGGAGACAGCGTATCTAAAATAGAATCAATAATATATGAGAAAGAAAACAGTAAGTTTACAACTAATATTATAACTATAGTTGATCCAACTCCTTTATCGGCAGGAACTGACGATGTAACTTTTAACCATTCAGTGAATGATAAGATACGTACTGGAAGTAAACCATTAGGCGAGATCCGAAACACAACTGCATTTCCAATAAGAAACAATATCAAAAGAGATTTTTATATTCCGCATCTCGAGTATTTCTATTCGCTGATATTGAGCATCGGCGAAACATACCAGAAAGGAATAAAAGACAGTGATGCGATTATGCAGAATATTCTAAAAAATTCGACAAATTATTAAATCAATATCTCATTGACAGTTTATAATGATTTAGGCGAATGAATAAGCGGCTCAGGCCGCTTATTTTACGTTTGAGGCAAAATAATGAAATATTTGGTAACTGGTTCAGCCGGATTCATCGGATTTCATCTTTCAAAGCTTCTTTTGAAAGATGGTCATGAGATAGTCGGAGTCGATAATCTTAATTCTTATTATCCGGTAAGCCTAAAATCCGCAAGAAATGAAATTCTTTCTAAAAATAAGAACTACAGTTTTCATCATAATGATATTTCTGATAGGGATTTCATCCTAAAGCTTTTCAGTAAAGAAAAGTTTGACGTTGTAATAAACCTTGCTGCTCAAGCAGGTGTTCGATATTCGCTCGATAATCCCTCAGCCTATATAGGAAGTAATATTGACGGATTTTTGTCTATCCTTGAAGGATGCAGAAATAATCCGGTGAAGCATTTGGTTTATGCCTCAAGTTCATCGGTTTACGGAGCGAATAAAAAAACTCCATTTTCGGAAAGCGATTACGTCGATAATCCCATATCGTTATATGCAGCTACGAAAAAAAGCAATGAGCTTATGGCTCACTGTTATTCTCATCTTTTCGATATTCCTGCAAGCGGGCTTAGGTTTTTTACAGTTTACGGTGAATACGGAAGGCCTGATATGGCTTATTTTAAATTTACAGATAAAATTGTTCAAGGTCAGGAAATAGAGGTTTATAATAACGGTGATATGCTGAGAGATTTTACTTTTGTGGATGATATTGTTTCCGGCATAATGTCGGTGGCTTCTCATATTCCTCAACCGGGTTATTCTGCTGAAAGCGGTGCAAAACATATAGTTTATAACATCGGAAACAATAATCCCGTTAAGCTTGAGTATTTCATTGAGGTTCTTGAAAAAAATCTCGGAACAAAAGCGTTAAAGAAATATATGCCGATGCAGCCGGGTGACGTATACGCAACATTTGCAGATATTTCACTGCTAAACTCTAAAACCGGATGGAAGCCGAAAACATCAATAGAGGAAGGTCTTTCGCGTTTTGTTAAATGGTATAAGAATTTTTACTTATAATTGAATTTAAAAGCCGCTCTTCAAAGCGGCTTTTTTATAATTTGAAAATAATAAAAAAATACCCCGGTTTAACCGGGGTATTATGAGCGGGTAGTGGGAATCGAACCCACGCAATCAGCTTGGAAGGCTGAAGTTCTACCATTGAACTACACCCGCAATTGCTTATATATCCATAAAAAAGAAATAGAGATTATTGTCAAATATTTTTCTAACAATTTGTTGAAAAACAGAATAATAAAGTTTATCAATAGTTATAAAAATATTGATATAATCGAAATTACTTACTATTTGAATTAAAAACGATTATTATTAAATCGATAAATATGAAATATAATGTTTTCCATTATATCATTATGTCTAAATTAAAAATACTTGCGCTTCTTTTGTGTATTGGTTATTCTGAAATTCATGGAGTTGAAGATGAAATACATTTTGCTATTGCTGATAATTGTTTTTTCGGCTGAATGTTCCCGCAAGATACAATTTGAAGTTGAACCGAACAATAATTTGAATGAAGCTAATGAGATAAATATCAAATCTGAAGTGAAAGGAAAGATTTCATCTGCTTCAGATAAAGATTATTTCACATTTACTACGGACTCTGAAGTTAATGTTAGAATCGAAGTTTCTGCTCTAAAGGGAATCAATCATGCTTTCGGTGTTTTTTCAGCCTCCGGCGGAGAAGGAGCTGTAATTAAATATGTCGATGATGCGCGTAAATCTTCGCCTGAAAAGATAGCGAATCTAAATCTTCCAAAAGGTAAATATTATATAGCTGTCAGTCATGGTGAGCGAGATGAAAAAAAGGGGGATGATTCGGCAGAGTATATTCTATCCGTTTATCCATCAGACAGTTCAGTCTCAGAAATTGAACCTAATGATTTTTTTGATTCAGCACAGAAAATTGATTATGGATCAGAAATTACAGGATATTTCTCACCTGCTTTTAACAAACTCAATCAGAATAGTAAAGGAAGGTACAGAGAAGAGGATATTTTTTATTTTTCAGTAGATGCTTCAGAAGAAAATCCGGCAGTCATTGATATTTCTTTGAGCGCTGTAAAAGGTATTAATTCCGTTATAGAAATATGTGATGCCGACGGCAATTCTGTTTTTACGGCAGATTTTGCCGGTGAGGGTAAAGCTGAATCAGTAAGCGGATTGGGGCTCATGAAGAGCGGAAATTATTTCATTCGGATATATTCGAAATCTATGACCGAAAATTCCGAAGAAAAATATTTCTTTTCGCTGAAGAAAGGTGATTTTTCTCCGGATAGAGAACTTGAAAGCAATGATGATTTTGGAAAAGCCAATCCGCTTCAGGATAAAATATCAGGTACAGTATCTGATTCGAAAGATATTGATTATTTTTTCAGATCAAGTGAATCAGGAAGATTTTATTCCGTTTCAGTTCTCGGCAAGTCTGTTAAGGCTTCCATATTTGACAAATCATACAGGAAATTATATTCTTCGGATAATGCTTCGGGCTCAATTATTTTCCCCAATATATTTTGTGACGGAGGTTATTATATATCAGTTTCATCAAAACATACATCGGAACCTCAGGATTATACCGTTTCCATTTCCGAATATGAGGCGGAAAAGGAATTTGAAACTGAGCCTAATGACAGTATCAAATCAGCAGAAGCAGTTGAAAATTCAGTTAAAGGGTATTATTCTTACAGCGGCGATAAGGATTATTACAAAATTAATCTGGGATCTAGAGAGAAAATAAAATTTAAAATAAGAGGTATTGATGATACCGAGATGACTGTTTCGGTTACGGATGCCCTTGGTTACAGGGTAAAAACCGTATCTGTAAAAGGATCATCTGAAATAGAATTTTCAGAAACTATAGATGTTTCTGCTTATTTGATTGTTGAATTTTCAGGAAGTGTTTCTGATTCAGATTACAGCATTGATATGATAAAACAGAGGTGAATATGAAAATGATATTTATTTGGTTTCTGGCGGCTGCAGCTGCCTGTTCGGGAGGAAGTTCAGTAATGAAAAAAGATCCGGTTATTTTAAGCGGATCAGCATCAAATACAAATCCTTCAGGGATTTCAGGCTCAGAGTTTAAGCTTCCGTATAATTATAATGTTAAACTTATTATTAAAGATTCCACGGTAAATAATCCAAATGACGATAGAAGATGTTTTTATAAAGTGTTTCTAAATAAGGTTGAAGCCGGAAGAAGTACCATAGGTCTTGAATCGCAGGACAAGCATGTAGAATTCAAACTTGAGAATAACAGACATCTTATTAAGGTTGAGAAATATGTTCTTAACGAAAAAAAAGGATCTTATGAGAAGGTTAATAATATTGATCAGCCGAAGCCTGATTTTATTTATTTTGATTCGTTAAACGATAGAATTCTGATAATAGAATTAAATCACAAGTCGGCTTCGGGAAATAGCGGTGAATTTACGTTAAGCTTTGAAAAAAAATAAGAGGTGATTATATGAAAAAGACAGCTCTTCCGTTGATTTTTCTTGTTTTGTTATTTTGTTCAGGTTGTTTTGACATCATTCAGTATTTTGAAGTCGACAAAGGAGTTTTTTCTTCAAAAATGAGAGTTTCTTTTTCAAAAGAATTTGCGAAAAATGAAACTTCTCTTCCGCAAAAAGACTCATTTCAGAATAATCCGAAATTAAAAGAACTTGGTTTTAAAATTAAAACATCGACCGTAAATACACAGTTTGATCAGCATATGATTATAGATATATCGGCACCGGAATCGGCTATCAAAAAGCGTATAGAAGATATGCCGTTTGGTCTTATTCCTTATAAGGATAAAGCAGGTCAGTATCTTTTTATTTTTAAAAATGAAAAAGATGGCGGAAATACTGAAAGCGATAAAATGGCGAATATGATGATGGCATCGGTTAAATACAGAATGATGTTTGGAAAGAAAATGGTACCTGCTGTATGTAAAATATTAACAGCAGATAATACCAAAGGTGCCGATGTTTCTATTGAAAAATTCGGAGATATTTCTTATGTCGATTTCCCGTTTATGAGCGTTTTTACAGGTGATGTAGTTCTTCTATTTTCAACTTCAAAAAAGACTGATATTTCCGAGGCTCGCGATATACTACTTGCGAATATTGCAAAGAGAAAAGCTCTCAACGAGAAGAAGGAAGAAGGCCAGTCTGAAGAAAATGCTGATGTTGAAGCAGAAACTGAACAAGATGCCGAAAAAGTTCCGAATGAAGATGTAGAAATTCAGTGATTTTAACTATTTTAAAATGAAATTTCTATTTACCGGAATGCTGTTTACGGCTTTCCGGTAAATATTTTAACATAGTTTAAAAAGTTATTGCAGAATTATTATGTGACATAATATATTATCCTTAACGGATAAAAAATCCTTTTTTGGAGCAAAATGAAAAAAATAATACTATTTATGTCATTGCTTTTTTCGTTAGGGCTTAACGCCGGGTCTGATTCGGCTTTTGAAAAAGCAAGTGATGATATGCGTTTTGATAATGCATATCAGTTTTTTAGACTCGAACAGTATGATAAAGCTTTAATTCTTCTTCAGGAATATCTTGAAGTGTATGAGGACGGTTCGCACCGCGAAACCGCTTTTGATTATCTCGCCGGAATTTACTTTATGCGGTACGATTACCGGAAAGCGCTTAAAATTTATCTTGCGCATTTTGAAGAATTCAGTGATACGGAAGAGGGTGTGCGGGCCTATTATAATGCAGGTATATGCTATCGTAAGATGGGAATGAAAGCAGATGCTGAAAAAGTATTCACTACCATCATCAGTGAGTATTCTGCGTTTCAATCCGCATCAGATGCGAGAATGCAGCTTGATGTTCAGAATATAATAAAATAGTTTGAGGCAGTATGTTCAGGTTTTTGATTTCTTTATTCTTGTTATTTCCTGTGTTGCTTTTTTCGCAGGGCGAGGTTTTTGTTTTGTGTTACCACACTTTTTTAGACAAGAAAAAAGTGGATACTGATATTTCTCCGGCCGAATTCGAGAAGCATATTACTGAAATTGAATCAATAGGTTATCGTTTCGTCAGTATGGAAGATATTTATTTAAACAGAGTATACGGTAAAAAAAATATTCTCCTGACAATTGATGACGGAAATCACAGTGTAAAAAATATTTACGAATCAATTTTGATGAAGAAAAATATTAAACCGGTTTTATTTATATCTCCTGCAATAATCGGAAAGGTTAAGTATGCGTTGAAATCTGATGATCTAAAATATTATCAGGATTGCGGTGCAACATTGGGCGGACACGGTTATTATCATATGTATGTGAATGAAAAGCTTTATAATGATGATAGAGCGACATTTAACCGGGAGATATATCATTCAAAGAAATGGTTGGATCAGGTTTCCGGCAGAGAAACTAGAATATATGCCTATCCTTTCGGTGTTTTTTCTCCTGTAACAAAAGAACATCTTATAAAAGCCGGTTTTCGCGCTTCGTTTTCACTTAGACGCGGATATATGAAAGTTCCTATTTATATGAATGATGATCTTTTTGACCTTCCAAGATGGATGGTTACAAAAAGAAGCTGGCCGGAAATAATAAATAAGTTAAAACGCGATGCAGGCCGTTTTCCTGAGAACAACATGGCTTCTCAGAAAATTAAAAATACTTTGAGTGCAGACAAGGATTCTAAGGGCAGAAAACAAAAGATTCAAAAATAGTAGCAGATACCTGCTGAAAGTTCTCTGTTTCCAGTACCATCTTCCTTGTTTAGAATATCAGTGATTCCGGCCTCTATCCTGAGGTCGTAAACTGGTATTGACACTTCTGCACCTGCGATGCAGTCATCAGTTGTTTTTCCGGAAAGTTTTACGGAAGCAGAAAAGTATGGCTGCATTTTTCCGGGTCCGGAAACTGTTGCAAAGAAATCCCCGGTTTTTTTACCTGAATTAATTTTTTGAATATGGTTTATCCCAAGTGATATAAGCCGTAGGTTTAAAGAAGCATTATTGGTTATTTCGTAATGACTTTTGCCTTTTACATCGAATTTATTCCGCTCTTCATTGGTATAGATTTTTGTAAGGATATTTTTTAAATAGAAATAATCGTAATATGTAATTTGAAAACCTGTATAGATGCTTGTTTCAGTTACAGGATTATCAAATAAAACCTTATCGGAAATTATTTCTTTTAATCCATTACTGGACTCCCCGGATATGCCTGTGAATAATTTTATACTTTTGTTCAATAATTTTAAAGCTATGTCAGTATTGCCGGAAAAGAAAACATTCTCAGAAGTATATCCTTTTGCCGAAAAATATGAGTTAAATTCAAAATGCTCTTTTGTATAATAAATACCTGCGAATGAATTATGAAAATTGAGTTTTGCGGTTTCATGATTTTCTCTGAAGTCGGACCTGCCGAATCCGGCTGAAATCTCAGTCGTAAAATCAGGGGTTAAATTGAAAATAATTACAGCTTTTGATGATTTTGATTTGTCAGTTATATCCCCGTCAGTCTGATTTAACATATATAAAATCCCTTTTGCTTCTATGAAAGGATTTGGTTCAAAAAGCAAAGAATATGATGAATTCATGGTGATATTGCTGTTATTCTTTTGATCAAAGTAAGATAAATTAAAACTGCTTTGAATTTTATCAGAGTGAATATATTTTGCTGAAGATACAATTGCATCTGCAGAATTTTTCTTTGTTCCGTTAAAACTATTTTTCGTGTTTGACATTTCTTTATCAGCCGAAACGGCAGCGTTGAAGTTAACTTCAAGTAGTCCGGAAGTATAATTTGCATTAGCAGAAGTTAAACTTTTTCCGTTTGAGAAATATACTGAGTGAATTGAATTATTTCCGCATGAACCCTGTGTAATGATGTTTATAGATTTTCTTTTTTGAATACTGTTCGAAGCTGTGTGGTTTTTATCGGATACTTCAATTCTTCCTATTACCGAATTTGGCATGTTTTTTAGAATATCTGTATTATTTCCGATAAAATTTCCGTTAATGAAGACGGAATACTCTTTCAAATCAGTAAATCTCTGTTTAAGTATATCATATACCGAATAGTACCGTATCTGATTGAGCTCTTCGGGTGAAACTGTTTCAATAGAAGTGTTTAATTCTTCTGAAGTTTTACCTCCGAAAAGATTAATGGGTGTTTTATGTTTGCCGTAGAGATAGTCCGGATTAAATTTTTCCGCATATAAATTAAGAGAAAAAAGTATTATTAAAAGCAGAGATTTTTTCATAAGTATTCCGTTAGTTTTTTACTATTACCGTTTTATTATGCTTTTTATGGCAAGCATTTTGCTTGACAGTTCAGGCATGAAAATGATGCTTTTACCGCCGTCGCTCTGACGGCGGGAGGAAGTCGGGTTAGAATCCCGCGCTGGTCCGCAACCGTGATTCGCTTAAAGCGATAAGCCGGATCTTCCCTGGGCCGAAACCTCGGGAACAAAGGTACGGTCTGACGTAAGTGTTTCACTTCGCAGGCATGCATTTCTTAAGTTTAGGCCCCATATTTAAAATGGGGGATTTATGAGAAAAAGATTTTTTCTATCTGCGGTAATTTGTATTTTTACAGCCGCAAGAATTTTCGCTGAGGAATCTGCGGAAAAGAACACTGCCTTAAAAGGCGAAGAGATTGTTATAAGCGCATCAAAACTTTCTACAACTTCTGAAAAAAGCGGATTATCCGTTACCGTGATTGATTCAAAACAAATTGAGAAAAGCGGTGCTTCAAAAGTTTATGAGCTTTTGAAGGCACAAAAAGGAATTAGCGTTTCTAATAGTTCGCAATTTGGAGGAAATACATCCGTTTTTATGCGCGGTGCGAATTCTGATCATACAGTTGTACTTATTGACGGGATTAAAATCAATGATCCATTATATGGAGGTTTTGATTTTGCTAATCTACCTCTTAATAATATTGAACGTATTGAGATAATCAGAGGGGCGCAATCTGTTGTTAATGGTTCTGATGCCTTAGGCGGAGTTATAAACATTGTAACCAAAAAAGCCAGAGGAGATGAAGCCAGTTTTAGTATGGGTTATGGACGATATAATAATCGGAATGCCGCGCTTTCTCTGAGTCATGCCGGAGATAAAACAAATTTTTCCATGGGAGCATCGTACGAAAAAGCAGACGGATTTTCGAAAGCAAAAGCCAAAAGCGGAAGTTTTGAGGATGACGGATACAGCAATATCGCATTTAATGCAAAAGGCGGATATGATTATAATGATATGATCGGTGTAGAACTATATTCATCATTTAACAGATCTGAATATGATATTGATGAAGATGCATATTATGATGATAAAAATTATACTCAAAAGAATAGTTCATTTACGATTGGAAGCGGATTAAGGTTTGCTCCGGTTGAGGGTCTTTCTCTGAAAAGCGGATTTTCATATTTTTATATGGATAAATTTATGAGAAATGATGCAGATTCTTCGGATGTAGAAAATCCCTTTTATCCTTCTGACTCAAAAGCTTCAAGTTTTAGCGGAGACCGAAAGAAAGCTGAAGTTTCCGCGGAGTATCAATATGATTACTATCGGATTATAGGGGGATATGAGTTCGTTTCAGAGTCATGTGAAAATAGTTCCTCTGTTGGCGGAGCTACTCCTTCATTAGAAGTATACGATTATAAGAATCACAAGAGTGCATTTTACGTAATGAACAGCTTCGATTATGACGGATATGCCGGAATTAGTGCTGGAGTACGTTATACAAAAACTTCAGAAGATGAAAAAGCCGGAGTATGGCACGTTTCAGCTTACGGAAATATAAAGGATTTCGGAACACGTATCCGTTCAAGTGCCGGAACAGGATTTAAAAACCCCAATCTTTATCAACTTTATGATTTATATTCCGGAAATAAAGATCTAAAGAGTGAAAGAAGCATTTATTATGATTTTGGAGTAACTCAGAAAATTCAAAAAATCGCTGAAATTGATGCAGGCTGTTTTTATTCAAAGTTTAAAAAAAGAATCGGATGGGATACTGAACCTCCGTACAAATGTATAAATATAGACAAAAGTTCATCCAAAGGTGTTGAGCTTTCAGTATCTGTAAACCCAGTTGAATTTCTTTCAGTTTTTGCAAATTATACATATACTATTTCAAAAGATGATAAAACTGACGAAGATATGCTTAGAAGACCCCGCCATAAATATTCAGCGGGAATAAGTGCTTTGATTATGCAAAAGACTGATGTTTCGTTAACATATGACTATACTGGTAAACGTTATGATACTTTTAATTATTTGCCGGTTAAAGTTGATTCTTATTCGACCTTAAATGCGGTTGTTAATATCAACACTACAGAGAACACCTCGGTTTTTGTCAGAATAGATAATATAATGAATAAAGAGTATGAAGAAGTTAAGGGATATGATGCTGGAGGCATTAATGTCAGATGCGGTTTAAAAGGCAGATTTTAAATTAGCCAAGCCATATACCTGAAAGCATACGAAAACAAAGCCGGAATCAACATGACTTCGGCTTTGTTGGTAAGTATTCATGCAAAAAAATAGTACTCAATATGTTTTATTATTGAAAAGATAATCGCCTGGCATATTATGTCGCGGTGAGCCGTGATAATGCGTATTAAGGTGGTTTATGAAAAGACTGTTTCATTTTTTGATACTATTTAGTTCAATTTTTATTTTTTCTAATCTTCAGACGCAGGAGAAAAATGCCGTTTCTTATAATGAAGCGGGTTGGGATTATCTGAAGAAAGATGAGTATCTTAAAGCTTCTGCTCAGTTCATCATTGCACTTAATAAAAATCCTTCATATCTTGATGCAAAACTCGGTCTTGCAAAATGCCGTCTGAAGCTTTCAGCTTTTAAAGAAGCCTATGAAATGTATGATAAAATCCTTCAGAGAGAAGGTGATAACGAACAGGCGATGATCGGGGTTGCTGAGGCACTTTCCGGACTTGGAAAAAACGACAGATCACTGGAGAAGTTTCAGGCGGTAATTGATAAATACCCTGAAAATACCGATGCTCATTTCGGAATGGCTAATATTTACTATAATATGAATAAGAAGATATGGGCTCTTCGCAAACTCGATACGGTTTACAAACTCAATCCATTTCATTACAATGCACTGCTTTTACATTCAGAAATTAAAAGTGATGATAAGAGGCTTTCTGAAGCTGAAGATTTAATAAAGAAGGCTGTAAAAAGCGATCCTGAAAACCCAGCCGGTTATACGGCTTACGCTAAGCTTTATCTGAAGACTTTTAACAAAACCGGAAAAGATTCGTATCTTGCAGATGCAGAAGAAGAATTATCAAAAGCATTGTCGATTAAAACTGATTATCTGCCGGGGTTAATTCTTTCTGGTTATCTTTATCTTTCTCAAAAAAACTATTCGGCTGCGGCTGAAGCTTTTTCGAAAGCTTCGCAACTATCGCCTTCGGACTCATCAATATATTATTCGTCAGCCTATTCGAGCGAGCTTGAAGGAAATACAGATTCTGCATTTAATCTTTATAATAAGGCATATTCCGTTAACAGCGATGATGATATAAATCAAAACGCTCTCGAGAGCCTGCTTGTTGCCAATAATTTTGAAATAGGTAATCCGGTTAGGACAGATCTCTCGAAAATGTATTATGGTTTATCAAAAGAATCTTTTAAGAAGAATCTTGCAGGGGTTGGAGAACTTTTTTTGAGAAAATCTCTTATGATGAATCCAATGAACAGGGAAGCGCGTGAAGATTTAAGGGACTATTATCAGGCTGTGGGATATGATAGATTCTATATTGAAGAGATTAAATCACTGCAGAAACTTTTTCCCAATTCAAAATACCGCGAAGAGCTGAATCTTGCCGTCATAAAACGCAGAAATTCGATGTATTTTAATGCCGGTTACGGATCTGAAGCTCCTGAGCGTAACGTACCAAAAGTTTTAATTCTTAATCTGTTTCCTGAAGGCGATTTTGTACGTCATCCTGGCGGTGGAGGCATCGTATCGGATACTCTTTCTTTTGCAGCTGCCCAGTTCGGACGTATGGATGCCGGAAATATTTCATGGAGAAGAACATTTGTTAATTCTTCAGATGTATATAATTTTACAATGATTGATGAATATGTTGATTACATCATCGGCAAGTCCGGAGATGCTGAAAACAATGAAGTAATAGATTTTATAGTTTATGGTTCATACCGTGATATTCTAGGCGGTATAGAGCTGAATCTCAAAATTATGGACATTAAAACCGGGGTAGTTATCGCTGATTTTTCAATTGCAGATTCCGGCAAAAATTATCTTTCAAAAATTTCATACCGTGCTGCAAAAAAAATATATGAGTCTATTCCTTACAAGGGCAAAATACTAGATTCTCCTGAAGATGGTGCGGTGGTTAACCTGGGTTCATTTGACGGACTTAAAAAAGATGATATGCTTTTTTTCTATCACGATACTGAAACAGTTGCAAAAGGCAAATATAAGCTTCGTAAAAAGATTCTATTGAAGATAAAAGAAGCTGATACGGATATTTGCAAGGCGGAAGCTTTGACTCCGGCGGATAAAGATAAGATGCGTACGGGACTTGATGTTTTTCCTTTAAACGTCAAACGCGCCGAACGCATCGAGTAATATTACGCTGCGTAAAGATCAATAGATTTTATTTCGTTTATCGCGATTCTGATTTCTCTGTTGTGGCGGTCTGTTATCAGGATGCAGTCTTTATCCAAGGTTCTGTTCTTATTCAGTTCTATCGTTTTTCCGTCCTTAAGGTAGACGATAATATCAAGTCCTTTAATTGCTAGATAGTGCTTAAGCATAGTCTTGAAGTTGTTTTTTTCGCCTTTTTTTTTCATATAACCCCTTGTGGTATGTAGTTTCTTTTTAGCTGCGTTATGTCGCCTTGTACTATAAGTGTCGTCAGGTGTATTAAAATTAATTAATAGAAAAATGGTAAAATAGTCATTTTTTTGTTGAAGAATCCAAAAGAGTGTAATTTCTAAATCTATGAAAAAAATGATCTTATCAGCATTTTTATTTCTGCCGTTTCATTATATTTATTCAGCAGCTGCCTATTCTAAAGGTGATACTGCTGATACGCTTTCGGACGCAAAAAAATATACATATTCTGAAAGTCTGGTAAAAGAAGATTATTCGGCAAAAGACAACTGCCTCTGGATAAAAATTCCGAAAATGTCCGCAGATTCATTGCTCTATATTTCCGGAGTTTATACGGAATGCAGTATTTATTCTGATAACGAACTTATAGGAAGTTCAACCGGTTATATATCTGATATTCCGTCCATGGATTTTTTCGCGGTCTCAGGCGCACAAGATTATGTTTACGTTAAAATCATCTTCAACCGGATTGAAAAGCTCAAAATTAAATCAAAATTCGTATCACCTTCAAAATTATCAAAGGAAATAATTGATCCGGAATACATATTAACTTCAATTTTATTACTATCATTATTATCTCTTGCCGTTGTTTTATTTATGAAAACAGGTAAGAAAAAATTATTAAGTTTTTCATTTATACTTGCTGCTTTATATCTGATTTCCCAGATTTTAGCATATAAGCAGATTTATGACGCCGCAAAATATTTTTCATACAGTTCTTTTGCATCCATGCTTGTTCTGTCTTTTTATTTATGTTCAAAGAAGAAAATTTATAAATCATTTCCTGCAGTCATTTTTTCAATTATAATAGCTCTGTTATATTTCGGATTCAGTGTTCCTTATAAGTATTTGCCTGCTTTGGGTTTAATCCCATTTGTTTCAGTTTTTTTCATAGTTAAGGATGAAAAGAATATTGAAAAGATATTGATAATAATTGCATTTTCTCTGATTCCATTTCTGCAATATTATTCAAATATTGAATTTTCATTACTTTCTGCCTGTGCTGTTTTTATTTCGTATATAATCATATTTCTTGTTTCTGTCTTAAGACTGATTGTCTTTCATGAAATCAATACTTATCAATCAGTTGATTATGATTCAAAAATTAAATTATTAAGCAATGAAAATGTGCTTTTAGCGGAAAATTATAAAAAAATTACAGATGAACGTCTTTTGACTGAAAATGCGGTTATTGATCTTCAGAAAAAATATTCAGATGAAAGATTTTTTTCAGCAGGTTGGGAATGCTCCATTATTTCTGATTCAAAGTTTTTAAAAACTGATATAGCAGCGTTTATCGATTGCGGATCTTATGCTATAGCTTACATTATTGACATAGAAGGGCATTCAATAGATAAATCAATGATTTCCATGTACTTTAAACAGGAAATATCCCGTTACATTAATAATCATAACGAAAAACTAACACTTTTCTCATCTTTTCTGCAGAATATCTCTGACAAATTCGGTTTAAATTATCTTCGCGGAACTGTAATAAAACTGAATGGTGATTATGCCGAATACATCAATTATTCGTACCCTGACTGTTATTACGTGAATGCAAGAGCTCTCAATACCGGAAAACTTACTTGTGATGATTGTGAAAAGCTTCCTGTAATGTCGGGCCGAACAATGAAAAATTTATCTAAGATGTATAGGATAAATAACGGAGATTATTTAATTATGTATTCTGATTCGCTAAAGGATGTTATGGAAGGGTTTATAACCGGTGCTGATTTCAGCGGCGGCATCGAAAAACTATGCCGCCGCATGAAGGAAGCGTTTAAATCAGATGATTTCAATGATGATATCACTATTGTGATACTTCGAAGAAATCAGTAATAAGCGCCTGAGCACGATGTTTCTATTCCGAATTTAAGATTCTCCGTGTTATCCTTATCCTCAAATTTTAAAGGATATTTCCCGTTAAAACATGCAGTACAGTATTTCAGATTGCTTGATTTGACAGCTTCGAGAAGAGATTCAACTGTGAGATAACCTAAAGAATCAACTCCGAGATATTCAGCTATTTCATTAACAGGTTTATTAGCCGCGATGAGTTCCTTTGTAGTCGGAATATCAATTCCGTAATAACAAGGAAACATTGTCGGAGGTGCTGAAATTCGAACATGAATTTCTTTTGCTCCGGCATTTCTGAACATTGCTATTATTTTACGCATTGTTGTTCCGCGCATGATTGAATCATCCACAACAACAATTTTTTTCCCTTTAACAGCATTTCGCACTACATTGTACTTAATTTTTGCTCCGAAATCCCTGATTTTCTGTGAGGGTTCGATGAAAGTTCTTCCGATGTAATGATTTCTAATCATTCCTTGTTCGTGAGGAATACCGGATTCAAGAGAAAATCCCAAAGCTGCGGCAGTACTAGAATCAGGAATATGAACGACTATGTCCGCATTTGCCGGGTGAAGTTTGGCAAGTTCACGGCCGAGGGCGATCCGCATTCCGTGAACCGACTGACCGAAGATGTAGCTGTCCGGACGCGCAAAATAAATGTACTCGAATACGCACATTGATTCATCGCGTTTCTCAAACGGGAAAAATGATTTAATTCCTTCTGAAGTTATTTCTATAAGTTCTCCCGGCTGTATATCTCTGATATATTCCGCATCAATTATATCAAATGCGCATGTTTCGCTTGCTACAACGTATGTGTCTCCGAGTTTGGCAAGAGAAAGCGGTCTGAAGCCGTTAGGATCACGTACAGCATATAAAGCATTCTTGTTCATTACAAGAAGCGCATAAGCCCCCTTGATCTGTTTGAGAGCCGTTATAAGGGCGTCCTTGAATTCTGCATCCTTCGATCTTGCCATCAAGTGAATTACGACTTCTGAATCAACTGATGTCTGGAAGATGCGGCCTTCTTTTACGAATTCTCTGTGAAGTTCCGGTGTATTGACCAGATTTCCGTTATGAGCAACTACTATCGGACCAAGGCGGGATTCGGCTCTGAGAGGCTGTGCATTTCTTAAATAAGAAGAGCCTGTTGTTGAATATCTGTTATGACCTATCGCCATATTGCCGCAAAGGCTTGAAAGGTGAGTTTCGTTAAAAACATCAACTACCTTTCCCATTCCGGCGTATCTTGCGATGTTGCATCCGTCAGAAGCCGCGATACCTGCTGATTCCTGACCCCTGTGCTGAAGCGCGTAGAGTCCGAGATACGTCAGATTCGCCGCCTGAGGGTGATTGAATATTCCGAACACTCCGCATTCGTCATAAGGGCGGATGTCTTTTTCAAAACTCATGTCTTTCATAAAATTACCGTCAATTAATCTTGATTAGCGATTTATTGTAATCTTCTGGAGCATCATATCCCAAGAGATTAAGTATAGTCGCCGCGACGTTTGCAAGCCCCGCTTCTTTTACATCAGAAAGCGAATACTCGTTTTTAAATTCAGGATCATAAATAATAAACGGAACAGGATTCAGCGTGTGAGCAGTTCTTCTTGCTATCTCACCTGTTTTTTTGTCTATTTTAACGGCTCCGGATTTGTCGAATTCGTACATCTCATCGAGATTGCCATGATCTGCTGTGAGAAGAGCAATTCCGCCCGCAGCCTTGATCACCGGAAGAAGACGTTTCAGACAGATGTCAACAGTTTCCATCGCAATGACTGCAGCTTCCATGTCGCCTGTGTGACCGACCATGTCGCCGTTTGCGTAGTTGAGACGTATGAAAGGGTACTTTCCTGATTTAACTGCTTCGATAACATTGTCAGTTATTTCAGCGGCTTTCATCCACGGACGCTGATCAAAAGTAATTTTATCTGAAGGTACTTCGAAATAAGTTTCTGATTTTTCGTCAAATTTTCCGCTTTTATTTCCATTCCAGAAATATGTTACGTGACCGAATTTCTGTGTTTCGCTGATTGCATACTGACTTATGCCTTCTGCAGCAAGGTATTCACTTATTGGCCGTTCGATTGAAGGCGGAATAACAAGATAGTTTGAAGGAATATGAAGATCTCCGTCGTATTCCATCATTCCGGCAAACAATACTTTGGGTTTGCGCTTGCGGTCGAATTTTGTGAAATTGTCGCTTTCAAATGCAACAGAGATTTCAATTGCTCTGTCTCCTCTGAAGTTTGAAAGAACAACCGAATCGCCGTCTTCTATGGTGCCGACAGGTTTTCCTGAATCGTCGACTATTGTAAATGAAGGGAGATACTGGTCAGTAAGTCCCGGTGTTTCTTTTCTGTAAGTTTCAATAGCTTCTTTTGCTGATTTAAATCCTCTAGCTTCACCGAGAACATGAGCCTGCCATCCGCGTTCAACAATTGACCAGTCCGCTTCGTAACGGTCCATGGTTGTAATCATTCTTCCGCCGCCTGAAGCTACTCTATAGTCGTATCCTTTGGCGTTTATCTGTGATAGGGTGTTTTCGAGGGTTTCAACGTATTCAAGTGCGCTTGTTTCCGGAACATCTCTTCCGTCAAGAAGGATGTGAACGCGTACTTTTTTGATACCTTCTTCAGAAGCGCGGTTAAGCATTTTTAGAAGATGACTTATGTTTGAGTGAACGTTTCCGTCTGAAAGAAGACTTATGAAATGAAGAGCAGTTCCGTCTGAAAGAGGTTTCTGAATAAGCTCCTTCCAGATGTGAGTTGTGTAAATATCGCCTGACTCAATGGCTTTTTGTACGAGTTTAGCGCCCTGGTCGAATATTCTTCCGGCACCGAGAGCATTGTGTCCGACTTCGGAATTTCCCATATCGTCGTCAGAAGGAAGACCAACTGCTGTTCCGTGAGCTTTAAGCTTTGTGAACATTGAATTTTTCATGAGATCGGCAAGAATCGGTTTTCTTGCGTGATTGAATGCGTTTCCGTCATAATCCGGACCCAGTCCGACACCGTCCATAATTACAAGGACAACCGGTCCCTTCCTTTTAGTGAATTTATTTTTTTGAAGTTTCAGCATTATTTTCTCCTGAGGGGAATATAACTGAATGTTTAGACCATGGCTATATTTGTAAACATAATTTTTTGAACAAAACACACTGATTGATACGTATAAGTAAAATAATCTTGACAATAGCGGTATTGGAAATATTTTTGTTCCGTTATGGCGTCGTACCCAAGCGGTAAGGGGCAGGTCTGCAAAACCTTTATTCATCGGTTCGATTCCGATCGACGCCTATTAGATGCCCAAGTGGTGGAATTGGTAGACACAAGGGACTTAAAATCCCTTGACCGTCTCGGTCGTGCCGGTTCAATTCCGGCCTTGGGCAAATAATTTTCTACAGAATCGAATTAACTTCTTTAGTCAGCTTCTCAATTCTCGGTATCAAATAATCATAAGCTTCATCTACAGTATCACAGAACTTGAAAAGATTCAAATCTTCAGGTGAGATCAGTCCGAGTTCCGCCATCTGTTCAAAATTTACGAGTTTTTTCCAGAAATCCGTTCCGAATAGAACTATCGGAAGATTTCCTTTTTCAACTTTCTGAGTCTGAATAAGAGTTAATGATTCGAAAAGTTCATCAAGAGTTCCGTATCCGCCGGGAAACGCTATCAGCGCTTTTGACTGATAAAGAAACCATAGTTTTCTCATATAGAAATAATGGAATTCCATATTAAGTTCAGGAGAAATATACGGATTCGGCTGTTGTTCAAAAGGAAGCTGGATGTTGAGTCCTATTGTTTTTTCGCCGGCACGGTTTGCTCCTCTGTTGGCTGCTTCCATTATTCCCGGACCGCCGCCGGTGCAGACGAAAATTTTATTACTTTCTTCTTTAAGTTTTTTTGACCATGAGGCAATTCTAAAAGCCAGCTCTTCTGCGTCCCAGTAAAATCTTCCCATTGCACTGGATTTATCTTCTTTGATGCGTGCTGAGCCGAAAAAAACAACTGTATGATGTACACCGTTTTTGCTGAATTTAACTTCCGGGTCAATATATTCGCTGATAATTCTTATAGGACGTGCTTCTCTTGAATGAAGAAAATCAAGATTGTTGAAAGGAATGCTCGGGCTGTCGGCTTTTTTCTTGTCCATTAGAGATATCTCCTTCTGCGTTTTAGATTGAAAATAGTTCCGTCGGTATTATCGGATACCGAAGTGCTTACAACGGATTCCTTGTCTATCAGATCAATTTTTACCTGATCCATAAATGAAAGTATTATTTTAAGACCGGCTCCGATACCATTAAGAATTACTTCCTTTCCGTTTAATGTAACATGAAGTTTTTTTTCAGTACGGCTGTCAATGTATTCAAATATCTGTTCATGGTAGCCTTCAGAAGCAGAGTCCGGGGTAATAGCAGTCATTTTTTTTATATCGAGTCCCTTGCCGTGGTCTATAATTGTGGCGTCGAATTCAGAATCGGTAACTCTATATCTTACTGTGATGTCCCTGATAGCACCGTCATGGCGAAGTTCGAGACAAATACGGTTATTGCATAGTGTTTCCTGAACGGCATTAGTGACAGCTTCGTCCATAGCTATGACAATCTCGCTGATTTCTTCGGCGACAAACTTCATTTTCTTGAGATCGCTTATGAGTGAATCAATGACCCTTCCGACAACCGACGTGTCGGCTGAAAAGCTGTCTATGAAATTGATCTCGCCAGTCTGCAAGTTAGAGTTCGGCATAGCGCTTAATCCCATGCGGATATGTTATGATAATGCTGAAATAAAATCAATTATTAAAATAGCATTAATTTACACCCTGACGCAGTTGAATATTGCTTGCAAAACCTGCTGAAATTGAATAAAATTAATTCAATATGACTTGACGCAGCTGTGTAAAAAAAAAATATTTCCGAAAAAGGAAAACGGTTTGTTTAAAAAAATCATATTGGCGGCAATGCTGACCGCTTTTTCACTGTCTAATGCCCAGGAAACAAGGGAAATCGAGCTTCAGGCACAGGAAATACTTTCCCGTGTAGATGACATTATGCGTTATCCCGAAGGAGAACTGAAGGGGAAGGTGATGCACCTTCTGCCCGGCGGTAAATCTTACTCTTTTTCTATTACAGGTAAAATTACAAAAGAAGACTTTCTTTTTAATATACATTCCTTTGAACGCGGTGAGCAGTATAAGATACTTTATAATCTCGGCGGAGAAGATATCTGGGTTTATAACGTTCTTTCGGTTCAGATGTTTCATAAAATCGGAATTGATAAGTTTGATTCTGTAATGGGAACAAATTTGTCATATATAGATATTTCTAATTATGATCTTCAGAGTAATTATACCGCAAAAATAGACGGGAATGCCCTTGTAAAAGGGATTCAGGCTATTAAGCTCACACTGCTTCCCATATTTCAGCGAGAAGAGGGTATGTACGGCAAACTGACGCTTTTTGTAAGAAGATCGGATTATTATCCCCTTAGAATCGATTTTCATGACAGGGACAAAGTAATAATGAAGACAATGTCCATCGTTCAGGGAGCGGAATTTTCAAGGCGTAAGTTTCCCGTGAGGTATGATGTTCTGGATATCCGCAAGGGAAGCCAGACTATTCTTAACTTTCTGTCGCTTGATGAAAAAGTCAATTTTGATCCGCGCATTTTCCGTCATGAAGAACTTCCAAAGTAATAGTCAAAAACTTAAATAATTTATATTAAAATTCTTTAAGCTGAAGTTAAACTTGATGTGTTTTTATTATGCTTTCATAAATAACCTTGACTAAAGGCGCTATGAAAAAATAGTGGTCTTGCTTTGTTGGAGGGGATATGAGAAGCAAATTTACAAAAATAGTAGCAACTATAGGACCAAGCTCGAGAAATTACGAGTGCATACGCGAAATAATAGAAAACGGCGCTAATGTTATCAGGCTTAACTTTTCACACGGAACATTCGATGATCATAAACAGTCTGTTGATATGGTAAGAAAGGCTGCTAAGGACTTGGGACATTCCGTTGCAATTTTCCAGGATCTTCAGGGACCTAAGATCAGGGTTGGAAAACTTGACGGCGAATACATAGAGATCGAAGATGACGAAGAGCTTATAATTACGACCGATGATATAATCGGCGGCGTAATCGATGGAAAGAAAAAAATATCGATCGATTACTCGAATCTGCATAAAGAAGCATCGGTCGGAAACCGTATTCTTCTTGATGACGGACTTATGGAGCTTCGTGTTGAAAAAATAGACGGAAAAAATATTCATACCAAGGTAATAAACGGCGGGAAATTAAAGCCGAGAAAAGGTGTAAATTTTCCTCATGTGAAACTTAACATTTCGGCGATAACTGATAAGGACAGAAAGGATCTTGCGTTTGCTTTTGAACACGATATCGATTACGTCGCTCTTTCTTTTGTACGCGACGCTAAAGACGTCAGAGAACTTGTCGAAATTATGCTGAAAGATTACGGGAAAAGAATTCCTATTATATCAAAAATTGAAAAACCGGAAGCTTTTGATGATATAGACGATATCATTGAAGTATCTGACGCTATAATGGTTGCGCGCGGTGATCTCGGAGTTGAAACTTCTCCGCAGGAAGTTCCTATTATGCAGAAGAGCATCATCAGAAAATGCAATATTGCCGGCAAACCTGTAATTACTGCAACTCAGATGCTCGAATCCATGATAACGAATCCTCGTCCGACAAGAGCTGAAGCGAACGACGTTGCGAATGCCATACTTGACGGAACTGATGCCGTAATGCTTTCGGGTGAAACTGCGTCCGGTAAATATCCGGTTGAAGCTGTTTCCATGATGGCGGATATTGCACGTCAGGTTGAGAAGAGCCAGATATTTGAACGAGTTCTTTCAAGCAGACCTTTGACAAACGAAGAGCTCGAAGAAAGCGCGAAAGAAGATGTTTCATCTGCTATAAGTTTTGCAACAGTTGAACTTGCTTATAAGGTTCATGCGAAGTATATAGTGAGTTTTACACACAGCGGCGGAACAGCCAAAGCCATTTCCAAGTACAGAACTCCGATTCCGATTGTAGCGATCTCTCCGGTAAAATCAACCGTCCGTTCGCTTTCTCTTGTTTGGGGAGTCTGGGCGTATGAAATGGGAATGGTTTCAACAGTCAATGAGCTTCTTGAAGGCGCGGTTGAAATGCTTAAAGTTAAAGAGCATGTTGAGAAAAAGGACATGCTTGTAATCACGGCCGGGGTACCAGTAGGTATTGCCGGAAGTACAAATATGATCAAGGTATACGAAGTTTAAGGCTTTGCCTTAATAATCCTGTTTGTCCGGCCACCGGACTTGTCGTCAAAGGCTTCGCCTTTGCGATCCGGTTTTCGCATGGATCATGCAATAATATTCAAAGGGACGAGGAGCTCAGTCGCCGCTCCTCATCCCTTTGAGATCCCACTCCTGGCTTTTTTTACGCTTCGATTTTCGCACCGCTTTCAGCGGATTGCGAAAGCTCCGCTTGTATTGTATTCGGCTTTGCCGAATAGATTAGGTGTTTTTGAAATCATTTATCTTTTGCTAAAGAAATCGGCCGCTCATCATCCTGAGCGTCAGAACGGCGCGATAAAGACGTCGCTCAGTCGCTACGCGGCTTTTTTTCGCAGAACTCACCGAAGATTTAGTAAACACAGTGTTTTAGTCTGTAATTCATGAACGACAGATATCATCTACGTTTGCCCCAAATTTCTGTACATAGTTTCCGAAAACCTGATCCGTTATGATAATCATTTTAAAGTTTACGAAGAACTTTAAATGAGAGAAGAAAAACGCTTTATTAGCGCATGGTTTAAATACTAATTTAAATCTTGACGGAAAAGCAAATCCATACAAAGAAATAGCAAATGATTCACATAGCTATTTATCGGTTATAGGTGAGAATATAAAGGAGTATGAATCTTATGAAAGCAAAAAGAATATTGATGATTATTATCTTGTTCAGCCATGTAATGGTATTTCCAAGTAATTCGCATCATGATGCTGAATTGTTTTTAAGCAAAGACAAGCTTGTAAAATTAGATAGAATTCCTGATGAAATTTTATCTAAGATACAAGAAGATATTTATATTGAAAATCTGGGGAAAAAAGGAATAAAGCTTTCAACGGAAGATATATTATCAACAAGAGAAGAGAGATATGTTTATATTTATAAAAAAAATGATGTTTTAAAGAAAACAGTGAATGATAAAATTGTCAGAGAAATAGAATACTATGAGAGTGGTAATATAAAGCGTTATTCAATCGAACATATAATTCGTATTACTAATAAGAAAAAAAGTTTTGAAGATAAAGTAAAAATATATTCATTATGTTATATCGATGATATTAAACATCAAATTGAAAAAAGATTTTTTTCGATTGATATGAGAGGATCACAGTCATACTATGTTGAAGAATATGAAGATGGCAAAATTATTAATACGGAATTTTATTCGAATAATATGACTGTAAAAAACTTGTTCAAAGATGGTAAAATAGAAAAAGTTAATATATCTGGTTTTAATATGGAAAATCCCATTAATAGTTTCATGGATAAGTAATTTGGATAGTGACAATATTCGCCTGTAATATAATTGAACAAATTCAAATTGTTATTTATAAAAGTCTTATGAAACGGAAAAATATTATAAAATATCAACATATACAAAGGAATAAAAGTAATGAAAAAAATATTAACATTCTGTTTAGTTTTATTTGTTCTGTTTGGAAACAGTATCGGATCATCAGAAAAGAGCTTAGATGATATAATCAAATCTAAACACAATACAATTCTTGATAAATTGTTTGATGAGATTGTAGTAATTGAAAATAGAAGAAATAAAAAAAGCGTAAAGGAATTAGAAGAATTAGTTTATAATTTTGCCTTAAATTTAAAAGTTGATACTGAAGAAGCGATGCGTCTTCCAATAATTTCTGATGAGACGAAGATAGCTTTAAGAGAATTAAGAAAAAATAAAAGTCAAGTATTGGAAGTTTCATTGGTTATAATTCTTTTAAAAATATACTATAATCATACTTTAACTTGTCATCAAAGTTATGATTTGCGAAATAATCCGGATTATTATGGAGATAATCCGGACTCTTATGGAATTAATCCAATTCAAGAACCTATTCTTTACGAATTCAATTATATTGCTAAATATTGGGATCCTGATGCATTCATTGAATATATTTCATCCGAAATAATAATGGATTATGTCAAAAAAAATAAACGATTATTATCAAATAAGCAAATAAAGGAGTATTATAATAAAATATCAGACAAATGGTTAGAAATTATAAGTAAAGAAGGGTCATAGTCGTGCCGGAATCAGAGCAAAATCAAACTGAGGTCTATTTGAATCCATAAAAAAATCAATAATACTATCTTGCGTTAGCGATCGAAGCGGTATTCTTTTGCAGAGCAAAAAATTGGACTGACCCCATAAAACTGGAGTGACAAAATAACACAGATTTATAGGATAATAACATGATAAAAAGAAACCATTTTAACGAAGAATACAAGAGAAAACTTGGACTTGAGCTTGCTTCCGGAATAACAACGGCTGGAGAGATGTCAAAACGTGAAGGAATTTCCGCAACTACTTTATACAAGTGGCGGGATAAGGTTCAGAGTGGCAGTGTAACAACTGATGAAAAAGAAATTATTGAAATGCGCAAAAGA
>JAKPJF010000191.1 GCA_029554345.1 Spirochaetota bacterium | reverse complement strand
CCTTCAATACGAAAATCAGCAAGTTCGAAACCAAGAACTGAAAATTCTTTCTTTAAGTTTTCTTTGACACCGGCAGAAATTTCTTCACGCTTTTTATCTATCTCACCGTAACTTAGACCGCTTTCGGCAAAATAATCAACTATCGGCTGTGATAAACGCGCTGAAATAACAGGTCTGATATCATCGGCATAAAAATCATCACTTCCGCCTACAACGCTTACAAAGAACAGTTTAGGATCTGTAACTTTGAAAGAGTAGTTTCCTCTGGCGCGAAGTCCTACCGGAAATTTATAGACAGGATCATTGTATTTTATTACCGAAGGCGTTCCCCATTTCTGATCAAGAAAAACAGTTTTTCTGTAGAAATACAAACCGACTTTGTGTTCGCTTTCAAACGCCTGAAGAAATTTTGTCAGGTTCGTCCAGAAAGGAATATTCGCCGTTTTCAGTTCATAAAGACCTTCTTCGTCAAAAACGCCTTCAACCTTACCCTGATAAACAAAAATACAGCCCTGACCGGGACCTACAATTAACTTAGAGGCATTTTTAATTTCATCATTATTCCCGCTCCAGCGGTAGAAGATTGAACTCGGATCCGGATCTTCCCACTGAATGACCGAACGAAGCTGACCTTTTACATCTGTGAATTTATCAAATAATCCCATGTTTCCTCCGTAGAATTGGGCTATAATAGAAAGGATTTCAGCAAAATCAAGCAATATTATTTTTCCAAAATCACTCTGCTCTTTCCCAATATAACACAAAATACGGATTTGACCAATGACTAAATCCTCATTTTACCTATTATGGCTTGACATTAACAGTTTTAATATTACTAAAGAACCATGAAAAACATAGTGTTTATTTCAATCAGCGCCATGCTCCTTTTTTCGGTTGCAGCGTGCTCAGATACTGCTGTCGGCAATGATTTGTGGGACAATGTTACGTCTTCAAAGGTTACATCTAATAAGCAGATTACTTCCTTTACCATTAACGGATACAAGGCAAGAATAAGCGGCACTACAGTAAAAGCAGTTCTTCCAAAAGATACACCTGTTACGTCACTTACTCCAGTTATAAATCATAATGGTGCTGCCATCTCTCCGGAATCTGGAACAGCTCAGGATTTCTCCAGTCCTGTAACATATACTGTAACAGCAACAGACGGAACTACTGAAAAATATACTGTTTCGGTAACAATTCTTGACGCAGCCGGAATGGCAAACGCAAATCTCTCCGTTCTCAAAGTTAAAAAAGGAAAACTCCAGCCGGATTTTTCTTCTTCACAAATAAGCTACCTCGACGCTCCGATTCCTTTTTCCGATTCGGCAAATCCTGCTTATAATGCAAAACAATCCAATTCGGTTATAGCAGATCCAGAAATACTGATTGCAACAATGACAATTAATGGAACTCCTGTTGAGAATGCACAAGAATATTTAATATCTAATCTTGCCGTCGGGCCGAATAATGTAGAAATTAAGGTAACCTCTGCCGACAAAACAACAACCAATACTTACTCTGTTACAATGTACCGTGCCATACCTATTTTCAAAACCGGTGCGGGATATTATTCCGGCATAAATCCGCTTGAAGACGGCGCGACACAAAGAGGCGTCAGCTGGCCTAATCCGAGGTTTAAAGATAATGGAAACGGAACAGTAACAGATATAATGACAGGATTGACATGGCTTAAGAATGCAAAACAATTATCTTTAAAGAAATATGTAGATGCTGTATCAACAGCGAAATCTTTGAGCGGTTCTTACGGTTATGAGGACTGGGCTCTACCAAATATAAACGAAATTCGCAGTCTTATCAATTTCAACGAATCTCCTCATGTATATCTAAACAAATTTTTACAAAATTTTAGCAATATAGAATATTGGTGGACATCAACAACTTATATTAATGAATCTGAGAAAGTATATAGTTTGATAGTAAATAATGGTGTTTTTTCGATAGACGGAACTAACGAAACTCTATATGCTTGGGCTGTTTCGGGTGAATCAAAAAATTTACCCAAAACAGGGCAAATTGAATCTTATAATCTTACCCCTGGATTTGGAGATGATGGTGATTTAGAAAAAGGAATTACTTGGCCGATTCCACGTTTTCATTCTAATATAGAAGGGACAGTTATCGACAATATGACGTCTCTAATGTGGGTCAATAATCAGATATACGCTAAGAAAGGATGGATTCCAACTCTTGAATATATTAACGAAAATATGAACACAGGTATTATCGACAATTACGGATTTGATGACTGGACTATTCCGAATGCAAAGGAAATCGAAACATTAAGTAATTTCGGAAAAGCGGACATTACATGGCTTAACGAATCCGGTTTATTCGTAGTGGCGTCTGGTAAATGGATATGGACATCTAATCATTCAACATCTTCATCCAGTCAGGCAAGATTTTATAATACAGTTGCCCAAGCTGTTTTACATAATTCAAAAGATTCTGATCTATGGGTTCTCCCCGTTCGTCAGGCAAAAATAATCAATTATTAACACATTACTTTAAAACTTCAAATTTATCAAAAAGCCGTTAAATTTAACGGCTTTTTCTATTTATTTACAATCCCATATTCTTCAGTCAAAATTGAAAAGACTCAAGTTTTATGCTTGCGTCTCATTCGCGTTAAACTATCATTGACGTGGGGTTTAGCGTCCAAAAGACAGTCATGTTAAAATTGATATTAATTCTCAGCATCTCTCTTTCTTTTTTATCCTGTTCGGAAAAAAAAGAAATTAACAAGGTCGATCTGAAAAATATTAATTCGGACGGGTCTTTTGATTACCGCAGAATCCTCGATAAAGAAATAAAAACAGAAAGAGAAAGAGCTTACGTTCCTGAAGATGATTATTTTAAAGATTGAGAGGGGTAGATGATAACTTTTTTTAACAAAAACGTACTTATTGCCGGAGCAACCGGTCTATCGAGAAATTTCGCTCTCGATGTCGCAAAAGACAGGGCAAATGTCGGAATTTTTCATTCTGACAAAAACGAACTTATAGAACTTGAAAGAGAACTAGGCAATCTAAGAATCAGAAATTACGGCTACAAATGCGATCTTTCTTCCAAAGAAGAAATCGCTCATGCAGTCCTTCTTTACAAAAAACAATTTGAAATGGCAGATTATATTCTGATAAACATCGATCTCCATGACGGAAAAGATATAATCGACATGACTTTTGATGAAGTCGAAAAAGAAATATCATCTTCAGTTGACGGAACAATCTGCCTAGTTAAGTATTTTATTCCGGAAATAGTAAAAAAACAGAACGGAGGATTCATTTTCGCCGTTAATGCGAAAACCGTATCTCCTGTCGGAGCGGCTGCTCTCGGTGCCATCGAAAAATTCAGCGCTTACCTCAATTCTTTTTTTCACTCAAACGGACTGAAAGATGTTTTCTCAACAGTTGCCTATGTATCAGGAACAAAACCTAATGCTTCAGAACTGCTTAAAAAAGCAGTCATGAGCGGAAAGAAAATAGCGAGAGTTTGACTTATGATGAAGAGTAAAAAGACTTTTATTTCGATAGCGGCATTTGTCGGAATTTTGTCTGCAAATTACTTTTGCTGCGCACAGAGCAATGATCAAAACGCATTTGGAATAACAAACGGAGATTCACCTATAAAGAGCGATTCTGATGTTGTCAAAATGTCAGAAATGCAGGATGTTTTCCGGAAGATATACGAGCTTTATGAAAGCAGAGTAGTTTCAATTTATACTGAACAGACTGTCCGCATTCCCCGAGACATGTGGAGTGAGTTTTTCAACATTCCAACTGAACAGAAACGTACCGGTCTGGGAACAGGATTCATCATTTCTGAAGACGGATTCATCTGCACGAATTTCCATGTCATTTCTCCGGACGGAAGACAGGTTGTCGACAAGATTACTGCTGTAATAGAGGACAAAGAGTATTCTGCAGAAGTCAAAGGCTACGACGAACACAAGGATCTTGCAATTCTCAAAGTTAATGCTTCCAGGAAATTTAAACCGGTTTTCTTCTCCGATTCTTCTACTGTTAAAGTCGGAGACTGGGCAATTGCGATCGGAAATCCTTACGGATTGTCAAAAAGTTTCACAGTAGGAAATATCAGCGCGGTCGGAAGAACAAATATCGACGAAGAAGGAATTCCTTATCTTCAGACCGATGCGTCGATTAACCGCGGAAATTCAGGCGGCCCTCTGATAAACATCAGAGGAGAAGTTATCGGAATTAACCGCATGATTTTCTCTCAAAGCGGAGGCTCTGTAGGGCTGGGTTTTGCAATTCCGGTAAACATATTAAAAGAAAATCTCGAATCACTGAAAAAACAGAGAAGCTATCAGAAAGGCTTTATCGGAATATCTCTGGCGCCTCTAACAAAAGAAGTTGCAGTCCAAAACAGATGGAATTACAATTACGGAGTTGTCGTAGACAGTGTTGTTGACGGCGGTCCGGCTCAGAACGCCGGACTTATGAGAGGAGACATTGTTTTCGGTGTTAATGGAAAAAAAATTACCAGTGCCAATCTTTTAGTCAGTGAAATAGAACGCGCAGGTGCCGGAGCAAAAATAGAACTTGATGTCTGGCGCAGAGGGGTAAGAATGAAATTTTATCTCACAGCAAAAGCGAAATAGAGGGTAAAATGAAATTTAAAAATATTCTCACTCTCACCGGACTTGCTGTTCTGGTTTATGTACTTTTGAAATACATAATTCCGGCAATTTTTTCAATAGCTATAACACTTTTTTGGATAGTTATTTATGCTGCAGCAATTATCATCGTTTTCGGAATTCTTTTCTATATTTTCGGAAAAGTATCACGAAAAAGAAGATAACTCAGCATTTTAAACGGCTAACTTAATATTTACAGGATTTTCAAATGGAACAGCACTTTTCAAAACCGGAGAAAAAGATTTACTCTTTTCTCTGTCTCATTACTATCTTAGGCGGAGTTTTTTTCGGATATATTGTTTCCGAAGTTAAGAATTTTTCAGGGCTTCAGAACCTTAAAAAATTTCAGCCGTCGGTTCCCACCAGAGTATATGATGTAAACGGTGAACTGATAGCCGAAATATTCAAAGAACAGCGCGATATTGTCGATTTTGACGACGTACCAAAAGCAGCGGTAAACGCATTTCTCGCTACCGAAGACCAGGAATTCTATGAACACTTTGGAATTAATCCTCTTGCAATAACACGCGCGATGGCAAAAAATGTTCTCGCCGGCCGTATAAAACAGGGCGGATCTACAATCACGCAGCAGCTTGCAAAAAGACTCTTCACACAGGGCGAAAAAAAGTTCTCAAGAAAAATACTTGAAGCAATACTCACCCTTCAAATTGAAAAATATTTTTCTAAGAACGAAATTCTTGAAATGTATTTTAACCAGATTTATCTCGGGCATGGGTGTTACGGACTAAACGCCGCATCAAAGCTGTTCTTCAACAAAGAAGCAAAGTATCTTACAGCAGCAGAAGCTTCCGTTCTCGCAGCGCTTCCGTCTGCTCCCGGCAGATATTCACCGCTTGATAATCCGCATAATGCTTATGATAAAAATCCTGACATATTGGGAAGAATGGTCAGTGAAGGATATCTCACACGGGAATATGCCGATAAGATTTATGAAGAATTCTGGCCGAAATACATAGATTCAATTTTGATGGAATTTCCGACAAAAACGGCTTACACAAAGATTGAAAATAACGCTCCTCATTTTGTTGATTATGTCAGACAGATTCTTGAAAGCAGATTCGGCAGAGAAGCGGTTTACGAAGACGGCCTCATCGTTTATACCACTCTTGATCTGAAAAAACAATTCGCGGCTCAAAAATATCTTGAAGAAGGTGTTGAACGCCAGGATATTATTTCATCAAGAGCAAATAGCTATTCTAACGGCGGTGTTGACAGAGGTCTTTTCGGAACCTATTATACACTTAGAACAATTTTCAGCCTTCCGACTGTTCTTATTAAAAATGATATAGAGACTATTCTCCGCAAAAAAATCATAGATGATGAAATCGATGAAATGGATATACTTACTTTTTTCAGCGATTCTGCGAACCTCAATAAGACAGCAGAAATATTCCGCACAGGAACAGCTTTAAGTATTTCATCTTCATTGAAGGTACAGGGAGCTCTTGTTTCACTTGATCCGTCAACAGGTTACATCATTTCGATGGTCGGTGGTTCTGATTTTTCAGTCGACAATCAGTTTAACCGCGCGGTGCAGGCCCGCCGTCAGCCGGGCTCTTCTTTCAAACCTTTTATTTACGGAGCAGGAATTGAGTCCCGTGTTATTAATCCCGGAACAGGAATATCAGACGCCCCTCTTCTGAATATCGCAGCAGACGGAGAAACATGGTCACCGGATAACTATTCAGGTGATTTCTCAGGTATGGTACGTGTAAGAAGAGCATTAGCCGCTTCGATAAATACTGTTTCAGTACGAATTTATGACATGGTTGGTCCTGAAAGAATAATAGATTACGCTGCTAAAATGCTCAAAATTCCGCCTTCGCGATTAGGGGCAAATCCTTCTCTTGCTCTGGGTACGGCAGAAATAACACCTTTTGAAATGGCTCAGGGATATGCTATTTATGCAAACGAAGGAAGAGATGTCATTCCATTTGCAATACGATACGTTCTAGACCGGGACGAAAACGAAATTGCAAATATTGAAGAGGAAGTTGCTAATATTCTTGCAATTAAAGAAAAAGAGAATACAATACAGATAATTGGAAAAGATGTAGCTTATGTAATGCGTTCTTTGATGCAAACTGTTGTTGACGCAGGTACTGCTGCATCAACCATAAGAGGAGATTGCGACTTTCATGAACCTGCCGCTGGTAAAACCGGATCAACTACAAGTTTCGCAGATGCTTGGTTTTGCGGATTCACTCCTGCAGTTGTTACAGTCGTGTGGGTTGGATACGATAAACCTTTCATGACTCTCGGTCGAGGTCAGGCCGGATCAAATGTTGCAGCTCCGATTTGGGGAATGTACATGAAAGATATTTATAACGGAATGCCCAGCAGACAATTTCCGCCTGAACCGGATGGAATTGTCAAAATCGGATTCTGTGCGTATACTGGAAAAATCCCGGGACCTAACTGCAAGGAACTTTCAGGAGATATCAGCGTAAAAGGCGGCGGA
>JAKPJF010000188.1 GCA_029554345.1 Spirochaetota bacterium | reverse complement strand
CCCGTTTCCTTCAGGAATTCCGTTTTTGAACTGACCTTCATATTTGCTTCCGTCCTTGTATGAAGCAGTTCCGAATCCTTCGAGTTTTCCATCTTTAAAATTGCCTTCAGTTACAGTTCCGTCCGAAGCTGTAAGTTTTCCGTTCCCTTCTGCAACTCCGTTTTTAAATTCGCCCGAATATATACTTCCATCGGCATATTTTAAAGTTCCGTTTCCGTTTGGTTTTCCGTCTTTAATATCACCGTTGTAAGAAGATCCGTCGGGATATGATAAAGTGCCGTCAGGATTCCTTTTGGGATTTGATTTGTCGGTAGATAAATCATAATTATTGTCTTCTTTTTGATTTTCGTTTTTAGCAATGTCGGAATCGGCGCTGGTGTTTGATGCTGTCTTTTTTACTGTGCTGTCGCCTGTTCTGCATGAATAAAAAGGCAGGCATAGAAACGAGATAATCGCAAAAAAAGCGATTTTTTTCATTATAAACCCCTTTCACATATTTATAATTGCATTTTGAGTAATGGGACTTGACGGTCAAGGCTAATTTCGGATTTAGCATGTTAAAAAATATGTTTTATAATTATTACTGATTTAAGTATATGATGAATAATCTTTAATTATAATTTATATAAACTTATCAGATAAAATGAATATAGAATATTGTAATTATTTTGCCAGTCAACTAACAGAAAGAGATTTTCCGAGTTGATATAATCTGTTCTGTATTATTATAGGGTTTTACAAGAAGGTCTTATAGCGGTTGTATTTATTAGTGTTGACAAAAAAAGGACTCGCCGGATATTTAGCCGTGGTATTTGGAAAGGGAAATTTAGGGTTTTTTATCGCCTTTGTTTTGATAGGCGGAATTCTTGGAACTGCTCTCGGCAGTCTCTTCGCTTCGCTTGTTCCGGCATTAGCGATTCTTAAAACTAATCTTGTTCCAAATGCTGCAGTTGATTTGGTTGTGATGAGTGTCTCATTTAACATCAATCCGCTTACTATTGCGGGGATGTGTTTGGGAATATTCTTCTTCATCAAAATTTAATAAGGCTTTAATAAGCCGGTTGCGCCCGCAACTATCCCGCCGAAAGGCGTTTAAATCGGATTCGTTCCGGTTGAAGCATATCTAATGATACTTCAGGGAAATCTGCGGCGTAAT
>JAKPJF010000185.1 GCA_029554345.1 Spirochaetota bacterium | reverse complement strand
TCGGTTGTGTAGTAAATTACTGAATCTTCTTTCTTGGCCAAAAGTTTTACGGAACCTTTTTTTTCGAATTTTTTGCTCTTGGGATCAAATTCTGGTTCTTCGGTCATTCTCGGAATGTATCTGTCGATATAATATGCTGTTTTTTCCGATATGTCATTGACTATTTTTGAGATAAAAGGTCCGGTTTCCTGTTCTGATGAAAATTCAAAAATGCGTCCGGTTCTTCTGATATAAATATGCGATTTCGCAGTAAGGTTTTTACCCGATACTGCAAATGAACCGGTTATAACATAATCTGCGTTTTTTTCTTCAGATATTTTTTTTAATTTTTCAGCATACTCTGCAGAAGCCGGCGGTTCCGGATTAATTGAAACATTTTCTCTTTCAGTTAAGTAGTTAAGGCGTGAAAGTTCTTTCGATACGCTATGAGGAAGTATTTCGGAAAAGTATGAATATTTCTGCTGTTCTGTCTGATTTTGGAATGAATATACAACTGCTTTAACCGGAGTTTGCGGATAAAGAGAAGCATAAAGAAAAGTGATAAATAAACACAAAAAAAACTTTTTCATAATTTCTCCGTAAATTTAACAGAAATCATATAGTCTGTAAAGATATTTTTATCCGCCGCGCACATCATCACTTGACTCAACGGTACGTACTTCTTCAACTTTAACTTCAACAAACCATAGAGAAGGATTCATGAAGCTTCCATCCATGTATTTTTTAGGGTTTTTAGCGATATCGGGAAGTGAAATTTTTACCGATTCCGGAATAAATTCGCCGCTGAAAACTGTCACGTATTTATATGGATTGAAAGTGAATCCGTAGGGTTCATCTTTTTTTTGCTGAATGATTACACCAAGAGGGAGTGAATATCCCAGGTTCTTCTTTTTCGTGAAAAAATCAAGCGAATCAGTGTCATAAACATCGATCCATAAAGATATGCCGCCCTGTGATACGAGAACCCGTGCAAGTTTGCTTTTGGTATGAGTTTCAGTTGAAAGCTGTTTAAAACCGAGAATGGCTTTACGGATATTCGATTCTACATTTTTTGCATTTATAAATCCCCGTTCCCCGTTTCTGCGGTAATATTCCGACATGTTATAGGGATTGATGCTGCTGCCTTTTTTTACAAAAATTTCATCGGCAAATCCCGGACCTTTAGCGTATCCGAAACGTTTTTTTTGAGGATACTTGAATAGACCATTCTGCCAGTATTTTTCGTCCGAGGCGCCTTCGAATAATCTTGCACGTTCGTAATATAGATAGAAATTTTTTCCTTTTATGTCATACAATGTCTGGCGGTAGGAAACATCCGCAGAGAATCCCCGCGACATGTCTGATAATCTTGAATAGTTTATTGAATCATTTCCGGAGGTTTTTCCGAGTATCATGCAGTTAATAGCTATTTTTTTGTTAGCCGCTCTTCTGGCGTATCTTGAAGCGTTTAAAGAATCCTTAAAAGACGAGTTTGATATTATGAATATTGAATTGTCAGAAGTTTTATTCCATCTCATGTTTTCAACCGCAAAACTTAATGCGTTTGTAAATGAGGCGTCGTCGTTTCCGCCGTTAAGTTTGATTTTTGACAGCAGTGCTTCTATTGATATCAGACTGCTGGCGGGAGCATCTATTGAACGAAGGGGAGTCTTGTTATTGTAAGGAAGTACAAAAACAGTACTTCCGGGATAGTCGGAAAAAATGCCGAGAGCAAAATCCTTTATAGCTTCTTTTGTTTCCGGAAATTCCTCGTTCATATTGTATGAAGAATCAAGAAGAAGAGCGATTGTTTTTGTTTGTTTTTCTTTTACAGAAGGTTTATTTTTAATGAATGAAAAAAGTTTAAGGGCATCTTTTCCTGCGAGTTCATTGATTGTTGCGGCTGTTGAGCTCGATCTTGAAATAATGCTCTTAGTGTCTGCCGAATAGAGAATGCTTTCTGATTTGAATCCCTTCGAAACTTTGTAAAGCTTTCCGCTCACAGCGTAGTCAATATATCTGGTTGCGCAAAGTGCTGAAAGATTTTCGAGAGTAAGATTTCTTTCCGGATATATACCCATTCCAGATATGTCTTTTTCAAGCTGAAAGGGGTTGTAGATATTCAAACCTTTGGTTACGTTAGCTGAAATTGCGATGAGCTTGGCATAATCCCTGCCTGTTTCTCTTGTAAAAGATGAATCGGGATTATCAATCTTGTATTCTATTGCTGCCAAGTCTTTGGCTTCTGTATCGGCCGCAAAAGCAATGAACAGAAAAAGCGTTATAAGATATTTCATTTATCCGCCCCTATGAATAGATTTCGGGATAAGGTACAATTGAAAGTCCGTCTTCAAGTGTTTTAGTCTTTTCAAAAAAAGAAAAACCGGTTGCGGAAGCAACAAAACATGCTGAACCGATGTTTGAATTGGTCGGAATGAGACAGTTTTTTCCGATTAAACTTATGCTTGAGAAAAGAGATTTAGGATAATCGCTGTTGCGGAGTCCGTCAGCATCGGATCCGATGCGCGCGTATTCGCCGATATTGAAAATGAAAGGCGAATTCGCATAATCGGTAAATTCGTCTATTATTGCATTTTCAATTCTGGCATTTCTTGCTATGGTGACGTACGGCAGAATAATTGAGTCTTTGACCTCGGCTTTTTCTGTTATAATGACACCCGGGAAAATAATGGATCCTGTAACTTTTCCGTCTATGATACATCCTTCAGAAATAAAAGATGATGAAATATTTGCGTTAGGTCCTATTTTTGCCGGCTGATCTGTCTTGATTCCGCCAGTCAAAATCGGATCGGTATAAATTGTTTTGAATAAATCACCTGAAAGCAGATTATAATTGAGTGAATAGAAGTCGGGTATATTTCTGACCGGCCAGATTTCGGCATGATGCGTTGACTTCTCGACGCCCTTGTTTATGAGCATATTATTGATCATTTCAAGCAGGTGAGGGGAGTTCCTTTTCTGTTTAATCGCTTCACTCAGAACGGAAATAAAGTTCTTCTTTGTTGTCATGAGTGCGGTGTTTGCCATCGACGCTTTTTCTGAATTTTTCAGCTGGAAAAGGACAGTCTTGTTTTTTTTCTTTTTTATGTAGTAGTCGTACATCGCTCCGAAATCTATAAGCGCCGGATTGTCTCCGCAATAAATAAGATAATGGCTGGTTTCATGTTTCTTTACGGTTTTTGCGAGTTCTTTGACATCCAGAGAATCATCGACAATGGGTATGATTTTACATTTTGTTTTCTGGTTTATCGGATGAGTATCAAGATAAGGATGCAGATCATCGAACACATCACTATACATTACTATCTGATACGGATCCGCAGTAAGGGCATTTCTGAGCGCAAAATCCGCAATACGGAACTTGCCGCCGATCGGCATCATGAATTTTGATCGGAAATCCGTCAGAGATAGAAGTGAGTTGTCTCTTGCAGAAGGGTAGATAAATACTGTTAAGCTGTTCATTCCTTCTTTCTCCTTATTGTATTTATCGGTCAAAAGCGTATTTTTTGTCAATCAAACTTGCATTATGACGAAATGCAAAAAATTCTCGCTTTTTTAGCCCGATCTGGCCCAATCGGTGCATGCGAAAGTTCAGAGTCACGATTAGTCCCGGAAATTCAAATGCTGAATTTGATGAAGGAAAGCTTCTCACTGAGGTGTTGGCATTTTTTTCAATATTTCCTGATACTCCATGCGGCGGAAAAGGAAGTTGCGGCAAGTGTCTCGTTGACATAGAAGACAATGACGGAAGAAGACCGGTTAAATCCTGCAATTACATATTATCTTCTGATTTGACGGTGTTTATGCCGGATTCTCGGATTTTTCAAAAATCATCGAAGGTGAAATCCGGTACTTTTGCAGTCGATATAGGTACAACTGTTGTAAAGATTTCAGCCCTCATCGATGGAAAATTTTATGAAGCGGCGTCTTTTTTGAATCCGCAGAGGATTTTCGGTCACGATGTGATTTCACGGATAGCCTCGCGTGAATACGCTAAATTAACCGCCTTTATCCGCAATGCCCTTGCGGAAAATATCAAAAATCTGTGCGTTTCGGAAGATGATGTACGGGGCATTTTCGACATTGCAGTATCCGGTAATACCGTGATGCTTGCGCTCTTTTGCGGAATCAGTCCCGAGAAAATGGGAACTTATCCGTATGAGGCCCCTATCGAAGAATTGGATAACTATCACGGAATATTCAGTGAACTTAATGATAATTGCCGTTTGAAGATACTGCCGTGTTTTACATCATTTCTCGGTGCGGATTTTCTGGGTTGCGCTTATTATGCTTTCAGAAATTTCCGCGGAAAAATATTCATTTGCGACATGGGTACAAATGCTGAAATGGCTTTTATTTCGGAAAATACTGTTTATGCCTCAAGTGTTCCTCTCGGCCCTGCAGTAGAAGGAATGAATCTTTCATGCGGTATGACAGCCGGGGAAGGGGCTATAATTTCTGCCTCGGGTATTTATCCCAGAATTGATTATAAGCTTTATTCCGGCAGCAAAGCTCTGGGAATTGCTGCAAGCGGGCTCGCTGATATTTTCAGCATTTTAATCAAAACCGGTCAGATAGACAAAAGCGGAAAGATCGCAAACGGCGATTCTTCCGCTGATGGAGAAAAGCTTATTTATCTGAAAGATGATGTATATATCAGCCAGAAAGACGTGCGTGCCGTTCAGCTTGTGAAATCTGCATGCAGAAGCGGTGCGGAAATACTTTCTGAAAAATCAGGATTTGTTTTTGATGAATCTGATCATGTAATTCTTGCCGGAAGTTTTGCATCAACGGTGAATTCATCACATATGTTTTCTCTCGGATTTTTCCCTTCTGCTGAAAAATCTGAAGTAATAGTTGCCGGAAATTTGTCATTGAAATCTGCGGAGTATTCTCTGGAAAATTCCGGATACATTGATGAACTTAAAGAATTTAGAAAAATAATTAAATTTATCAGTCTTACCGATGATGCCTCCTTTGAAAAAAAATTTTATGAAAACATAAATTTTTAACATTTACATGTGGCTCTTATTTTTATTAAGAAAATAATGGACGGATTTCCGTATCGCCGGATAATGAATTAAATGGAGAGAATATGAAAAAACTTCTTTTTGGACTTTTAATCCCGTTTTTTGCCTTTGCTTATGAGCTTAAAGATCTTGCCGGCGGAATTAATCCGTCATCAGATTCATCTTTTATCAATCTGAGAAAAACATTTATCCGGACTGATTCTAAAACTCATTATCTGCGGAAAGATGCCGCTTACGCGCTTGAAAAAATGTCTGCAGCTTTCGATTCTTATATCAAAGAATTAAATTCAGAACGAAATAAAAATAATCAGAAGGAAGTATCGATAAAGATTACCGTGATAAGTTCCACAAGAACATATGACGATCAGGCTCGAATCTGGAATTCCAAGTGGAACGGGGCTTATTCCAAAGAAAAGAATTTATATAAACGCGGCATAAATATTCTGGATTTTTCATCGATGCCGGGAACCAGCCGTCATCACTGGGGGACCGACTTCGACATCAATTCGCTTAATAATACTTTTTTCGAAAGCGGTGACGGTCAGATTTTATATACCTGGCTTGTTGTAAATGCCGCCAGATTCGGTTTCGCACAGCCCTATACTTCCGGCAGAAGTGCCGGTTATCAGGAAGAAAAGTGGCATTGGTCTTATCTTCCTTTGTCAAAGAAATTTATAAAAGAATGGAATGAAAGATATTCTTCAAAGAAAGATTTTTATATTTTAAAAAAGTTTTCCGGATCTGAGCTTTTCATCGATAAAGCGGAAGAATATGTAAATACAATAAGTCCGGTTTGTTTATAATGATAAAAGTAGAAGCAATTGCCGAAATCATTTCGGCTGAAATTAAAGTAAAATCCGTTTGTGTTATAAATACCGTCAATCTGCTGAAGGACGGGTGTACTGTTCCGTTCATCTCACGTTATAGAAAAGAAATGACCGGAAACATGGACGAGAAACAGGTTCTTCATGTTTCGCGAAGATATAAAGAGATTGAATCACTCGAGGAACGCAAAGATTATATCATCGGAGTAATAGAATCTCTGGGAAAGATGACTGATGAATTGAAAAAGACAATCATCGACTGCAGTGATTCTGATATGCTTGAAGATATTTATCTTCCATATAAACCCAAAAAAAAGACACGTGCGTCGATTGCACGGGAGAAAGGACTAGCTGAACTTGCAGAAATCATTCTGCATTCTGCCGAAAAAGAAGATAAATCCGAAATATTGAAAAGGTTTATCAATCCTGAAAAACAGGTTAATACAGCCGATGAAGCTTTGAGCGGTGCTCTAGATATCATTGCAGAAATGATATCCGAAAACAGCAGCATAAGAAAAACCGTCCGGGAAGAAATAACCTCAAAAGGAATCATTTCATCAAAGGTTAAAAAAGACTATAAGGATAAACGCACAAAATACGAACAATACTATTCATTTTCATCTGCGATATCAAAAGAACCGCCGCATAGAATTCTTGCTCTGCGCCGCGGAGAAAATGAAGGTGTACTTTCAATAAGCGTTGATGCCGAGAATGAAGATATTTTTCTCGGAAAAATAAAAAAAGATTATATTCAGAAACAGAATATATTTTCGGAAGAAATTGAAAAAGCCGCGCTTGATTCGCTTAAACGGCTCATTCTTCCATCGGTTTCAAACGAAGTTCTCCGCAACTATATCGCAAAAAGCGAAAAATTTTCAATATCAATTTTTGCTGAAAATCTCGAAAATCTTCTTCTGTCTCCGTACGCCGGAGGCAAAACTATTCTTGGAATTGATCCGGGTTTCAGAAGCGGATGCAAGCTTGCCGTCATAGGCAAAACGAATGAATTTCTCGGATATGATGTCATTTTCCCTCATGAACCACAAAAAAAAGAAGCAGAGGCAAAGGCTGCAGTAAAGAGGATAATCGATAAATTTACAGTTGAGTTTATTGCGATAGGAAACGGAACCGCCGGAAGGGAGACAGAGGATTTTATTAAAGATTTTATTCCAAAAGAAATTCCTGTCGTCATGGTTAGCGAATCCGGGGCTTCGGTATATTCTGCGTCAGAAACTGCACGCAGGGAGTTTCCGGATCTTGATCTTACCGTAAGAAGCGCTGTAAATATCGCACGCCGTTTTCAGGATCCCTTGTCGGAATTAGTAAAAATAGATCCATGTGCCATAGGCGTCGGTCAGTATCAGCATGATGTTGATCAGAAGGAGCTCAAAGATGCTCTGAAAGATTCAGTTGAATTGTGCGTTAATAAAGTCGGTGTGGACGTTAATACCGCATCGGTTGAGATTCTTTCTTATGTGTCCGGTGTCGGAAGTTCTCTTGCAGCTAAAATTGTTAAAAAAAGAAATGAGCTCAAGGGTTTTAAATCCAGAACGGATATCAAAAAAGTAAGCGGTCTTGGAGAGAAGGCATTTGAGCAGTGTGCCGCTTTTCTGCGTATTAAGGACGCTTCAAATCCGCTTGATTCGTCAGCTATTCATCCGGAAAGCTATTCCATAGTAATGAAGATGGCTGAAGACGCCGGTGTTAGTCTGAATGATTTAATTTTGAGTCCGGATTTGCTTTCACGTATTGATAAAAAGAAATATTCTTCGGCCGGGACATATACTCTTGATGATATATTGAAAGAACTTTCAAAACCGGGACGCGATCCTAGAAAGCAGTATTCATATGCTGATTTTAACAGCTCTGTACGGACTTTGGATGATTTGCGCGAAGGAATGGTTCTGTCGGGTGTAGTGACGAATGTTACGGCTTTTGGAGCTTTCGTCGATATAGGAGTGCATCAGGACGGTCTTATTCATATATCCAATCTTTCGGATAAGTTTATTTCAAATATATCTGATGCAGTCAAGGTCGGAGAATCTCTAATGACGGAGGTTATTTCTGTCGATAAAGAGCTGAAGAGAATTTCTCTCAGAAGGAAGACCGATGGATAGTTCCGAACGTGCGGCATTGATAAGAAAGGGCAATGAGCTTTTTAATCAGGGAAAGCTCACCGAAGCAGAAAAAATATTCGTCAGCACAATGTATAAAGACGGATTAACAAGAATTGCCGATTATTTTTACTTCGATAAAAAAATGCCGCTTTTCGCTTATAAATACTATAAAATGGCCGGAAGGGAAGACCGTGTAAGTGAAATCTTTGACCGCATGATTTTTGCATTTACCAAGCTGATACGCGAAGATGACAATGCCGAAAAGGAAGAAAATAAAATCAGTCTACCCCAGCCGAAGGTTCATCCGAAGCTGAAAATATTTGCAGAAGAGATTCTACGAAAATCAGAAAATAATTAACAGACATTGTCAGAACTGTAAATAAACAGTTCGAAATCATTCAGCTTTCTCGACATTTCCTCAATATCGGATTTTGTGTTGGATATGGTGGTTCGTGCGTCATTGTATGACTGCCGTTCGAGAGCGCCTATTTTCGACAGGCGTTCCTCTGCTGTTTTTTCAAGATTTCTTTCAAGCGATATCAGCATTTTGCCCACTGACTGATAAAATTCCTTAAGTGAGTGAAGCATTTCCATCCAAAGGATGAATTTTATTTTTTTTGAATCGGCGTGAATATTGTTAAGTATTTCCCTTGCCCGGTTATCCAGACGTCCGATGTAATAATTGATTGATCTCGGGTATTCAGTGAGTTCTCTGTAAGATGAGGTTATTTTTTCAATTTTTCCTAATCCGTCAATTTCGATATTGCGGATAACCTCATCAAGCGGTGTTGAAATTTCGCGGTGCTCGCGCGAGTTGATATTTGAATTAGCAACATTCCTTAAAAGACCTTTAAGCCTTTCTTTGAAGATCGGAAGATCGTTGAACCTGTCTGCTACAAACATATCCGGTACTATTTTGGTGCCGCTTGCATAAGCTTCTTCTGCTTCTTCAAATGTTTCTGCCGTGTCGTGATTAACGCTGTTGGAAATTATTTCTTCGTCAGATGAAAGTTTCGGCAGATCAGCTTTCATCTTTTCCTTCATTCTTTTTGCGACCATCTGTGCATGCTGCATCGATGTTCTCAGAAGTCTTATGATTTCAATTTTCTTTGATTCGCGGTTATATTTGAGACCGTACATATTGCCTTCAGAGTCAATATATCTCTTGTTCAGATCATATACGGTTGCCTTTGATGAGTCAATCTTGGTGATGTCATCAATGTAAACAAATTGAGTCTGCATATCAGCCGTGAAATTCCATTTGATTGATATTGTCTATCGGGTTTTCAAACTGAATCGCGATGTAGGACTTTTCTTTGATGTCATAATTTTCGAATTTTTTAACAACTTCTGCAGGATTATTTTTCAGGTTTCCGGTTCTGACGATAAATCCCTTCTCTTCAAAAATCCTGGATTCAGTTTTAAAGGAAACCATGATGTCGCAGCTTACCGGGACATTAGAATCTGTTGCGATAAATATTCCGCCCTGACTTATATCGAGGATGTGTCCTTTTCCTTTAAAACGCGGGATTTCTTCAGTAGAGCTGTTCATCTCTTCAGTGTGCTCGAAGCGGACTTTGATTTTGCATTCGTAACGTTTAAACTTTCTTTTTTCGTTCATTTTTGCCGCCGGATCAACAAAATAATCTATGTTTAATTCTACTATTTTTGCTTTTCCGTGTCAAGAAGTTTGAAAAAAACGGATTAAAAAGATCTTTTCATCTCAATCTCAGTAAAAATATCATTCATCAGAGAGCTGAAAGCGTTTTGAACTTCGATGTAATTGTTTGCTATCTCGTCATCAAAAACATTTTGCGCGAGACTTCGTACTTCATCCATCTCGCTTTGTGTAATTTCTTCGGCGTAATTCTGTTTTTCTCTCATTACTGCCGAAAGACGGGTAAAGCGTTTTACTTTATCGAAAGAATCCTGATTTGCCATCAGCTCTGCAGAAGCTTTTTTATATGCAATAAAAATTTCTGATTGAGATATTTTATCTCCGAGTTCTTCGGCTTTTTTGATGATTAAATCCATTTCATTTGTCATCTTTTCTTTCCATCTGAGGCATATTCATTTTTGGAGTGATTACTTCAGTATTCGCGATAGTTCCCTTGAGTTTGATGAGTATTTTGCCGCTGTCTTTGTCTATGAGATAGTTGATAAGCATACGGTAGTCGTCGAACATTCCGGACTGGGGATCGAATGAACAGCTGATGTCGAGAACGGAGAGAGAAAAATTATTTTCGTTCGGAATAATTGTTCCTGTTATAGTTCCCCTGAGTGATTGACCGTCAATTTTAATTACTTTAATGTTATATTTCTTGTCTTGAAAGAGAATTTCTCCGTTTACCGATTCTATATTTGCCGGTTTTATATTGAATCCTGCAATTGATAATCCTTCCAGCAGTGAGTTGGTTAATTTTAATGTCAGACTGCCGTTTGTAAAAACACCTGTTTTTGTGCTGTATTCCGCATCAGGAATTAATTTTATTTTTGATGTAAATTTGAACTTGGGTGACGAAAATGAAAACTGTTCGGAGTTGATTTCACCGTCAGCATTGCCTCTTATCAGAGAGAAAACAGATATTGTTGAATCGAATTTGCTGATTGAAACTTCTTCGCGCGAGCGGAGATTGATTTTCAGTGAATCAATTGAAATATCACCGAATAAAGAAGCTTTAAGATTTGAAACTTCAGCGGATTGAAAAGACTTACCTTCGGCATCTCTTAAAACTTTTAAAATTATTGTATCAACCGGAAAAAGAATAAGGGTGAATACTGTTGTCAGAATGCAGGTTAAAACAACGTAGCGTTTAAAAAAGGGATGCGACTTTGCATCATCGTAAAGATTATTTGCGTATTGAAATATTTTTCTGAAGATTTCATTTATTTTATTCATTTGTTGTCAGCCATGAAAGTGTTTACCTTGCATGAAGCGTCATACCGGTCGGTTCCTTTGAGACCTTTCGATATGGTAACAGATTCGAAAACTATAAAGCCGCCTGCATTTTCCATATCAAAAATAAATTTGATTATTGACTGAATGGGAGCTCCTTCAATTTTAAAATCTGTTGTAACTTTTTTAAATTTATTCTGAAAATTGCTTGGTGTACTTCTGATATTAGCGAGATTGTCCTTTATATTGTTCTGTTCCGCTTTTTGCTGAATAACAGTCATAATATTATCGTTTTCTGACCGCAGAATAAGATCATATTTCTGCTTTTTCATTATAAGTGAATTGATTTCAGATGATATTCTTGTAAGTTCTTCCGCGGAAGATTGGGAATTAAATGCCCTTTTTTTCAGAGAATCCCGAAAAGAAGCAACAGGTTCGTATATAAGTTTATATGAAACCGCGATTACGAGAATGGCGATTAAAGCATAAAGTAATTTTCTTTCTCTTTCCGTGAGTCTCATTTTTTACCCGCTGATGCTTTGAGTTTTATAGAGAGTGTAAATTTAACTCCGGTTTTTCCCGAATAGCTTGTGTTAAGGTCAACTGATGAGTATTTTCCGCTTTTATTAAGTTTGTTCTTAAATTCATCAATTTTTGACAGATCGGATATTTCACCGTTAATGTTTATCTGATTTTGATTCAGCGTCACATCTTTAAGTGAGAAAGCGGGATCGCTTGAGAAAAAACGAAGAGCTTCTTCCAGATTTAACAGAATAGATTTTTTCTCCGGCAGAACAGCAGATAAACTTGATATCTGTTTCTTTTCATTGTCGAGAATGGTTTTTGCTTCTGCGATCACATCGCTGGTTTTAGCTTCCTGGCGGAACTGCTGTTTAAACTGCTGTTTTAGTATTTCGCCCGATCCGTTTCCTTTTGAAATAAGTACTATTGATGAGATTATGAAATATAAAACGAATATCAATAATGCTGAAGCAAGCATGAAAAGACCAGGTTTTACATCATTGAAAATTTCAGATTTTTTTTCTTTGTGAGATAAGAAGTTAGCCTGTGATGAAGGATTCTGATCGCATATCAGTGTTCCGCACGGGATTTCGCAGTTCTGCTCCTTAAAATTTTTGATAATATTGACTGCAGAAAAATCGTATACAGGAATTTCGAGCTCTTTAAAGAGAATACCTGCGAAATTTTGAGCAAACAGATTAACTCCGGAAAAAAGAATTTTTTCTTCTCCCTTGGGTTTTATAAATGCTAATATGTTTTTGGCGGTTTTTGTTGCTGCTGATTCATATTTTTCAAAAAGCGGCGCATAGTTGTGTTTTTTTGATTTCTTTGTATCAGCAGATGATTTGTTATCCGCAGAAGATGAAATGATTTTTGCCGTTTCAAGAGATGAAATTTTTTCATCGGTGAAAATCTTTGAAAAATCCGAATAGCCCTTGGCAATAGTTTTAGTTTCTGATAGTTTCCCATGCTTGATTTTGTTGATTATTATACGGTCTTTCCCAAAATCGATTTGTGACGCTTCATGTGCGTTTGAGTCGGAAAACTTATATAAAGCAAATAATGCATTGTATTCGAGGTAAACAGCGCTGATGTTTAATCCTGCATTCAAGAAGGAATTTTTAAATTCTTCAAGATAATCTGTACGGCATGCCGCTATAATAACGTTGCAGCCTTCTTTGGATTTTGAAAGAATCTGATGCACTAAAGTAATCTTATCAATATCTATCGGTATGTTTTCTTCAGCTTCAATCGGTATAATCTCTGCTATTTTTCTTTCATCGGTGAAGGGGAGGGATACTGTTTTGATGATGACTTTTTCTGATGGAAGCGTTGCAATTATTCTTGATGGATTTATTACATTTCTGCTGCATAAGGATTTTATTGCGCCTGAAATATCCGATTTCTTTCCGGGAGATAACGGCTCCGAATCAGAGGATAAAAACTCCAGATTAGTAAAATTGGATTTTGCCGTTACCAGTTTTACAGAATCGGATTCTATGTGAAATGCTGCTGTTATCATTTATAGTGTTTTCATGTAATAATATTTTTTTATGTTTCTGTTATAGATTCCGAAACTTTCGAAATCGCCTCCAGACGATGACACAATGACCTTGATTGAAAATATATTTGAAGATACAGTCAAGTGATTTTTGCGGATTATCGGATCTGTTATTACCGAAGATAGTTCTTCTGTTGAGGAGAATGGTTTAAGTTTTCTCTTTTCGATAACTTCTTCGGCGAATCCGTCTGTCATTCCGGGAATTGCTATTAAAACACGGAAGGGGGCGGTATTAATGTTTATTTTATTGAGATCATCAGACGCATCGTCGTTTTTTCCGTTAACTCTAAGATAATCTGATAATTTCCTGGATTTTTCCCTGGCAATGAGAGTTTCCTTGTAAGTTTGTTTTGAATCATCGCTTAGAGACATGTCAAAACTTAAATCTTCCTGTTCATAATTCTTATCAACCAGTTTTCCTTCTATGCCGGAGTTTCCTCCCGTGATGCCGTAAAAAAGCGGCCAGCTGAAACCCTTGATCATCAGAAGTTCATTTATCGATACCAAGTAGCTGTTTTTCGCGCTTCCAGGTGAGCTGAATCTCGAATAATAATCATAAGTTTCGGCGCCGTATTGCGACTTTGAGTCATCCTTGTCGATATAATCGAGAATGCATCCGGTGTAATTTTCATCGAATCCCATATCTTTGAAAAAATTGTTCAGTATTATATACGGAAATGTCTGGGAACTGTCGGTAAATTCATTATAAATGTTATTTACATTGATTTTGCTCTGCTCATCAAAAATCATAATTTTGACAGAATATCCGTCCAGATCAAGAGGAGGGATATTTCTTGCCCATAAGTCGTCATATGAATCAGTTTCAGCGGATGTTTTTATATTAAGCGAACCCGTTGTTCCTTTTTTATCAGCATCAAGTATCATTTCGGCAAGACGGAATCCGCTTTCCGCGTAAAGAGCGGACTGATCAGCCGCAGAGTTTTTCGCCGAAACCCGGATCGATTTTACCGCGCTAGAAAGAAACTCGGTTGCAAGCATTGCAATCAGGGCGATTACTATAAGTACTATTCCCAGTGTATATCCGCTTGAGGTTTCTCTTTTTTTTGCAAGAAAATACTTTCTTGCAAGATATGATTTTGTAATCAATTTTATAAATGATTTCATTTGCCCATCATTCCCGGAAATCCATTAATTGTAATTTGCTCATCCTTGCCTTTTTCTTTATAAACAACGATGAGCCTGACGGCTTCAGGATATTTGAAATTGTCAGCGCTGTTCCATTTTTTATTCCATGATCTGCCTGCATAAAACTCGGCTTTTGCCTCAGATACATTTTCGAAAAGAACACATTCGGTTTTAATCTGATTTTCCGAATCGGTGATTTCCTTTTCGATTCTGTACAGCTTTTTTATTCCGTTTTCTTCCCGTACCTTATATAAAACATTAACGATGTCGCATGAGTGATCCGACTCCGTGTAATTCGTAACCGGAAATACTGCAGCTGATTTAATTGAAAAAAATGATATCAGATAATCCTCACCTGATATTTTTGTTTCGGAAGAAACGGGATATTTTGCCGGTTCTTCATAGAGGAAAATTGAACTGAAATCCGACTGAATTGTTCTGATTCTGTTTGAGAGAAGGTATATTCTTTCGGATTCTTTTTTACCCTGTGATACGGCGCGTATTATTGTTCTTTCCGCTGCATAGATCATCATTAGAACTATTGAAGAAAGAGCCAGAGCTATTATCATTTCGAGAAGAGAGAAACCGTCATCATACTTTTTCATATTATTTGTCCGGATAAATGTACGAAAGACTTTTAGTTTTTTCTGAACCGTTTTCGTTCCATGATACAGTCACTTTAACTGTTTTTGCTTCAAGCGGACCGAGAAGAGCATGCTCAAAACGTTTAATTTCAATAGAATACCTGAATTTCGGATTATCCTTAATTTCCTTATCTTTTAAATCGACCTTTGACGGTTCAATACGGAACTCGTTCATAATATTTCTGCAGTAGATTGAAGCTTTCATCGAGTCGGAAGTTTTTGAAATGGCTGAAAACTGCTGACTGACGGAAACATAAACCGGAAGTACAGCCGTAGAAAGCAATGCTATCGCGATAAGAATTTCAAGAAGAGCATATGCCTCATTTTGAAAGATATGCGTTTTCAGTGTTTTCATCATTTGACTGAGTGATTTCTCCGTTTGAAAGTCGGTAATTTACTGTCTTATCATTGTTTCTGACGCGGATTACAAGCGTTTCGGTTTTCCCGTCAGGATAAACCGAAACGATAATGTCGCCCGAATCGAGAATTTGCCCCCTTCCGGCAATGACCGATTCTATTGTGAAAGAATCGGGAAACTGCTTATACGAAAGAGCCGGAAGCGGGGATTCCTTAAAAACATTTCCGTCAAAGTTCAAAACCGAGATTCCGTTTTGTCTTCCGCTGAATTCCTTAATGCGTTCGCCGTTCTTCTGTGCGTGAAAAACTATAAAATTGTTTTTCGCGTTCATAATTGAATCAGAAATAGTTCTTTCAATCGTCGAACGAAAAATCTTTCCATTTTCATCTGCGCTTCTGACGGATCTCGCTATTCGCGGAACGGTCATCAGCATCAAAACCGAAATTAAAGCAAGAATGACAACAACTTCAAGCAGCGTGAAACCGGAATCATCTTTTATTCCCATGATTTAATGTCTGCTGCATTTCCTGTTCCGCCTTCCTTACCGTCGGACCCATAAGACAATATCTCAAAATTACGTGAAGAATCACCAGGTGATCTGTATATAAAATCATGCCCCCATGGATCTTTTAAATCTTTGTTTGATAAATAGCCACCCTCTTGGAAATTCGCAGGAACGGGATCAATTGTTGCCGGCTCGACAAGAGCTTTCAGTCCCTGTTCGGTTGTCGGATAGGTCTGATTGTGCATGTTATAAACTTCAAGTTGAACAGTAATCTGCTCAACTGCTTTTTTGCAAGCCGTAACTTTTCCGGTATCAAGCATTTTCATTAGTCTGGGAATACTAACCGCTGTAATAATACCTATTATTACAATTACTATCATTAGCTCAAGCGTTGTAAATCCCGATTTGGATGTACGAATCGTTCTTAGTAATTTGAAAATTTTTTGCATAAAACCTCACTGGATTGATAAATTTAAGTCCATAATCGGAAGCATTATTGATAAAACAATTAGCCCAATAACGCCGCCCATAAATACAATTAAAACAGGTTCAATCATTTTTGTAAGTGAAAGAAGAGATCTGTCAATTTCATTCTGATACAAATCAGAAATTTTGATAAGCATTGAATCCAGCGTATCGCTCGCTTCTGCTACTGAAATCATTCCCGTTACCATTTTCGGCAAAAATTCCGCTGTTATCAAAGCCTTTGAAATAGGTGCGCCTTCTACAATCCTGACTGAAGCTTCTTCGATCTTTTTTTCTATTACAGTATTTCCGATCTGTTTTTTTACTATTTCGAGCGATTTGACTATATCTACTCCGTTCTGTGCCATTATGCCGAGATTCTGGCAGAATCTGAGACAAATAACTTTTGTATAGAAATGATTGAAAACCGGAATCCTGAACATAAACGCATCAATTTTGCTGCGTCCTTCAGGTGTTTTGGAATACTTTCTGAAAAGAATAAAAAGGACTATGAGTGCTATCAAGATAATGATCCAGTATTTTGCTGCAAATGAGCTGGTTCCTACAACTATCCGCGTAGGAAGAGGAAGTTCTTTATTAAGCTGGATGAACATATCGCTTATGGTTGGTACAACTTTTATCATTAGAAAAGATGCAATACAGGATGTGAAAATAAGCATGAACACGGGATATTGAAAAGCCAGTTTGAGTGAATTCTTTATGTTGGCATTTTTTTCTTCAATATCTGCTAGACGCTCAAGCACTGTGTCTAGAGAACCCATGTTTTCACCGATGCGGATCATGTTTGAATACATTTCGGAAAAGACTTCGTTGTGCGACGCGATTGCTTTAGAAAGAGGACTTCCTCCTTCAAGCTTCTGTCTTATGTCGGCGAGAACGAGTTTCATGTGAGAATTGTCAGTCTGATCTATTATGTCCGCCATCGCACGGTTGAGTGGCATTCCTGCTCTAAGAAGCGTGGAAAGCTGGCGTGAAAAAAGGGGAGTAAGTTTTTGAATTTTTTTTGCTGAAATTTTATCAGAAATTATAGATGCGTACTTTGCAAAAACATTGCTTTCTTTGGAAAGAGGGGAATCCTTTGTGTGTTCCCAGATTTTTTTGACATACAGACCTTCCGCTTTGAGTTTTTCCTTAGCCTTGATCTGATTGACTGCGTCAACAATTCCCGAGATTTCCTTTCCCTTTTTATTTATGGCGTCATATTGAAAAATCATAATCCTGTCACCCTTACAAGTTCTTCAAGGGTTGTTTCTCCTGACAGAACTCTTTCGGATCCGTTTTGAAAAAGTGTTTTCATTCCTTTTTTTACGGCGCATGATTTTATTTCCGAAGCATCGGCTTTAGTTATAATAAGTCGGCGCAGTTCATCGTCAAGCGGCAGAATCTCATAAATAGCGCTTCTGCCTAGGTATCCTATGTTGAGGCATTTTTCACAGCCTTTGCCGTGATATAGCTTGATGTCTTTTGATATCTTTAGAATTTTTTTGTCCGCGGCGCTTGCCTTATATGATGTTTTGCAGTGCGGACAGATTTTTCTTAAAAGTCTCTGTGCGAGAAACGCGTTTACTGATGAAGAAATCAGAAATGGTTCAATTCCCATATCTATCAAGCGCGTTACGCCGCTAGCCGCGTCGTTTGTATGAAGCGTTGAAAGAACAAGATGGCCGGTCAGCGCCGCCTGAACTGCGATTTCTGCCGTTTCACCGTCGCGGATTTCTCCGACCATTATGATGTCAGGGTCCTGACGAAGTATTGATCTTAATCCAGATGCGAAGGTGAGGTCGATCTTGGGTTTTACCTGCATCTGTCCGACACCGCTGAGTTGATACTCAACAGGATCTTCAACTGTCAGTATATTTACTTTCGGAGAATTTAAATGTGTCAGCATTCCGTAGAGAGTAGTTGTTTTACCGCTCCCGGTGGGCCCCGTAACCAAAACTATTCCGTTAGGTTTAGAGAGAATTTTTTTTACGAGAGACAAATCTTCGGGTATGAAACCGATAGAATCAATCGAAAAATTCATGTCGGATTTATTCAAAAGTCTTAATACGATTCTTTCTCCGAAGTAAGTAGGAAATACGCTTACACGGATGTCGATATCCTTTTTGCCGACTTTAATCTGAATTCTTCCGTCCTGTGGAAGACGGTTTTCCGCGATATTAAGATTTGCCATGATCTTAATTCTCGAAATCACTGCATTCTGAAGTCTTTTGGGTGGTGACATTATCTGATAAAGTATTCCGTCAACACGGTAACGTATTATCAGTTCGTTTTCATACGGTTCAATGTGAATATCACTCGCTTTTTTGTCGACTGCCTGCGATATTGTTCTGTTTACCAGTTTTATTATAGGAGCGTCATTTGCCGCTTCCAGAATGTTTTCAGTTTCAAGAATGTCAGTTGAAAAAAGATCATAATCAGGATGATTTTCTGCAAGATCGCTTTTGATTTCACCTTCAAAATTTTCTGATATTACGCGGTAAATTTCCGTTTCTGTAGCAATAACAAGATGAATTTCATAATCGGGAAAAATTATTTCAATGTCTTCTACAGGCGCATTTCTAGGTTCGTTTACAGCGAGAAAAATTTTATTCTTTTTGATAGCGAAAGGAACCATCTTGTATTTAACAAAAAAACTTGTTTTAAGTTGTTTGAAAATACCTTCGGGATCTTCAAACTTGAGCTCTTCTCTAAATTCAATTTCGAGCTGTTTGGAAAGCGCGCGAAGAAGAGCTTCTTCTGTTACGGCACCGCGTTTAAGCAGAGCTTCGCCGAAACGCAGACCGGTATCTTTCTGAAGCTTAAGAATTGCTTCGAGTTCAGTCTGAGTCAGCTCGCCGTTTTGAACAAGAATTTCACCGATTTTTTTCCGAGACATTTTATTTCACTTCTTTCTGTTCATTTTGTGTGTTATCTGTTGCATTTTCTTCCGGTTTGACCGGCTGATCTTTCTCTTTCAATTCATTATCTTTGCTTTTTTCTTTATAATGCTTGAATTCGCCGTTAAGCTTTTTGTGTTCATTGATTTTTTCATTTGAAATGTTTTCAATGACTTCTTTTTTTGTAGCTATGGTCGGTGATATGAAAATCAGAAGATTCTTCTTCTCGTTTTTGACGGTTTTATTTTTGAATAGCCAACCTAAAAGCGGAATATCTCCGAGAATAGGAACTTTGGTTTCTACAGTGCTCGCTTGATTGCTGATCAAGCCTCCGACGACGATCGTTTTGCCGTCATATACGGTTACTTTTGTTGTAATATCGCGTTTTCCAAGCGTCGGAGGCGTGTAGGTTGCTCCTTCAATCGTTCCTTCGCTTATTATTGAATTTGCTTCCTGATAGAGATCAAGAGTTATACGATCCGTGTCAGTTATGTGAGGTGTAACCTTGAGTTTAATTCCGACAGATTTATAATCAAAAGTGTAAGTAAGATTATTGTTTGAATCATATTTTGCGTTTGTCGGAACAGGAACTTCAGATCCTGCGTAAATGACGGCTTCCTGATTATCAAGTGTAAGAATCTGCGGTGTGGAAAGAATATTGACTTTATTATCGTTTGCTGTCGCGTTTAATAAAAGAAAACCGAGAGCTCCTTTTCCTGAGAAGTAGCCCAGATTAAAACCTGTAAAAAGAGGTACGGTTGTATTATAGATGCTTTTTTCTGTATAATTGGGAACATTCCCGAGAATTTGTTCTCCGAAAGCATTTCCTTGTCCTGCACTTCCTCTTAAAAACCAGTCTATTCCGAAAGTCCAGCCGTCGCTGGTATTGACTTCCATAATTACGGCTTCAATGAGAACCTGATCTCTTACGGTATCAAGTGCATTAATGAGACGTTTGATTTCAGCGAATTCTTCAGGAGTCGCAGTTATTATAAGTGAATTAGTGTCTTTGCTTGGAATAATTGATATTTGATCATTTTTTACCTGACGCGGCGGCTGATTCGGTGCAGACGGTGCTGCCCGTTGAGATTCAATTGAACTTTTAGTCGGAACTTTTGAAAGAACTGCTGCCATGTCTTCAGCCTTCGAATTCTGAAGTTTTACTACATGTATGAAACTTTGAGAATCAATTGCTTCTGTGCTGCCTGTAGCTGATTTATCAAGCGATTTCGCCAGTTTGACAAGGCTTGTGATTTCTCTCGCTGATCCGTTAAAAATGATATACTTGAGCGGGGGGTAAACCACAAGGCTCATGGCGTTTGTTTTAACCGAATTCAGCGTTCTGAAAATTTCATTTAAATCTCCGGATTCTATTTCGCATGTGTAGACAATATTTGTATCGTCCTTAACTTTAATTTCCTGACCGTCTACAATTATTAAGTCTGTTTCTTTAGGCGCATCCTTTAGAGGTACAACTCTAATCAGATTCGGCATTTCTACAATCGTATAACCTTTAACTGAAAGAATCGTGATGAGAACCTCGCGGGCCTGTGAAATAGGAATATTTTTGGATGAGCTTATTGTTATTTTTCCGCGGAGTTGTTCATCGTATACAACATTTTTATTCAGTATCTGACTCATCATTGTGATAAAGTCAGATATCTCAACATCCTTAAAATTAAGAATAAAATTTGTCGGAGCCTTTTTTGCGGTCGTTTTTCTTTGGGCAAAAGCCGGAGAAAAAACAAAAATCAATAATAATAATACTGCCGCTTTTTTGAGATTCATCATATTCCCCTAATTCGAAAAAGTATAATCGAGAGTCGTTGTATCGTTTCCGCGTTTAATGTCAATAAGCGCTTTCGGCTCCTGTGGAAGCTTCTGCCAAAGTTCAAACAATTTCTGCGTGCTGTCAATCGGATGACCATTAATTCTCATAATAATGTCTCCCTGACGGATTCCAAGTTCATAAAGCATGTTATCTTTGCTAAGACCCATAATCTTGTATCCTTTGATTTGGCCGTCTTCACGATAAGGACCGGCTCTCATTCCCTTCAGCATATTGTCCATATTCCCCTGAATTTTTGTGAGAAGTTCCGCTCTGCTGATCGTTCTTTTGGATGAGCTTTGAGAATTCGATTGCTGGTTGGATGATCCGCCTTCAGTTTTAAGCATATCAAGCTCAAATTCGCTGGAACCTGATTTTAATAATACTTTGGTTTTTAAAATCCTTATGAGAGTATATCCCCAGGCTGAAGAGCCTATTTTAAATATCTCAACTTTGTTTTCCGAAGCAGATCTTATCATTGCTCTGGCCAGTGATGGAGATCCTGTAACAGTTCCCAGCAGAACTAAATTGGCAGGTGAAGCCGACTGCAAATTTTCTGAGCTTTGAGTGGTGGAAAGCTGAAAAAAGTTTGAATTCAGTATGAAATTATAATCAGTTATTTTATCTGCATTGTCTGCTTGAAAAACTTTTTGAGCCGTTTGTCTGGTTTTTTCTCCAGGATGTATGACTATCCGTGCTGTATCGGTAATAAGACCCGATATGCTCAAAGCAAGTATTGCAGCTCCGATAATGTTAAAGAGATGTTTTTTGAGAATATTCATATACAGGGTCAGAAAACAATAAAAAGAGCTACAAGTCAATTAGTTTATACGTTGGTTTTGTATCTTTCGTATGCTTTATTCAAAAGTTTTGTTTGCACATATTTATTATGAAAGATTTGAACATACGGGATCTTATTTGAATTCTGAGTCGATTTCTTCGGGCTTTTCTCCTGCTGGGAGAGTTTCCATACTGCTCATGCGGTTGAGAATTTGAAAAATGTCTTCTGTAGTGAATTCATAAAGTGCTGGATTTGAGTACTCGGCGTGTTAAATCTGTTTATTTTAAATTATTGTAATATATGTTTTAGTTTCTGAAAATACCTGTTGAGAGTTTATATGTATTGTCTGCAATTGATTCTGGCGGTATGTTTAAAAGCTCTGAGGCAATAATCATATAATCTTTAATGAAACATGGTTTGTTGCTTTTAATGTCCTTGTCTTCTTTATTACTTTGGGAAGAATCAGATTCAAGCATCATAAGTGACGGAAAAATGTATTTAAGCATTTCGATTTGCTTGTTGTTTCTTTTGTTGTTTAAATTTCTGCCGACAGAAAAATAACATCCGAATTTCGACAAAGAACGCGCAAGTACCATACTGCCTGAAAAGGAATGAATTATGACGGGCGGATGATTTTTGAATTTCTTCAGACAGGCAATAAGTTCGTCAAAAGCTGAGACACAATGAACAGAACATGGAATGTTTAGTTCCATCGAGAGCTTTAAGAAGAGTTCAAAAACTTCAATTTGTGATTCTATCGGAATTGCAGATTTTTTTTTATCCAGTCCGATTTCTCCGACTGCCTTGTATTTTGAGAGATCACATTGTGCCAACTCTGTATTTATTGATTTAATGCTCATATCGATAAAGCCGGGGTGAATGCCCAAGGCGGGAAGTACCTCTTTATGTTTTTCGGAAATTCTAAGTACTTTTCCCCAATCGCTGAAAGAAATAGAGTTGTTTAATAGTTTAACGACATTGGCGGTTTTTGCGTCAGATAATTCTCTGGTTGTTTCGGCTGAATTATCTGATTGCAAATGACAATGTGTGTCAAAGATTTTCATTGATGAGCCGTTTTAACTCGGTTTCTTTTTCTGAAACAGCCTTTTCACCGGCAGCTAAAATCTGTGGAATCCGGGTGAAGTCAAAAGGAAATATTTCTATTACATCAGGTTCTATTATTACATCAGGTTTATATTTTTCAAAAAATGCTTGAGTGTTGACTGATTGCATTATGTCAATTGTCTGCCAAAGAATTTCAACAATATTGGGAAGCCGTTTGTTTTTTTTAGGAAAAAAAACTTCTTTTTTGGTTATATCGCGTGATTCATTTTTGAAAATATGAACATAAGCGTATTTTATCATTTTGAGTGTTTTTTTTACAAATTGGATAATAGCAGGAATGTTCTTTTTAATTGCAGGCAGGCTGATTTTTCTTGTCTGGACGGCGTCATAAGGAATCAGTCCGTCTATTAAGGAATTCATTGATGTTTCAAGGAATGTCGAATAGTCGGCAATTATTTCCGGGCGGTTTTTCATTTTGTTAAGAGGGTTTATGTTAACGGCAATAACCTTGTCGGCGCCCATTTTTCTCACAACATCAACAGGAACCGCGTTGGAAACTCCGCCGTCTATGAGATAGGTTCCTGCGTATTTTACGGGAACAAGAGCGCCTGGAATGGAAACTGAAGCGCGAATCGCTGTGAAGATGTCGCCATGAGTGAATGCAACTGGTTTTCCGGTTTGAAATTCCGTACAGACTATCGAGAGAGGTATGGGAAGATCTTCGATTCGTGAATATGGAAATATAATACGTCTGAAGATTTTCATGAATTTTCCGATATCGGCAATTCCCGAAGAGGAAGCTGCAAATCCTGCAAGAGGATATATCCGGTCTTCTTTGTAATATCGGAGAAGAATTCCTTCAAAATCATCCAGTTTGCCGGCGCAGAACGCTGTGCCGATTATTGCTCCCATGCTTGCACCTGATACATAATCGATACAGATTCCGAGCTTGTATATTTCTTTGAGAACGGAAATATGGGAAATCCCTCTTGATCCGCCGCTTCCTAATGCTATTCCTATTTTATTGCTTTTTGTTGAATTCATTTTTCTATGTGATATCGGGCGAAGTATAATACAATAATAAATTGGTTTTATAAAATAAAAAAATCCGCCGTTAGGCGGATTTTTAAAAATCAATCGATATGTTCATCGCCGAAATGCGTCTGAAGAGGATGATCCATCAGCCATCTTAGAGTATTTCTGAGTTTCATTGACTGAACGAAAAGATCGTGTTCAGGAAGTCTGTCTGCCGGATGCATCGGGCTCTTCCAGAAGAAGGAGAGCCATTCCTGGTTTCCGTACATGCCAGCACGCTGAGCAAGGTCAAAAAACAGAACAAGGTCAAGTGCTATAGGTGCTGCTAGAATCGAGTCTCTACAGAGAAAGTCAATCTTGATCTGCATCTTATAGTCGAGCCAGCCTGCGATATCTATATTGTCCCAACCTTCTTTGTTATCGCCGCGAGGCGGATAATAATTGATTCTTACAACGTGGCAATAATCTTTGTAAAGAGAAGGGTATAGTTCAGGCTGAAATATCTGATCGAGAACAGAAAGTTTACTTTTTTCTTTTGTTTTGAAATTTTCAGGATCATCAAGAACTTCGCCGTCACGATTTCCTAGGATGTTTGTAGAATACCATCCGTCTACACCTATCATTCTCGCCTTAAGACCGGGAGCAAGAATGGTTTTCATGAGTGTCTGACCGGATTTGAAATCCTTTCCGCCGATAGGAACTCTGTTTTTGTCAGCGAGATCCTGAAGAGCCGGGATTTCGATACAGAGATTCGGTGCGCCGTTTGCAAATGGGTGACCGCATTTGATTGCTGCGTAAGCATATATCATACTCGGTGCGATTGAAGGGTGACTTTCTTTCAGTGCCTTTTCGAAATTTTCAATGGTATCATGAATGCCTGTAATAGGTTCCTGATATATTTCAGTGCTCGCGCACCATATCATAACGCATCTTTCTAGCTTGTTGAGTTTTTTGAAGTTTTCTATATCGGCGATGAGCTGCTCTGCAAGATCCCATTTCGTAGCGCCGGATTTAATCCATGTGCCGTGAAGCTTTTTTACATACTGAGGAAAGAAAACTGCTTTCATCGGTTTAATAGCTTCAAGTTCATCTTTAACTTTGTTTAAGTCATCATTTGTCAAAACTGCGGCATGTTTTGCCGCTTCGTAAACATTGTCTTCAAAGATATCCCATCCGCCGTAAACTATGTCATCAAGTTTTGCAAGAGGAACGAAATCTTTGATGTTGACATACTTGGTTTCATTGTCCTTTTTTATGTTGATCTTACCCATCTGAGTAAGAGAACCCTTTGGTTCTGCCAAGCCTTTGCGGGCAAGAAAAGTTCCGGCGATCAGCGTAGTGCTGACTGCGCCGAGTCCGGGAATAAGTATACCTAATTTCCCATCTGCTTTTGCTATTTCTCCTGTTCCTTTTTTCACAATGAGCTCCTTTATTTTTTTTGAGCCGAACTAATATCGCGCCTTTTGAACCGCTTATTTTTTTTATCACTACGATTCTTCTTGCTTAACTAAGGTTAGTTTTCAATGATCAAGTCAAGAAAAAATATTGATTTCACAAGGATTTTTTGGTTTATTGATGAATATGCAGTCTAAAAAACAAAATCCACGTTTTTATTGTTGCATGTTTGCAACTATTTGTTCTTTGTATCAAATCTGCAACATTATGGAGTGATAAATGAAAAGAATTTCCGCCGCTTTTTTGCTTTTGTTATCTATTGTTTTTGTTTCATGCAGGGAAAAAACGGATGATAATTATTATGATAATTTTTTGCAAGAATGGACTTCTCACATCAGAAATAATAACTTTTCTGCGCTGAACAAATATGAATTTGTTTCAAAAACAGAATCTGAATATGCTGAAATATATTCCGATTATTATTTTAAAAATATAGTATTATTCGATGTTGAAGATATTGATTCTAATACCAAGAAAATTAAATTCGGAGGCAAGGTTGTAAAGAGATCCGATTCAAAGGAGTCTGAATTTGTCGGAGATGCATATTTGTCAAAAGATTCATCCGGTTTATTTAAAATTAAAAATAAAACAATTGTGAGCACTAATTGAAAATTTTAATTTTCATATTAGCAGTTTTTATTTTTTCTCTTACGGTTTCTTTTTCGCAGAACGAATCGTCCAGGGTGGATGATATAATGAAAAAAGCGAGAGAGTATTATGAGCAAAAGAAATTTTCCGAGTCTTTAAATGAATGGCTTACCGCACTTGAGCTTGATCCAGGAAATGAAAAAATACAGCAGCAGATAGAATCTTTGTATGAAGAAAAACATAAAAAAGATATTTCTCTTCAGCGCTCTAAAATATTTTACTGGGAAGCCCGAGGTGTGATTGAAAGACTGAAATTCGGTTCAAGCGATTTCTATGATTCCGAATTTAAGAGGAGCAAGCTTTCACTTGATGCTCTCTGGAATGAAATTAAACAATCAGGCTATTACTTCGGAAGGATAAGATTTATATCTTCAGATAGAAGCATTGACCGTTTAAATGAAATTATCCGGATTCCTGCTTTTTATGATATCTGGATAAAAAAAAATAAGCCGGTTGAAAATGATGAAGAAGTAATCAATCTTTTACGCTGGACTCAGTATTACAGAAATAAACCATATGAAGAGTTGACCGAGCAGGAACTTGATAATCTCAAACGTCTAAACCGGCTTCTTCTTGAAATAGCCTATCCCTATACTTGTCCGCAAAGCCGTACTCAAAAAGAAGAAAAAAGAAAAGATTCACTTCTTGCAGAGGCTGATTCGAACACAAAAGATGCACTTGGAAATTTTGTGGCGGCGTATAGAATTGATCCCAATGATCCTGAGCTTGTCAGGCTAAGAGAACAGATGAAGATTCTTGAAGAAGACTTGAGAAACGAGCTGAATAAGAGGAGAATTTCAGAAGAAAAAATACGTCAGTATAATGAATTTATCACTATTGCGAGAGGTTTTGTTGAGCAGGAAAAATATGAGGAATCGATACCTGAATGGAAGAAGGCACTGGGAATTATGCCTCAGGATATTTATGCAAAAGAAGAACTCAGAAAGGCGGAACTTGCCGTTTCAAACAGAATAAAATTTGAAAAAATAAAATCTCTTCTTGCTTCTGGGAGAGTATTTTTTGATGCGAAGAAATATCCTGACTCGCTTGCTGAATATAAACAGGTTATTTCTCTGGATCCCAAAAACCGTGACGCACTTAATTATATTGCGAGAATTGAAAAACTGTCTTATGAAATAGAAACTTCTGCAAAGAAAAGAATTCAGGCGGAACAGTTTTATCAGTCAGGTATATCTAATATTAATTCATATGACTTTGATGCGGCACTTGACGATTTTAACAATACGGCATCTCTTATTCCTGATTATAAAGATGTCCAGTCGCGTATTAAAAGTATCCCACAGCTTAAGAAAAATTTTGCAGACAGGCTTCTTCGCGACAAACTTGTTGAAATCGATAAGGAATTCAATAATGGTTTGTTTTATTTCTCTCAGGCAAATTATAAGGACGCACTTATTAGTTTTGAAAGAACTATTAAACTTGATCCGAATAATGAAACTGCAATCGGTTTTGCTAAACGAGTTAAAGAAGCTCTAAAACAGCAGCAGGAAGAAGTTATCGACGAATCGTCACCATACTATGATCTTGTTTCATCTCTGATTGCAAACGGAAAGATTCTGTATGAAAAAGGAAAGTATGCGGAATCTGAAGAAAATTGGAGAAAAATTCTGAATTTATTTCCTCAAAATGTAATTGCGGCTCAATATCTTGCAAGATGTCAGATTAAAACTGATCCGCGACGTTTTAAGGAATACACTGATAAGCTTGCCGCTGAAGGCCGTGAATTGCTGGATAAAAAAGACAATGCAAGAGCTTTGAAGAAATTTGAAATATTAAAATCTGTAAATCCGGAGTATCCGGATATTGCCAATTTGATAGCTCTTGCTTCCAGAAAACCGGTACGGCAACAGGTAAATGCGGATCTGACGGCGACACCTCAGGAAATACAAGACAGGTATAATGAAGCTCTTGCATATTATAATAGAGGCGGAGCTGCTAATTTAAGGAATGCACGCGATAATTTCAGATGGGTTGTTGATAGAGATCCGGAAAACACCAAGGCTATAGTAGCCTTGAACCGAGTTGAAGCGGAACTCCGGGCATCAGGTTCAACGATTCCTGTAAAAAAAGCGCTAACATCCGAGCAGGAGGCGAGGGTGCGTGAATTATATTTTAGAGGAATCAATTATTATTCGGCAAACAGGTATCAGGATGCCATTGCTGAATGGAGAAAAGTGCTTGCAATTGACCCGAATCATGAAAAGGCTAAGAACAATATCAGGCAAACTTTGATTTTGCTGAAGCAGTAGCAGTTATAAATGAAAAAAGAAAAAAATAAAGCAAGATTTTCTCTTAAATACAAGTTCTCCCTAGCGATGGTTTTTTTATCTGCGTCGCTCGTTGCTTCCGTTTCCTGGTTTTTTATGAAAGACGAGATAAGCATTATGACGCGTTCCATCGAGGACTATGCTTCCCGTGAAACCGTTAATCTTGCAAATATCGCTGAGGATGCGCTGAGTACGGAAAATGATCTAGCGATTGGTGTTGCGGTAGATAATATTCTTAAGTCAGGTAAAATGAAGGATTCCATTCGTTATGTGCACGTTTTTAATACTGATGGGCTTGTTATAAAAAGTTCGAAAACGGAGCTTAATGGAACAGTCCTTGATAAATCTTCAATCAATGATATTCTTTCATATAAAAATAAGAATATTGTCCGCAAGGTTTCTATCAGCGATTCAGAAGATTCTGAAGGTAAAATTTTTGACTTTGCTCTTCCTGTTTATCATCGAACCCAGAAAGATATGAAGCTTGCTGTCGTTAGACTCGGTTTTTCTGATAAAATGATCCGCGAGCAGGTTAAGAGAATAAGAAATATGGCGGGCTTTATAACACTGGCGGCGGTTATAGGCTCAATTATAATAGCATTTTTTCTGGCTCATGTTACAACTAAACCACTTAAGACATTATCAAAAGGAGTTTCTATAATTGGAAAAGGAGATTTGGATTATAAGATAAATGTGAAGACCAGAGATGAAATAGGTCTTCTTGCCCGTGAATTTAATTTAATGACGGGAGAGCTTAAAGATTCAAAGAAGAACGAGATTGAGTCAGCATTGATGCAGGAACAGCTCGATGTTGCTAAAGAAATTCAGGAAGGACTCAATCCCATGAATTTTTATGATAAAAACGGAATACAGATTAAAGGGTATACGCGTGCGGCAAAGGGTGTCGGCGGAGACTATTTTGATTACAAGGAAATAGATGAAAATAGAGTGGGGGCACTTATAAGCGATGTGAGCGGAAAGGGAATACCGGCATCACTTGTTATGGTTATGATTCGTACAGTTTTTGTTTCGGCACTTCATCAGATGAAAACAATTCAATGCGCAAAAATAGTCAGTTCGATTAACAGATCTCTAAGTGCGGATTTTGCAATTGATAAGTTTGCGACTCTGCTTTTTATTATTTTTGATAAATCTACCGGAAAAATATCCTTTTCGAATGCAGGCCATGGGCCGGTATTTTGCTATAGAGCGAAGCACAAAAAATGCTCTCTGACAAAGCTGGACGGTGTTCCTATCGGAATTATGGAGGATTCGGAATATCTTCAGGCCGAAATTCCGTTCGAAGTCGGCGACATTGTAGTAATGTATACGGATGGAATCACTGAGATGAGAAATTATCTCAAAGAAGAGTATGGAAGAAACAGGCTTCAGAATCTTGTAGTATCTAATGCGGATATGAATGCAGATGAACTAAACCGGCTGATTGTCGCGGATGTTGACAAATTCAGGGGAGAAGTTCCTCCGCATGATGATATGACTGTCTTGATAATGAAGCGTACTGCTTAAACTAGTTCCGACTCGTCTTCAAGTATTGTAAAAAATTTATCTAGAGTAGCCAGCTTCAGGATATTTAAGACATCGTCACTGATATTGAGAAGAAGGAATTTTCCCCCTAGAGCCTTCATTTTTTTTTGTCCTGCCACAAGAGCACCGATTCCGGAGGAATCCATATAATTTACGTCTCTCATATCGATGACCACGCTTTTATTTGATCCGTCTGTTGCTGCAAAAAGTATTTTTTTCAGTTCGCCAACATTGTAGAGGTCTACTTCTCCGTTTATAGATAGAATCTTGTGTTCACCTTGGTCACGAAAGTTAATTTGCATAAGAGTCTCCGATAGTTGTGAATACTATATGTCTACGGTTAATTTGTAAAGAAAAAATTTTACAGCTGAATCTAAGTTGAATTCGCTGAAATTTATATGAATTGGTGGTAATCTTTCATGTATTCTTCGAGAGCTTCCTGCCAGGAACGTAATTTAATTCCGAGTGTTGTTTCTATTTTTGAAATATTCAGGTCATTGTATAGAATTGGTTCAGAGGCGCTTAGAAAATCTGTATAGTCAACAGAAGTAAATTTTGCGATGATGTTTTTTCCCGAATATTTTTCAAGAAGCTTGTTGCAATAATTAAAAAATTCAAATATATCAGAGCCGCCCGAATTTGATGCATTATATGTTCCGGAGATATTTTTCTCAATTGCTGAATCGATAATAGATGCAGCGTCTTTTGAATATAAAGAGGAAATAATTTGCCCCTGTATGAGACGAGAACCGGTTGAATCTCTGAGAACGTCGGTAATAAAAGAGTTTCCTTTGCCGTAAATCTGCGGAAATCTTAAAATGACGTGATCGCATCCGGATTCAATAATTTTTTTTTCACCGAATAGCTTGGAGTCTCCCAAAACGTTTTGAGGATCGGCGTTGTCGGCTTCAGAGTAGGGAATGTTTTCTTTCCCACTATAAACAAAGCTTGAACTAATATGAATAAGTTTGATATTGAAATTGTTGCAAACCTTTGCGATTTCTCCAGCAGCAAAAGAATTGATGCTATAAGCTTCTTCTCTTTTATAGGCGCATTCTTCATCATTATTCATTTCTTCGCAATTTATGAAAATAGAAGCTTTAGTTTCTTCTGCAAGCTTTGAAAGAAAGTTTGGATCATTTATGCTTCCTCTTGTGCGATCAAAGGCGAAAACTTTAGTTTTCTCTCGAAGAAGAGGAAGTATGCTTTGTGCAAGAAGTGAATCTGAGCCGGAAAGAATAATCATGCTTTTTTGCTTTTTTTATTCGTTTTTATCTCTTCTGTTTCGCTTGAATCGTCGCCGTTCATTGCTTTTTTGAAGTCTCTTATTCCTGAGCCAATTTCTCTGGCAATTCTCGGGATTTTGCCAGCTCCGAAAACAAAAAGTATTATTAAAAAGATTACTACTAATTCTCCGAATCCAGGCATACTCATATAATCACCCCATGAGAACAGAGAGTCTGAAATGTCCATTTTTGTCAAATCAAACTTATTTGCCTTAAATAAGCTTTGCTATTCGAGTTTTGCTGCTATTGCTATGCGTAAAGTTTGACTGGCAATATTAAAATGAGACATAATATTGTAATATACTTGATTCCTATCACATTTTTTTGTAAAAAAAATCATAAAATATTGCATATCGTCTTTATTTTTAAGAAAATTTAAAATGAAATCGCTTAGCATTCTTGATATTGATAATTTTGCCATTTTTCTAATATCAAGCAAGGACTCATATGTGTTAGGGGCTGTGCTGTAATGAACAAGAGAATATTCTTCGCCGCGTTTTTGATATTTTACGGATGAGAAAGTTTTAACATTATTGGTGGAAAACTGAAGTTTAATCATTTCTGTTAATATTCTTTCTATTGATTTTGATATTGTAGTTTTATTTTTCCTGCATAAATCTGAAATATGCAGGAAAGCCTTTTTGTTTATTAGCAATGTTGATTTTATTTTTTTCATAAAATACTCCTATGAATTTATTACGAATAAAAGGAGAGATTTTTTAAGTTTTGAATGGAATTTGAAATTTAATTGAATCTTTAAACCGTTTGATTAAAAAACTTGACGCTCTAGGGTGGGTTTATTATATTGTTAGCACTCCCATATTTTGAGTGCTGATAGGTATGTATGAGAGCTGTAACTGAAAGAGAATCAGAAGTGTTAAAATCGATTGTACAGGAATATATTGCTACTGGGCGACCAGTAGGGTCGCGCTCTTTTGTTCAAAAATATTCCTTCACCATTTCTCCTGCAACAATGAGAAACATAATGTACGATCTTGAGTCTTTAGGTTTTCTAACACATCCGCATACTTCAGCTGGAAGAATCCCGACAGATACAGGGTACAGATACTTTGTTGATTTTCTTTCGGATTCTTACGATATCAGTGATCTTGATTATGGATATATCCGTGATGATTTCATGCGCAGTGAAGTGCATCTGGATAAAATGTTTATATCGATTACGAAAATGCTTTCTTCTGTTTCAAAGCTTGCAGGTATTGTTTTAACTCCAAATCCGGATTTTACTGTTGTTAAGCAGGTGGAACTTGTTTCAATCGATCCCGAGACTGTTCTTTTAATTATTGTTACACGGACAGGTGTGGTTATAAATAAAAAGATCACGATTTCAGAAAGAGTAACAAGGGATATATTGTTTTCAACTTCGAATATTTTATCAAGTGAGTTTGCCGGTTTTTCAATATTTGACATCAAAACGGATATACTTGCCAAGATGAGGCAGAAATACTCAGGTTCAAACGAACAGATATCTCTTGATGTTGTAGAGCTTGCTATGAATTCGATTAATGAGCAGGATGTTTTTATAGAAGGAATTGAAAATATCCTGCATATTCCTGACATGATTGAGAAAGAAGTTTTAACTTCGTTTCTCCGTCTTATCGAAGAAAAGAAAAATTTAGCAGAAATTATGCAGCGTACCATGGACTCTGATTCTGTACAGACATTTATCGGTTCAGAGATAGATAACAGTTATGTCGTCGGCTGCAGTCTGGTCGCGTGTTGTTATAAAATTGGAAATAAAAATGCGGGAGTTTTGGGGGTTATAGGCCCAACCCGTATGGATTATAGAAAGGTAGTTCCTCTTGTCGATTATACGGGTAGGCTGGTAACAAACTTTCTTTCAAGTGTATCAAGATAGTAAGGTGAGATAATGAAGAAAGAAGAAAAAGAAAGAGAAGAGAAGATTGAAGAATCGGCTGAAAGCGTTCAGTCTGAAGACAGATGTGATACTTCGGCCAATGATGCTTGTGCAGATTCTGAGTGTTCTTGTTCAAACGAAGTTGAACTGCTTAAGGCTGAATTGTGCAAAAAAGATCAGGAAATCGCATCTCTAAAAGATGTTCTCCTTAGAAATAAGGCTGATTTCGACAATTTTAGAAAACGTATAGCTAAAACTGAAGAACAGAATAAGAAAATGTCTGTAGTTGGAATTGCGGGTGAGATAATAAAGATCAATGATGATTTAATCCGCACAGTTGAAGCTGCAAATTCTATGTCGGCCGAATCTTCTGCTGATGATGTAAAAAAGGCATTCAGTGAAGGTGTTGTTATTATTTCCAAAGAAATTGCAACTTTGCTTCAAAAGCATTTTATTTCTGAAATAGAGGCAGAGAATTGTCCATTTGATCCGAATTTTCATGAAGCTGTTGAAATTGATATGCAGGACGGCATAGAGACTGATACGGTTACAAAAGTATATCAGAAAGGATATAAGCTTGAAGATTTTGTAATAAGAAGCGCCAAAGTGAAGGTTTCAAAACCTTTGCCGAAGCAGAACTGATAAAATAAATTATTAAGGAGATTTTTATGAGCAAAATAATCGGTATTGACCTCGGAACCACAAATTCATGTGTTTCCGTAATGGTAGGCGGTGAGCCGATTGTCATTCAGAATTCAGAAGGACAGAGAACAACTCCTTCAATCGTTGCGTACACTGAAAAAGGGGAAAGACTTGTAGGTCAGGTCGCAAAGAATCAGATTATTACGAATCCTGAAAATACAATCCGTTCTGTTAAAAGATTTATGGGACGTGCATTTTCTGAAATTACAGAAGAGAAGAAACTTGTTCCTTATGATATCGAAGATGACGGTAAGAACGGCGTTAATGTGAAAACCGTTTCTGGCAAGTTTTCACCTCAGGAGATTTCTGCCCGCATTTTGCAGAAGATGAAGCAGACAGCAGAAGATTATCTTGGTGAACCCGTAACAAAGGCGGTTATAACGGTTCCTGCTTATTTTAACGATTCACAGCGTCAGGCAACAAAGGATGCCGGTAAAATAGCCGGTCTTGAAGTTGAACGTATAATAAACGAGCCGACAGCTGCTGCTTTGGCATACGGTCTGGATAAGGCTAAGAAAAATCATAAGATCGTTGTTTACGATTTGGGCGGAGGTACTTTTGACGTTTCTGTTCTTGAACTTGGCGACGGAGTTTTTGAAGTAAAATCAACGAACGGGAATACTCATCTCGGCGGTGATGATTTTGACCTAAGAATAATGCAGTGGCTCATTGATGAATTCAAGAAACAGACAGGTATTGATGTTTCCAAGGACAAGATGGCTCTTCAGCGACTAAAAGAATCTGCAGAAAAAGCAAAAATAGAACTTTCCAATAAAATGGAAACTGAGATAAATATTCCGTTTTTGACAGCTGATCAGAGCGGACCAAAGCATCTAGTAATAAATCTCTCGAGATCAAAATTTGAACAGATGTGCGGTGACCTTATCGAGTCTTCGGCTGAACCTTGTCATCTTGCGCTTAAAGATGCGGGTCTCACTGCTGCCGACATTGATGAAGTAATTCTCGTAGGCGGTTCTACGCGTATTCCTGCGGTTCAGGAGCTAGTAAAACGGATTTTTGGAAAAGAGCCTCATAAGGGAGTTAATCCTGATGAAGTTGTAGCTGTAGGTGCCGGTATCCAGGGTGGAGTTCTTGCCGGAGATGTTCATGATGTTCTTCTTCTTGACGTTACACCTCTTTCTCTCGGTATCGAAACCCTCGGTGGTGTAATGACAAAACTTATCGAAAGAAACACAACCATTCCGACAAGAAAGAGCCAAATATTTTCAACAGCGTCTGACAATCAGCCTGCTGTAACAATTCATGTTCTTCAGGGTGAACGCCAGCTTGCTGCTCAGAACAGAACTCTCGGACGTTTTGAGCTTTCTGATATTCCGCCTGCACCAAGAGGAGTTCCGCAGGTTGAGGTTACTTTTGATATTGATGCCAACGGTATTGTTCACGTTTCGGCCAAAGATCTAGGAACAGGCAAGGAGCAGAAGATAAGAATTGAATCTTCAAGCGGATTGAATGAAGATGAAATCAATAAGATGGTAAGAGATGCAGAGGCTCATGCAGATGAGGATAAAAAGGCAAAAGAACTTATTGAGCTCAAGAATGAATCTGACAATATGATTTATTCGGTTGAAAAACTTTTAAAAGACAATGCTTCAAAGGTTGAAGCTGCAGAAAAAGAACAGATCGAAAAAGAAATTGTCAATCTCAGATCAGCTCTTGAATCTAATGATGTTGAAAGAATCAAAACTGCGAAAACCGCATTTGAAACTGCGAGCCATAAATTTGCAGAGCGTATGTACAAAGAGGCAGCATCTGCTCAGCAGACTTCCGGCACTCAGCAGAACGCTGATGCAGGATCTTCCTCTGATGGCAATGCTTCAAAATCTGATGACGGTAAAGTTTACGATGCGGATTACGAAGTTGTTGATGAGGATAAAAAATAACCATTCAGGCGGCGTTTGCCGCCTGTTTAATTAAATGCGGTTTCCGCATTTTTATGGAGAAAGACTTTGGCTAAAAGAGATTATTATGAGATACTCGGTGTAGCGAAGAGTGCTAACGATGATGAGATCAAATCAGCATACCGAAAGCTTGCTTTAAAATATCATCCGGATAGAAATAAAGGAAATGCCGAGGCTGAAGAAAAATTCAAGGAAGCAACCGAAGCGTATGAAGTATTGAGAGACTCTAAGAAACGGGCGCAGTATGATCAGTTCGGTCATGAAGGTGTCGGGAATTTTGACGGTTTCGGTAAAGGTGCATACCGCGATTTTTCGGATATTTTCGGAGACTTTGATTTCGGCGACATATTTGAAGGATTTTTCGGCTCAGGTTTTTCTTCGCGCGGAAAGCGGCAGAAACGCGGATCCGATTTGCAATACGATTTAGCAGTAGAACTTGAAGAGGCCGCAACTGGAAAGGAAATTCAGATTGAAATTCCGCGTCACGAACCGTGTACTTCGTGCGAGGGGACTGGTGCTGCATCCGGCTCAAAACCAATCACTTGTCCTGTTTGTAATGGTGCTGGTCAAATCCGTCAGGCTCAGGGATTTTTTTCTGTTACACAGACATGTTATAAATGCCATGGTCAGGGTAAAATAATTTCTTCACCCTGCAAATCTTGTAACGGAACAGGGCTTATTGCGAAGAAACGCAAAATAACTATTAAAATTCCGGCAGGTGTTGAATCGGGTTCACGCTTGAAAATAACGGGTGAAGGTGAACATGCTCAGGGTGGAGGAATCCCGGGAGATCTCTATGTTTTGATTCATGTTAAAAAGCATAAATATTTTGAAAGAAGCGGAAATGATCTAGTATGTACTGTTGATATTTCCTTCCCTCTTGCTGTTATCGGCGGTGATATAGAAGTTCCAACAATTTATAATCAGACACTGAAAATGAAAATTCCGCAGGGAACAGAAAATAATCAAATATTCCGACTTCGCGGAAGCGGAATGCCTTACATTGGTTCACATGGAAAAGGTGATTTGCTTGTAAGGATAAATGTAACTGTTCCTAAAAAGATTACTGCAAGACAGAAAGAACTTTTGAAAGAATTTGCAGATATCAGCGGCGAATCCCTGAAGGGAGAAATGAGACAGTTTTATTGATTTAAGTCTATTTGATTAATAATTTGGAACTTTGGATTTTAATAATTGGTTTACTAATTGTTTAAGGCATCTGATTCTGGCAATTAATATTTAATGTGAGGAAATTTATGAAGAAGTTTTTAGTTTTTATTTTGCCTTTATTAATTTTTTCTTGTTCAAAGAATGTACGTGAGTTTGATCTTTCTACAAAGATGGTTTTCGGAGGGACATTTCATATCGAAGATGAGGATACACGACTTCAATTCGCACCTAAACGCATATATTTCAAAAAACTGGATAATGCTAATGATTTAAAAAATGGAGTAATTATTCCTTCAGAGATAAAAGATGAAGATGGCAATATTGTCATCAATTACGAACCTGGAATTTATACTGTTGTGGCTGTTGTGCGGCAGGAAGGAACAGTATATAAAGTAGGGATGTTTAATGAAGAATTGATGAATAAAGTTAAGTTTGAAGTTAAATCTGGTGAAAAAAAGATATTCGATAAGGTTTTTATCAGGGATTACCGTGGAAGTATTCTTGGAAAACCTTCAGAGCTCCAGAATTTCAATAAAGGAGTTATTGATAGGTCTATCAATTTCACAGCATATGATTTCCGTCTTGCTGTATTGAATACTGACCGCTATAGAGTCAAAAAGACTAAGGAAGAGAAAGTAAAAGAAGCTGAGGTTAAGCAGAAAGTACAGGACGGCGCTATTATAGAAATTCAGAAATAATTACAAATAAAGCCGTCCGAACAGGACGGCTTTATTTCTTTCTATAAATTTTAAATTTATCAATTTCTGTTTCGAATATGAAATTAGATTTCAAATATTCATTTACGAGTGGACTGATCTTGTAAGTGAATGGGGACAGTGATCCCGTTTTCGATGTTGCCGCATCAGAAGTGTCAATAAATATTTCAGCATCATATTTTTTTATATAGTTAATTATATATTTTTCGCGATTAACAGCATTTGCTATTTTAGCGGCATTTTTGGATTCATATGCAGAAGTTATATCGACTATTGTTCCTTTGGGCCACATGTGATATGCGGCAGGAAGTCTATCGGAAAAATAATAAATATAAGCGCCGTCTCCCCATACGAAAATCTTATCATCTTTCATTGTTTTTTCTTTTATATAATCAATAAGGTTATGGTAAAGCTTATCCGGCATAAGATAATCATTAGTTGTTCCAAGAGCAATAAGTCTGAAGTAATATGATGCTTTCGATTCAAATATAAACAATTCAGGTGCGTTATGCTTAATAATCACATCTTTTACGTTAAAAAGGAAAAAGAAAAAAGCAGGTATTAGCAGCATTTTTTTGAAATGTTTTCTGAAGAAAAATGATATTTTATTCCGGCTTTCTTCGATATAAACTGAACTTACCATGCATATGAATGGATAAGAAGTCATGAAATAGTGAAAATAAAGCCGTTTACCTCCTGCAAAAACCATCAGATAAGTGATAATTGCCGATATTATTATAAATAAACGGGTTTTTTCAGTTTTAAAAAAATCTCTATTTTTAAAGAAACTTATAGTGAAAGCAAAAAATGAAATCCATATTAATGGATGCCAAATTGTCAGCAAACTCTGCCTGTGAATGTATTTTAAAACTAGAGAGAGAGGTTCCAATCCGTAGACATGAGTCGCATATCGAAGTTTTGATGATATATCATTGATAATTTTGTGTGTAATTTTTCCAAAAATAAAATAATCTGATGCAAAAATTACAATAAAAACAGATAAGACAGTCAACATTGTTAGTGCATATTTTCTGTTTATTTTCCCTTCTCTCAAAGGAAGAATAAATACAAAAAATAAAACCGCAATTATGGAAATAATTAAACCGTGAAATTTTATTCCTGCGCTTATTGCAGAAGAGGAGGCTAATAGCAGCAGATAAAATATCTTATTTAACATTTTATCAGTTTTCAGAAAAAGCACTATCGATAATGCACCAACTGATATAGGTAAATTGTATACAATTTCACCATTTGTAGCCATAAAGTATCTGTTGAATGAACAAATCATAACAGTGTAGAGTATTCCTGCTGTAAATGCTGTTTTTGATTTGTCTGTAATTTCCTTGGTTGTTCTGTAAATTGCAGCTCCTGTAAGTGCAACAATGAAAGAAACGAGAATATGCAGTATCACCCAGCCGTAATCTTCATTAATTCCGTAACTGACTTTAAATAGAGCATGATATAGAGGGTGTTTGCTTTCTTTGAAATCTACACCAGGTGTGAGCCCGGAATAGTACTGTTTTGTTTGAACTATTGCGGAAAGCTCATCAACGTCATAATAATCATTGAAATAGGTCGGAATTCTAAGTAAAACGGCTGATAATGCAATTAGAATCAGGTATTTATGCTTTGAAAAAAAGCTCATGTTTTATTCTTCCTGCTATTAATATTATTGACATAATAAAATACTACCGCTCATAATTAAAAGCCAATTTTTATTTGGGGTGAAATAATGAAAAAGATTTTTGTTTTAGGTGTTATGATGTTTTCATTTGCGGCTCTTTTTGCTGCAAAATCCGCGAAAGAATACGTAGCCGATCTTTCTTCTGATGATAAAAAGACAGTTATGGAAGCTGTGAAATGGTCAGGAAGCAACAAAGAGAAGTCTGCTGTTGCTCCGCTTTTGAATCTGCTTCAAACTTCTTCAGATTCAGAGATAAAAGTCGAGTCTGCATGTGCACTAGGTTTGATCGGAGAGAAAACAGTTGTAAGAAGCCTTTCAGCGATCATTCTTACAGAAAATAATTCAGATGTGCGTTACACAATAGTACTTGCGATTGCAAGATTGGGAATTGATTCAAAAGAATCATATAACAATCTTCTTCAGGCAAAAGAAAAAGAAACAGATCCGTTTATTAAAGATTTTATTGTTAAGATGGAAGAAAAATTTTCTAAGTCTAAATAAATTTTAATGACATAGAAGATAAAAGGCGTGTTCAGTGAACATGCCTTTTTTTTAATTGCAGAGGAAAAAATGAAAATAACACCGGAAACTAAACTGATTGATATAATGGCTGATCCAGCTGTTTCGGAAGTATTCAGAAAGTATTCTTTTATGTGCCCGTCATGCAAGGGAATGGTTCAGGATACTGTTGCGCACGTCATTGTGAATAACGGTCTTGATTCAGTTTCATTTCTGAAAGAGCTTAATGATTCGATAAAATGATCCGTATCATATCCGGGAAACTCAAAGGCCGTTTGGTCAATTTTTCAAACGCGAAATTTCAGAATGCCGAAATTACTCCTCAAATGATGAAAGAGGCTTTTTTTTCCATAATTTCGATGGAAAAAAATGAAACTTTTCTCGACCTTTTTTCATGCTCCGGGCAGATTGCTTTCGAAGCATGGAGCCGTGGATTTAATACAGTTCATGCTGTTGAATTAGACCATAAAAGATTTTTGAGGCTAAAGCAAAATTTGAGTACACTGAATATTAGTGAGGGTATATTTGTCCACAATATTGATGCTGACCGGTTTCTTGATAAATGTTCAAACGAAAAATTGAATTTTGATATAATTTTTATTGATCCGCCTTATGTTAAGGTTGATGGCCCTGTGTTATTGTATAATCAAATTCTTGAGAAGATAAAAAGGGCTGCAGTGCTGAAACCTTCGGCACTGGCTGTTATTCAGCATTTCGGGAAAAATGTAATTGAATTTGATGCAGAATATTTTGATTATGAGAAGCGGCGTGATTACGGAAGTAACTCAATCTCATTTTTTAGAAGGAAAGATCTTGATTAAAAAGATTAGAAATTTTCTGATTATTGTATTTATCCTAATGTTTGGTATGCTTTTTTTTCAGGCATTTCAGATTCTTTCATTTGCCCGCGTGAATTTTGAAGGTTCGGCTGATGCTGTTTTTGTTTTGGGTGCTGCTGCGTATGGCAAAAATCCTTCACCGGTGTTTCGTGAAAGAATTAATCATGCAATGAATATATATCGTGCGAAGCATTGCAGATATATTCTTCTTACGGGCGGTAAAAAATTCGCTGAAGATTTCGGTGAAGCGGTTGTAGCGAGGGATTATCTGATTAAAAACGGTATCCCCGCCGGTGACATACTTCTGGAAAACACTTCGAATAATACTTATGAGAATTTTCTTTTTTCGCTTCCGGTTATTTCGAGCAGAAATATTTCTTCAATAATAATTGTCAGCGATCCATATCATATGAAAAGAGCATCAATGATTGCCGATGATTTTGGTATAATAAATTACTCGTCTCCGACACCGACATCGATGTTCAACAGTTTTAAACGTAAAATGCCTTTTTTACTTAGTGAAATATACAATATTTATGAATATAGAATATTTCGTGTTGCTAATGATCTAAAAATAAAATATGAGATAAAATGATGAAAGAAAAATATTTAAAACGCTATGCCGCGCTTCTTGCGGATTATTGTCTATCGGTAGGTAAGAATGAAAAAATTCTGATTAGATCTTCATATCTTGCAGAAGATTTGATAAATGAGTTTTGTTCAATCGCCTATTCCAGGGGTGCTCATCCTGAAATAAAAATTGCTTTAAGAAATTCGGAGCGCATATATTACGAAAATTCTTCGATTGATGATTTGAAATATCTTTCTGAAACAGAATTGAATTATTATAAGAATTTCGACGCTTTTCTTACAATAAGGGCTCCATTTGATGCAAAAGAGCTCCAGGGAGTTTCTGCTGAAAAGAAAAAAGTTAAAAATGAATCCGCTAAAATTCTGCATGAACTTTTTAGTGAAAGAAGTTCGAATGGAAAATTGAAATGGTGTGTTTGTCAATATCCGACTGAATCTCAGGCTTCTGAATCAGGAATGAATTTGTCTGAATATGAGAATTTTATAGTCCGTTCGGCTTATCTTGATAAAGAAGATCCGGTTAGAAACTGGGACGAACTTAGTGCCAAGCAGGGTTTGATTGCGGATTATTTAAATAAATGCACTGAAGTAAGAATGAGAAATGACTCAACTGATATTTCATTTTCGTGCGAGGGAAGAATCTGGATTAATTCTGACGGAAGAAGGAATATGCCTTCAGGAGAAATATTTACTTCACCGGTTGAATCTTCCGTAAACGGATTTATCACCTTTTCTTATCCGGCTATTTATATGGGAGAGGAAGTAGAAGGTGTTAAACTTACGGTAGAAAACGGTAAAATTGTTTCTCATTCTGCTCAAAAAGGCGAAGAATTGCTTTCGCAGGTTCTGAAAATCGATGGAGCGGATACTTTTGGAGAAGCTGCAATTGGAACCAATTACGGGATTCAAAATTTCACTAAAAATATCTTATTTGATGAAAAAATCGGCGGAACTGTTCATTTTGCTCTTGGTGATTCATATGCAGAAACCGGCGGGAAAAACCGTTCAGCAATTCACTGGGATATGATTGCAGATATGAGATCAAATTCGGAAATTGAAGCAGATGGAAAATTGATTTACAAAAACGGGCACTTTACTGAGTCTTTTTTACGATCAGTAGGAGTTGGAGGTGATTTATGAAAGTTACAGTAATTGGTACAGGTTATGTCGGATTGGTTACAGGAACATGTTTTGCAGATATGGGAAACGATGTATGCTGTGTTGATATTGACAGCCAAAAAATTGAAAATTTGGAAAACGGAATTATTCCGATATATGAACCCGGACTTGAAGAACTTGTAAAAAGTAATTTTATTGAAGGCCGTCTTACTTTTACGACTGATATCAAGGAACCTGTGTCAGGTTCGCTTTTTGTATTTATAGCGGTTGGAACACCTCCAGGAGAAGACGGATCCGCGGATTTGTCATATGTTCTTAAGGCTGCGGAAGATGTTGCCCGTGTAATGGATAAGTATACGGTAATTGTTGATAAATCGACCGTTCCGGTTGGAACAGCTTCTCTAGTTAAGGAACGCATTGCAAAGGTATTGAAAGAACGCGATAGAACAGATATTGAATTCGATGTTGTTTCTAACCCTGAGTTCTTAAAGGAAGGGAATGCTGTTGAAGATTTTATGAAGCCTGAAAGGGTAATCATCGGTACAGATAATGTCAGAACTGCTGAACTTATGATGGAATTATATTCTCCATTTGTCCGTCAAAATGACAGATTTCATGTGATGAATTTGGCAAGCGCCGAGATGACTAAATACGCTGCTAACGCAATGCTTGCGACGCGTATAAGTTTTATGAATGAACTTTCAGTTCTTTGTGAAAAAACAGGTGCCGATATTGAAATGATTCGAAAAGGTATCGGCTCTGATTCCAGAATAGGAAAGGGATTTTTGTATGCCGGTATCGGATACGGCGGCTCTTGTTTTCCGAAAGATGTTAAAGCTTTGATCAAAACATCGCATGATTACGGGATTTCACCGTATTTGCTTGAAGCAGTTGAGAAGGTAAACAAAAATCAACGTGAAAGATTTATCAAAAAAATTATTTCTCAGTACGGAGAAGATGTAAAAGGTAAGATATTTGCTCTATGGGGGCTCGCATTTAAGCCTCAAACAGATGATATAAGAGAAGCACCGGCAGTTGATATAATAAGGGAACTTACTTCACGCGGTGCTAAAATAAAAGCATATGATCCGATTGCCGCAGAAAACATTAAGGCTGTTTTCGGTGATAAGGATGTTGAGTATTATTCAAAAAATTATGATGCTCTTCAGGATGCTGATGCACTTATTATTGCTACGGAATGGTTCCATTTCAGGAATCCTGATTTTTCAAGAATGAAATCGCTGTTGAAGCATCCCGTAATTTTTGACGGAAGAAATCAGTATGAACCCAAGAAAATGAAAGAAGAAGGATTTACTTATTTTTGCATAGGTAGATGAGTGCTTTTTCAAAATCTTCATGTGTTGTAATTTTAAAATTTGAAGCATTACCCTCGGTGAGGGTAATGTCCGTTCCCGCATCAACCGCTAGGGATACATCATCGGTATATTCTTTGTCAGGTTTTGCATTTTGGTGCGCCTGCATTATCAGATCATATCTGAATGTTTGAGGAGTCTGAGCCATAAAGCACGTTTCACGCGGAGGAATATTCTTAAGGCGGTTGTTTTCAAATATAGCGATTGTATCTGTTGAGTTTATATATGCCGCAGTTGCTCCGCTTAAACTTGCATTTCTTACAGAATTTTCAATTATGAAGTCATCTACAAAAGGGCGTGCTGCATCATGAATCATTACGATTGAATCGGAAGTGCAGTTCAGATATTTTAAACCATTGTATGATGAATCCTTCCGTTGTAAACCGCCTTCGGTTATTCCGATAAGTTTTTTGACTTGTGATCTATCTATAATGGATTTGGTAATCATAAAGTAATCAGGATGAGTTACAATTACAATGCCGTCAACAAAGCTGTTTCTATCAAAAGTTTCAAGAGAATACGCAAGAATTGCTTTGCCGTTAATTTCGTTAAATTGTTTCGGCAAAGTTGTTCCTGCGCGTTTGCCGCTTCCGCCTGCAAGAATTATCGCATAACATTCTATTTGTTCAAACATAAAACAGCCTCTTGATGCAGAATTCTAAAAAATTCGAATTATGTCAAATAATCTTTTTGAAGACACGTTTATCAGTTAAATGCTATTTGTTGTAAAATTATTAATTGAAAGATTATAATAAACTAAAAAACTATTGGTTATACATCTTGGTAAAATTAATATTACGCTTTAGAAGAAGAAAGACTTAAATCGGGAAGAAATCAATATATTGTTTGAGTATTTCATAATTGTAAAATACGGCTCTATAATATGATTTAAGTCAAATTAAATAGCGACTTAATGAGATAGTATTTATCATTAATCCGGAGGTTATTATGAAATTACACTTTATTCAGCATGTTCCCTTTGAGACTCCTGCGGGTATTCTAAAATGGGCGTCATCCCGTTCTATTGATATTTCTTTTACAAAAATTTTCGAGTCGGAATTGTTTCCTGATTTATCGGATTTAGATTTTCTGGTAATTATGGGAGGACCGATGAGCGTAAATGAAGAACTGAAGTATCCATGGATGAACAATGAAAAAAAATTCATTGAGAAATGCATATCTCAAAATAAAAAAATGCTGGGTATTTGTCTCGGAGCCCAGCTTATTGCCGATGTACTAGGTGCGGAAGTATCAGCAAATAAATATAAGGAAATCGGCTGGTATGATGTCGAAAAAACAAATGATATCGGAATTGCAAAAGTATTCCCTTCCAAGTTTAAAGCATTCCATTGGCATGGTGAGTGTTTTAATATTCCGGACGGCGCGGTAAAAATCTTTCAAAGCGAAGCTTGTGATAATCAGGGATTTGTTTACGGAAACTCGGTCGGATTGCAATTTCACATTGAGTCAGATGATGATTCAATTAAATCGATGATCGAAAATTGTGCAGAGGATATAGATAAATCAAGATATGTCCAGAGTATCAATGATATTATTGCTGGTAAAACCAACATACCGTTAAATTTTCAAATAATGAATACTTTTCTTGATAATTTAATAATACTTGATTAAACAAAAAATTCTTGATATAATATTAAGCAATTTTATGATTCTGTCTTGCTGGAAATATTTTAGAGCTTATGGTGGTGACAGATGAAAAAATGTTTTGGTATTTTGTTTTTAATAATTTCTAGTGTATGTTTCGCTTCAGATTATAAGGCGGCGCTTGGAGCAAGGCTTGAGGCGGGCAGAGATGGTAATCACGGTTTGTCTTATAAATATTTTTTTGCTAAACCGAATGCAGTTGAACTGATGGCTCTTTCTGATCTTGACCATGGTATTGAGTTTCATGCTTTTTATGTGTTGCAGAATAATTTACCTGGGGTTTCTTCGGAGTTTCAGTGGTATGCGGGAGTCGGAGGGCATTTGGGGATTTGGGAAAAAGACACACCGGTTGCAGGTCCCGACGGTTTAATAGGGCTTGAATACAGGTTTAGGCAAATTCCTTTAGCATTGTCTCTTGACTGGCATCCGCTTTTTAACATTGTAACCAAAAAAGACGATAGGTTTTATCCTCTAAAATTCGGCCTTTCTGCGAGGTATTGTTTTTGAGAAAATTCGGAGATAATTTATTTTTAATATTATTCTTGATACTGCTTTTGTTTTCTCAGGGGCTCAGGGCTAATGGGATCTCTGCCGGCGGAATGATGTCTGTTTATGATGATGGTCCTTTTAATGCCGTAAAGAATCCGGCTCTTCTTACAAGAACTCATTCATCTTTTGGTGTATTTCTTTACGGCTCTCCATATGCGAAAGGGGAATCTTCTCAGTTTGAGATAAACGGCGTTGATGCAGGCAGTAATAAGACTGACTCCCGTAAAACTTTTTCTTCGAATTTATCTTTTGTGAAATCGTCAAAAAAAATATCTTTCGGATTATCGTTTGCTCTTCAGGATGATGATAATTATAAATCTCGTAAATCAAGCGGGACATATTCAGGAAGTGACAGATATTCTAACAATGAAAAAAGTAATGCAGTAGGATCTTACCTCAGCGCCGGGTATAAAATGACTTCTGATTATTCTATTGGGTTAAGAATGTATTGTTCTTACAAAAATGAAAAAAAAGATGAAAAAGAATTTCAAATCCCGGATAATATAAGAAAATCAAATATAAAATCGCTTAATATTAGTCCCGCTTTAGGATTTCATGCAAATAGCAGAAGAAATAAATATGAAATCGGCATAATTTTATCAGGCGGTACTTTTGCTAAAAAAAAATATGATTATAGTTATTATGAATCTGATAGTGTAAACGGAAAAAATTCAAGCTCGTCAGGATTCGAAATGACTAAATCTCCGTCTATAACCCTTGGAGTTCTAAAACGTTACAAGAAATCTTCATTAATCGCAGAAACTGCAATTTATATCCCAACCAAACATGATGATAAGACATATTCTATTAATATATCTAACGGAGATATTATGATAGAAGATATAAAGCGTTCAAACTCATTTAGGTTTGAGCAAAAACTTGGATATGAATATTCGTTTTCTACTTCATCGGCATTTTCATGCGGTCTCGGATATTTACAAATACGTCAGAAAGAAGATTTCTCAACATTATCAGAATCTAACCGGAATAATATCGATGTCAGGGCTTTTATTTTTTCTATGGGTTTTGATAAAAAAATCTCACCTGACACTAAATTCATTGTTGCAAGTTCAAATTATGTAATTTTTAACAAACTTGAATTAAAGTCGGACGCATTATCTATCAAAATAAAATCATATGAGTTTATTCCGAACATTATGTTCGCAGTAATTCAGAAATTTTAATGATAATATCACTTCTTTCTATTTCTTTCATTCATTTATTAGCCGTGATGAGTCCCGGACCTGATGTTGCTTTGACTGTAAGAAACAGTGTCTTATACGGCAGAAGAAGCGGATTGTTTACTTCATTAGGAATTGTTTGCGGAAACGTATTTTTAGTTGCTGGAGCCGTATTCGGAATTTCAGCGATAATAAACAACATTCCGTCTTTACGAAGCGCTATAATGCTAATCGGCGGAATATATCTTATTTATATGGGTTATTCTTCAATCAGAACAATGTCGAAAACTTCGGATGATTCTTTTTCTGTTAAGTCGGAAGGAAAATCATTTTTTTCGGGTTTTATTACTAACATCACAAATGTCAAAGCAGGCCTGTATTATGTATCAATATTTTCTAAATTTATAACAGATGAAATTACAATATCTGTAAAAATAATTTATTCTGCAACAGTCTTGTTTGTTACTTTATTCTGGTTTTCTCTGGCAGCATTTATTTTTGCATCTGCTTCTGTTAGAAGCAGATACATGACAAAACGCCGTTTGCTTGAATTGCTTATGGGAATTGTCCTGATAATTCTAGGTGTTTTTATTATTATCGATGCGGTGAAGTTTTTCTTTTTTTAGATGATTTCGAGTCCATGTATTTTGTAAATTCTTCTTCTGTTTTAAAAATGCTTTTATAATATTCTCCTTCTCCTTCGTATTCGCATGACTGGTTTTTCTCAGGATAATTTCTGCAGATGTCGGGTCTTGATGAATAGATTCCGCACATAGTGCCTTTAAGTTTTGAGCATTTTGTAGCGAATTTAAGGAACCATGAGCCGGAGTGGTCGATAAATACTTCAACTCCTTCATGTAAAAGATACCAGCGGATATGATCTTTTGATGCCTTTGAAGTCGGTTTGTCGATTTCAAGCGCTATATGATGACAGCAAACGGCTTTACATTCCGCGCAGATGCCATTATCTTTTTTTGATTTGAAAATATTGTGTAAAAACTTCATTTTAAGAAACTCCGGCATTCATTTTTTTTATTGACTCATATTAAGCTCTAAATAGCCTGTTAACACCATAATTTAAAGGAGTATTCCAATGGCATACAAAATTACTGACAAATGTACATCTTGCGGTGCTTGTTCATCAGAGTGTCCGGTTGAAGCTATATCTGAAGGATCTAGTTCTTATCAGATTGATGCATCTTCATGCACTGGCTGCGGGCTTTGCGCAAGTGTTTGTCCGATGGACGCGATTGTAGAAGCATAAGTTTAAAGGCGGCTTTACGGCCGCCTTTTTTAATGCTTAAATGCTCTTTGCCCTGTATATACCATCGTTACTTTTGGATCAGCGCTGTTGCATGCCTCAATTGATTCAAAATCCCTTACAGAACCGCCCGGCTGAATTATTGCCGAGATTCCTTCTTTTATTGCGACATCGACGCCGTCTCTGAATGGAAAAAAAGCATCCGAAACCATCGTTGAACCGATAAGTCCGCCTTTTGCTGCTTTCGTCTCATTCATTATTTCTTTAATTTTATCTGCGGACTCTTTCCCTTCGAATACTGCAAGTTCAAGATTTTTAAAAGGAAGTTTGTACTTTTCAAAACATAGTTTGTCAGAGTATTTCTGATATGCCTTAAAGATAGCAATTTCGGCAACACCGACTCTGTCCTGTTCGCCTGTTCCAATTCCGACAGTTGTTTCGTTTTTAACATATAATACTGAGTTTGATGTAACTCCCTGTTCAACATTCCATCCGAAGATCATGTCATTGTATTCATTTTCCGCCGGTTTGCGTTCAATGGAATATTTTGTTCCTTTGTATTCTGTTTCGGCAATTTTTAGATCGTTTTTTGAATTGATGATGTTTATAGGAGACTGCTGAACAATAATTCCGCCGTCAATCAATGACTTGAAATCAACAAATCTCATGGACTTGTATTTAGAAAGATTATCCATCGCAGAAATTTTTATTATTCTGAGATTTTTTTTCTTTGAAAGAATGTCCATGGCTCCGTTTTCAAATTCAGGAGCAACAACTACTTCAAAGTATTCTGAAGCTATAAATTCGGCGCATTCCTTGGTAAGGGCTTTGTTGAGGGCAACGCATCCGCCGAAGGCTGCAATTCTATCAGCGTAATAACTTTTTTTAAGAGCATCAAGAATATCATCCGAAGAAGAAACTCCGCAGGGGTTATTGTGTTTTACAATTACGGATGTAGGGCGGTCAAAATATTTCAATATATTGAGTGAGTTGTCGATATCGGTAAAGTTGGTTTTTCCCGGATGCTTGCCTGATTGAAGCATTGAATCTTCGTCTATAGCTGATACGAGTGAGTTTCCTGGCGTGATGAATTCACATTTACCCAGAACTAGGTTTCCGTTAACCAGTTCATAAAGAGCTGCTTCCTGACCGGGATTTTCTCCATAGCGCAGACCTTTTTCAATCAGTGTTCCTTCATCCTGTATTTTCCATGAGCGCTTTTTGTATTTAAGTGTTTGATTTCCGAATGTTATGGACATTTCGTCAGGGAAATGATCATCCATTACCGTCATGTAACTGCTTTTTATGTCTTTCATTGTTTTCTCCGATGCAAGTGATACAATTGAGAATTATTGCACAAATTAGTCAATAATTTGATTTTTACGCAGATTTTTTTTAAAGTGAAGCGGCGATTTCAATTAAAATTTGAGCCATGGTTTCTTTAATGTCCGGATCGTCCGGCAGCGCTTCCTGTGCTCTTTTGCATGAAAGAAATGCCATGGCGGGATTCCCGAACATAACATAAAGATCAATTAGACCAAGATAAGTTTCAGAAGAATAAGGATCAGCTGAAATGGATTTTTCATAATACTCGACAGATTCGGAAAATTTACCGTTTTCGGCGAGAATTGTGCCCATGTTAGCGAGAGTAATAGCGTCATCACCGTAAAGCTCTACAGCTTTTTTTATTACTACCAGAGCTTTTTCTGGTTCACCGTTTTCACAAAGAGCTATCGCGAGACCATTTAAAGAATCTTCGGAATGTCCATCCATGTTGATATTGATAAGAAACAGATCTCTTGCATCGTCAATATCTCCGGCTTCCAGACTGTCATAAGCCGCATTCAGGATTTCTGATGAATCAATATCGGAAACGTCATCATCTAAAATGCGCTTTAGTCTCTCTGTATACGTCCCGTTTTTTTCTGTCTTCTTGGTCATCTTCATATTTTTAAGATATAGTCCGGATATATTCTTGTCAATGATATTTGAAATCAATTATGTGAAAAATGCTTGAAGGATAATCCTTCTGATTTAACATTTGAAGGATCGGAGTACTGACATTTTGAAAAGTGACCTGAAAAATTTAGCTTCTGATTTTGTTTTTTTTGCCAGAAAAACTCTTCCTTTCTTTCTGGTGTTGTGTTATTTTCTCCCTGTTGTTGCCGTTTTTTTTGCAGCTTTCCGTTCTGATGAAGATTTTTGGCTTACCGGCAATGTTTTTCGCGTAATTTCACAGAGAGATTATTCGCATTTTTTTGAAGGCATCAGTTATTTTAATTCTTATGCTTATGAATTCTTGTTTTCTCTTTCTGCCTCGTTTGTATCTTTTTTTCTTGCTCTGAAAATGCGCCGTCATTCCCTAAAAAGCGGCAGGATATGGATGTTTGTGTTTATTTTATCTTTGCTTCCGGCATTTTTTTATTGTCCGATTATTTCCGCTGTCAAATTATCGTTTTCACTGTTTTTTTTCATAAATATTGCCAGATATCTTTTTGTTTCGGTTCTGTTTTTAGAAAAATCACATTTGCCGCGAGATATTATTTTTGTTATTATTTTATCTGTTTCTTTTTCAGAATTTTCAATGCTTAAAATTCAAACAAGCGGCTATTTTTACAGTAATAATATTCCCGCTGATTTTATTATTATGCCGCAGAAGATGTATTATTCCGTCGTTTTATTTCCTTTGGCTTTGATTTTTTCGGCAATAATACTATGGGCTTTATTAAGAAAGCCGGTTCAGTTTCTTTTAAAACATTACGGCTTCATTGTTAATGTGAAATAGGAAATAATCTTCGGCGGTTTTGGTGAGCGGCGCGAATTAAATGATTTATTGTAAAAGTGCATATTATTTTTTCCATTTGTAATTAATAATTGACCTTGAAAATATCGCTGGTTAAAATCTGAGAGACAGGAGAATGCTGATGAAAATCACTTTTAATGCTCTGAAGAACCGCTTAACAAGAAAGCATGCTAATCCTTCACGGCTTAAGAAAAAACTGTCAATATACTTTATACTGATAGCTATAGTAACAATTTCAGTAAGTGTTCAGATTATTCTTGAAGTGAGTTCTCCCGTGTTTCAGAAAAAAATTCTGCAAAACTATACGGAACATGCAAGGAATATTCTTTCTCCTGATCAATTTCAATTGCTTGAAAAAAATTTTGATGCAGATAGTGCGAACCAGCCTATTCTCCAGTTGAGAAACAGAATGCTTTTAATGCTTCTGGTAGTATCTGTGTGTGTAATCGGTGCTTTCAACATGTTTACAAAAGATATTGTCGTTCCAATGGAGCTTTTGGTTGACGCAACGAAGAAAATAGCTTCCGGTGATTTAAATGCTCATGCGCCGGTTGTTTCGGAGGACGAGATAGGGCAGATGGCAAATCTTGTAAATGATATGAATATCGGTCTTCAGGACATGATAAAACAGATGCGCAGAGAACTGGATAATTATAATGTCAAACTTGCATTTGCGGTAAATCAGCTTTCAACATTAAGCGGTGTAGAAAATTCCGATAATGTTCTCGAAAGCCGCCGGTTAAAAATATCCGATTTTAAGACTATGCTTGAAACTTATAGGGAAGTCGAAAAAATTCTTTCAAAAATGAGTGTTGATATCGAGTCGCTCCACAGTTTCATGGATACTTATTCTTCATATTCTATTTCATCCGATATAACCCAGAAAGAGATTGATGAGACTCTTTCACACTACAAAAATATTGCTGAGTAATCCGGAGGTGAAATGAGTCTAGAATATTGGTATATGTTTCCCATAGCCGTTGTAATAGCAGTGCTTGCGAATTCATCAGGTTTTTCGGGCGGAGTTTTGTTTCAGCCGATATATAATCTTGTTCTTCAGATTCCTGTACAGAATTCCGTTGCAACTGGAATTGCAACGGAAACTGTCGGAATGACCAGCGGTGCATTGAGATATCTCTGGTATAAAATGGTTGAGCTTCCGATAGGTTTTACTATGATCATGCTTACTGTTCCTGGAGTTGTTCTCGGGAATTATGCTTTGCTGATTATAAACGGAAATCTGCTCAAACTGATTCTCGGTCTGGTTTTAATTTTTCTGGCTTTTCTTCAGCTTTTTTCTGCAATAAGAAACTCTTACGGAACTAAAGAAAATATTCCGATAGAAGATATTTATCCCTTTATGTGGATTCCGCCTATCGGAGGTTTTTTCTCTGCCTCAACCGGCACAGGAATAGCGGAATTGAGTCAGCCTGTTTTGGAAAAGGGGCTTAAAATTAAAACGAGAAGAGCAAACGCAACAGCAATACTTCTTGAAGCTACAGGCGACTGGATTATTACAATACTTAATCTTCATGCCGGACTTATTATGCTTAATATATGGGTTTTTGCCGCATCCGGAGTGATAATCGGCGGACAAATCGGACCATATATTTCCAGATATCTTCCTGAGAAGATTCTAAAGATTGTTTTTTCAATAGCAATTATTATCATAGGTATTTTTTACATCATTAAGGGCGCGGTATGGATGCTTGAACTATGGAGATAATTAATTTTTTGCAGAACAAACCCGGCATAGCTCTGCTTCATTTTACGCAGACTTTGCTCTTCTCTCTGATGGTGTATATTCTGCTTGCCGAATATGTCAGAACAAGACGTGAAGATCTTGTTTATAAGCTTGTTGCGGCAAGCTGTATAACAATGATAAATATTCTGACGACTGCAACATTGACAGCGGACCTTTTTTACGGTATCAAATTTTCACAGAAATATATTCCGCTTATTACAAACTCAGTTTTTGCAATAATAGTTTTATCGCTCGCGCGGGCTTTTGTTTATAACTTTGTTTCAAATAAGAAAAAATTTGCCTTTGCAATACGTTTCGCAATGGCATCAATGATTTTTGTTTACGGTGTGATTCAGGCAATATGGATTCACGGATACAGGGAAGGAATGGTTTTTTCTTCATCTTATCTTCAGATGATTTTTTCTGTTTTTTTCATAGTAATTCTTCTTTTTTCAATCTATCATCTTGTAAAATACAGAAAAACCTACCGGTTCAGGCTTGTTCTTGCTTTTCTCTCCATTGCTGTCGCACAGTTTATTACAATTTACGGAATAATATCTCCAAGTATTCCCGGTTCTCTTCTTGTAATCCGTTCGGCTGCTCCTATTCTTGTTCCTGCAATGTTCGGAAGCGTTGTATTTAAAGAACTGATAGAGAGCGTTGTGACGATGGTTGAACACCTCCGCAGGGTTCTTGAGAATCAAAGAGATTTGATTTTTGATTTGATGAAACTTGGGTCGGAGCTGTCAAATATGTCTGATGAACTTGTTAAGATGTCCATAGACGGATGGCAGAAGCTTTCAAAGGTCGTCGAAAATATTTATGCACAGGATAATGACCGGAAGAGTATACTTGCGATTACTCAATCAACGATTTCCGAAATCCGGAAGATTGCCGATGATGTTTCCCGAACGGGAGATGGTCTTTCGGGAATCCCAAGATTCGAAGATCTGGATCTATCTCCCGAGCAGGAGGAACTGGGCAGAACAATTGATGAAATTTATAATAAATTTACAAATGTTGATTCATCTCTTGGATCATCAGAAAATATTTTTTCCGATCTCAATAATACGGCTTCCACTGTACGGGAAGCTATTAAGGAAATTGAACAGATATCTGACCAAACCAGCATGCTTTCGCTGAATGCCTCAATTGAAGCTTCCCGTGCCGGTGAATTCGGCAAGGGTTTTGCCGTTGTTGCTGATGGTGTTAACCGTTTGTCTGAAAAGTCAAGTGCGCAGACTGAGGTTCTATCCTCATATTTTGAAAGAGTCACTGAATCTGTTTCGGATAATTGGGAAGTATTAAATAAATGCAGGGAAGATATCTCTGAAGCAGTTAAAAGTCTGCGGCGTATAAGAAATTATTACAAGGATACAGTCGTAATATCAGCATTATACCAGAATATGGTCGTAAAACACGGTGAAATTGCAGTTAATAACCGCCAAACCGGCGAAAAAGTATATCAGGATATGATAGGAGCAGAGTCTTTGATGGAAAAGAACAAGGCTCACGGCGAGGAAATGCGGGAGGCAATCAGCAATCATATCCGGGAGATTGAAGGAATTGCCGGTCTGAGCGACACGCTTAACCGTATGATAAACGACTTGAATTCAAAGACCAATGATATTATAAAGCTGGCTGAATCGCTGAAAGATATTACGGGATAAAAATATATTAGCTTGACTAATTTCAAAAAGTATTTGTATAAATAAAGAGTGTTTGCTCAGAGGTGTTTATGGAGATAGGCGGCATCAAACCCGGAATTGACGAGATGGATGCTCTTGCAAAAGAGACGATTTCGGCGGCAAAGGATGTAAATAGAAATTCAAGAATCAGAAAAACTTTAACTGAAGAGTCAATGGCTTTACTTGATAAAGTTATTGACTCCAGTTCAAGTATAAAAGAAAGTTTCGAAGTTGTCAGAAAGAATCTGTCGGACAGCTCGAGTGACGTTGAAGGTACAATAAAGGATGTCAAGGACAGTGACTATACAATCACTTCTGTTGTTTCCAATCTCACAAACATAAAAAATGATCTCAATGGTATTGCCCGTGAAATTCAGCGTTTGACAATGATTGTTGCTGAAATTAAACGCGATACGGATAAAATATTTACTTTGGCTCTAAATGCGTCAATTGTATCCAGTAAATACTCTTCTAAATCAGGTGTTTTTGATATTCTTGCCAATAAGCTTAATGAAATGAGTAACTTTATTTCACAGAATCTTGAAAATATCGTTAAAGTAGTTCAACCATTTACAGACGGGGTAAAGTCGCTTATTGACGACAATGAGGCCGTTTTATCGGATGTTACAAAAGGCAGCGAGCTTTTTTCGGAAATACCTGTAATTCTTCAAAGCCAGAAAGATTCGGTAATGGAACTTGTACGTAAAGCTGAAGAATCCGCATCCAGAATAGAGAGTCAGAAGTCGATGCTTCTTGATGTAAAATCAAGATTTGTTACGATGGATAATGATGCTGTAACGGCGATAGAAGGTTCGGATAATGTCCGGGTTTTTTCTGAAAAACTACTGGATGAAATCCAAAGCGCAAAAAATGCCCTTTCTTTCGATTTAAATTTTTACAATCAGACAGACACCATCAAGCAGAAAGCGGTTTCAATTTGGAAACAGGCTTCAAGTGTTAATGAAAAATCAAAGAGTCAGCTCGAATTTGCAGATCAGGCGGTATCCTTTACCTCGGATGTTATTTCACAGGCTCATTCTCTTAAGACTTTTTCAGAAATGTTTCTTAATCAGTCTATTCAGAACCGTGAAGTTTCCAATAAAATATCAGACAGACTTCTAGCGATGAATACTCAGCTGAAAGAAGTCAGCGGAAGAATCGG